>NZ_JBHIOE010000014.1:16165-36529 GCF_042195335.1 Bartonella sp. CL25QHWL | reverse complement strand
GCGAATGCATTTGTTTGAAAGCCAAATGAAGCTGCATAGACGGCTGTTGCCAATAAAAGTTTTTTCATTGCTTTGACCTTTCTTGAAAAATAGGAAGCCATTTTTCTGGAGATTGTCCAACTTCATCCATAATGGTCTCTAGGAGTTCAATATTCTTGGTGGTGCCACTTAAAATGGCTATTTCATCATCAAAGCCGTGTAAATTTAGTTCTGCTACAACTGAACTTTGTCCTTGTTTGATGAGAAAACGCCGTGACTCACGGCTTAATTCTGATTGTATCAGGTTAAATTCTCTGTCCGATAATTTAAAACCTTCTACATAATCCCCATGATTGCCCTTTTGATTGGGAAAATAAATTTGTGTTGGGCATTGCTCTATAATGGTGTGGGCAATGGTCGAATTGATTGCATCTTTGGGAGATTGCGTTGCAAACAACATCAAACCATTTTGTTTACGGATAGTTTTCAGCCTGTCTTGCGCAAAGGCTTTAAAGGAATCATCCTCTAAGGCTTTCCAGAACTCATCAATGACAATGATAATACGGCGTCCATCAATCAGAGACAAAATCCTATGAAAAAGATACATCATCAAGGGTGGACGAATTTCATTATTGTCTAAAAAATCCGTCATGTCATAACCAATAAATTTTGCATCAATGCCAATGTCGTCATCAGGATTGTCAAAAACCCACCCTAAGGCATTGCCTTTACACCATCTTTCTAAACGACCCGCTATCCCCTCCCTGTGCGTGGTGTCAAAAAACATTTGTAAGGCCGATATTGTCCGTTGTTCTTTGGGTAATAAGGCAAGTTGGTCAACAGCAGCAGAAATATCTTGTCTTTCTGATTCACTGATCTTTTGATCTTCAGACGAAACAAGCTTTATAATCCATTGGCGTAAAAAAACTCTATCTGCTGGATTGTTATAGTCTAAGCCTTTTAGCGGTGCTATGCCTGTCGGTCTACCATTCTTCAAGGGCATATAAGTGCCGCCACCCGCTCTGACAAAAAGTTCTGCGCCCCGATCTTTGTCAAAAAAGACCATATTGGGATCATGCTTTTGAAGTTGCGCTAAAAGAAAATTGACAATAACCGTTTTCCCAGAACCAGAGGGACCACAAACAAACGTATTGCCTAAATCACCAAAGTGAAAGTTAAAATAAAACGGTGAACCAGCAGAGGTTTTCATCAAGGCTACCGCTGGTCCCCATACATTGCCATCTATTTTCCCAACCGGAAAAGAATGAAATGGAGAAAGCGCTGCATAATTGCGGCTTGTTATTGCACCAGAGCGGGTGCGATAAGCATAATTGCCAGGCAATTGTGCCCACCAAGCCGCTGCTAACCCTAAATCTTCCCGCGCAATGACAGCCCCACCATCTGTAAGACGAGAACGCGCTTTGGCAAGATTATCCGCTAACTCTTGCGGCGTATCAGCAAAAACTGCCAATGATAAATGATGTTCCCCTAAAACAAAACGATTGGATTCAAGATCATCAAGCGCATCATCAAGTTCCATAATTTGTGAGCCCGCACGGTCTCCTGCATTGACCATTTGGTTTTGTTTGCGCCCCATAATTTGCTTGGCAGCATTTTTGCTCTTGAAAATAAAAGATTGGGTGAAAATAAACTCAAAGGGAAGGGTGAGCAAACCATCCGCCATGCCTACCCTAGTTTTTGCTGGATATTCTTTCCAACCAAACATGCCCGCAAACCGCTGTGCCGCCTCGGTGCGTATTTCTATGATCTCTTTTCCAAAAATGAGACGGTCTGAATAAACAGTTGAAGCTATCGTCCCCCATGTGAGAGGGATACGTTCACGACGACCTCCCACCAATTGGTGGATAAACTCACTTTGCTGCGAATAAATATTGCCTTCATGTTCATAAAGACTCAATCTTCTTGCACCATAGCGCTCTAAATTTTGAATAAGATCTGTTGTAATATCTTCAAGCTTGCGAATGGACTCTGCATCAACTTCTGTCTTTTCTTGCTTGGCTTTGCCTAAACGTTTGAAAAACTCCACTAATTTATCCGTTTGATCAACGTGTGGATTCCACAAAATCGAAAGATAAAGCTCATTGCGATAAAGCTCCTGTGAAATCATCCGGTCGCGATATTTATCATCTAATTGCTTGGCAAATGCCGATCTGAAAGTCCCATCCGGATAAACAGTTTCACGCTTTCTGATAATATGGCTATAAAGCGCTATCCGTTCATCCGCTATGTTTTTAAACAGATTATTGAGCTGTTCGTGAAGCACATTCAGATCAATAATATCCGCTGTCTCAAAGTTAATGCCTTCAAGTTTAATAACGCTCATGAGAGCGCGTGAATCCAGCGCAATGATGTGTTTATTGACATGGCGCACATAAGGAATGATCGCCTCTGGCTGCTTTTCACGTTTGCGCTCTGTTCTATTCATTGTAATTCCTCATAATTACGAATTAATCGTAATGGAGAAATACTTCCCCCACCCCATAGACTCGAATTTCTGGCAAAAATAGATGTCTTTTGCCATGTCAGAAGAATACGAAATTTGTTATGGTCATGCTTTAGGATTTCCTTGAATATGAAATGCAGCATCACACCAAAGGTGATAAGAAAAATATTGCCTGTCATAATAAACAACATCATCGTTCCTATCGCATTTAATCCCATAGCTTCCACCGTCACGCCTGCGATCATTGCAGGGCGCGTGCAAGCAAGAAATAACGTATCTTCTGTTAGCTTGTCGTGCTCTTTCATGGCTTTGAAAGGCTAAAGTTAAGCGAATTAAGACATAAACATTGATGCGATTTGTGGTGCACCAAAAACAATGCCGATGCCAACACAAACAAAGAAAGCTTTACGCATTTCAACATAACCAGCAATCCATGCAAGCCCAATACCAGCAACCGCAATCGTCGCAATCGATTTTGCAATGTTTCCTGTTAAAGCTTTGACTAATTTATCAAGAGCGCCTTCAATTTTTCCAAAGTCACCTGCGGCAAATGCTGGTTCACTCAGTGCGATGAAGGCAATAAACAGCATCAATGCTGCTGTTAACCATTTCTTTTGGGTGTTGGATAGAATAGTTTTTTGTAAGGTATGTTCATTAATGAACGAATTATTCATGTTTTTCATGAAAATTCCCCCGCTTTATGTTTAAGTTGATCATAAAATTAATATTCAAAATATTAATCGGGAATCATATAAATGAAAAAAATAAATTTTTCTATCGATAAATTAATAATATTTAATCTTTTATTATTTAATGAACAATAAAATACAGCAATATTCAAAATGATACTTTTAAAATATCTTCGATCAGCGCCTAAATATATTATCTTAATTTGTATTATTATTTTAGGATACTTTTATTTAAGTCAACATAATGAACAACTTACTCAAACTTCTTTTTTAAAAGGATCAGAAAAGACAATTGGAAACCCCGTTCAAAATCCGAAGTCACAATTGATAGATTATGCAAACCAACAAGACGTAAACCAACAAAATGTGGTATTGCATCCAGAACCACTCGCATCACAATTTTATGAAGAAAATGTGCCGGTCTATTCCGGTGCTATACAGGTTACAAGTGGTGTGACCTTTAAAATGATTACGCTTGTAGATGATGGGTGGAGAAAAAAGATTATCCGTGATATCCGCTTATATGGTGTGGAAAGCTGTGAAATGAGGCAATTTGCCTCACGCAACGGAGTTAAGTGGCCTTGCGGTGCTTTTGTTACGGCTTGGCTTGTTTCAAAAACAATTGATAAAAAGGTTACTTGTCGGCAAGCACGTGTCATTCAACAGGTTCATTATGCACAATGTTTTGTAGATGGGGTTGATCTGGCGCGGTTGGGGCTGGCAGAAGGGTTGATGGTGTTGACAAAAGATCAGCATCATTTTCCATCCCCAGCAGACTATAAAAACTTACAATCTGCTGCTCAAAAAGCACAAAACGGTTTATGGTCGAGCCAATTTCAACAACCAGAAGATTGGCGAAGAGATCATGGAAGCTATAATCCCATTGACCATAATTAATATTGACCATTATTGATAAAGCGTTCTCTCAAGCGCTATTTAAAAATCAAGACAATATTCTACTGCGAATCTTATCAGAAAAAAGTTAATTATAATCCACACAGTCCTTGGTGGACAACGCTCGTTATGGAAAATTGTTGTGTTTAAAGCTCGCTTACGCATATAGGTTGCTCACTACAGCGCTATGGGAGAGCGCGTTTCCTTCCCCTAAACAAAATAGTCATTGTAACAAACATGAGTGTTCAGAAAAATCTGAACACATGCAAACTACTGATGTGACCTATGGTCATGAAAAAAGGCTTATGAAAAAATAGAGAAAAGGTAAAACTGAAAACACCTTGCCTTCAAAAAACAACCAATTGCTTCAAATCAAACCAGAATTTTTAATGTAAGTTTTGCCTTATGTTGTTATGTTCATGAAATATGGGTTGCAATCTGAAAGAGAGTGTAGCGGTTCTATGGAATTTTTAGCAAAATGAAGGGGATTTTTTTTCAGGCTTTTGAAGAAGCTAAAGAGACTATGAGGAAAAAAATGTGCTTTCTTTTGCTATAAAAGAAAGCACACTGAGGGGGAATTTAGAGTGACAGTTTTACATATTTTACTTTGAAAAGCGGTCTTTTTTATCTTTTTTCCACAAAAAATAAGTTGCAAGTCCGAGAATGGGAACACCCAATTTGGCAAAAGGGAGATGTTGACTGAGAGCTGCAAGGCTGGAAACGGTCGCATCTGTCATGAGTTTGTGGCGTTGTTCTTCTGTCTTTTTTTGTTGGTCATAGCGTTGATAAGTTTTGAGAACGCGACTGATAATAAGACCTAATCCTGCAAGAGAAAGACAAATTAAAAACATGATACTGGCGGCAGCAAGAGGCTTCATAACAGAACATAACGCAATAAAACCGATGGTACATAAAAAAAGCAAAGACATGAAGAATGAAATGCCAATAAACCCATAGAAAATTGCTTGAAGGCGTACTTGCTTGACTGTGCTTTTAAGCCCTCCACCGACAAGATGGTTTAAAAGAGGCGCGATAAACTTATGCATTGCTTAACGACGCAGTAATTGAGAAAGAATAAAACCAACCCCTGCGGCAAACAAAACGCTTTTGCCAGGATTTTTGCGAACGCATTGATTCATGGTTTGTTCAAGATCACTGATTTTGTCTTTTGCTTGAGACATCATGTCTTCACCACTTTCTTTCGCTGAGTGATATAGTTTTTCCGCTTTGTCTTTGGCGGCGTTGAATTTGTTTGCACCAAGATCTGTTAGGGTTGAGGTAATCCCTGAAATTTCAGTGCGTAACGTTTCTAATTGTCCTTGTAGGTCTTTTTGTTGGTCTTTTTCTACGGCTGATTTATCGTGCTGTGTTGTTTTATTATGGGCCATGGTATTTTTCCCTCTTGATTCATTATATTTGTATTGGTGTGTTCATAGTGATCATTTGCATTGGAGTGAAAATTTTCACTGCTTGAGTAACGCCAAAAGCTTTTTTTGGTTCCTTTCATTTTGTCGAATTTAAAACTGTTTTTGATAAAATAAATCTTTCCTATACGATATGCTTTGTCTGTAAAGGGTCGCATCTGTTGAGAATTGTCTTATGCTTTTGCAGCAATTTAGCACCATTCTTCAGTTTCTCGTGGCGCAGTTTTTTATAAAAGTTTTTTAAAAAGCCTGTTGAGGTTTATTTTTTAGGCTTGTGACAGGTAAAAAACATCGTTGTTGCGATTTTGCGGCAGAAATAATGTCATTTTTATGCTTTTGCAGAAGAAAAAGAAAATAATATTGCGGCTCTTTGCTCTCTATGTATTTGGGGGCAACACGCGCTCCCCATGATACTTTTGGTCAGTTTAAGATATTGCGATCGTTCTTTTTTTAAACGTAAGGTATATTTTTATTTTAGGATAGGGACTTCAGTGCACGGGTTTTTAGAGATGTGCGTATCCTTTTTTTCAAGAGTTTTATGATATTTTTGCTGCTTGTTTCATGTAAGCAAATATTTTGTTGGCTTTAAAAGAGCCGCTGAAATGAGAGAAACTTTGCGATATGAGAGATTTATTTAACAGGAACGATGATAAATTATTCTTATAAATTAAAATATTATATGCGATACTTCTTGTAAGTTTATCATTTTGCCTAATTTATGCAATAAATTGATTGGGTAAGATAAACTTGTTGAATTGTTAGAGAAAAATTTCTTGAGTAATTTCTTTAAAACAAGAGAGAGCTTGTGGAATAAAACTATACTTGATTTATCAAGTTTTCTTTCTTAAGAGGAATACACAAGTGACGTTAAAAGGGTAGTGGCATTTTGGAACAGTGATGCTATGCGGGGTGACGATCCAGCTCATAAATAAAGATAAGAGCACAAGAATGTGAGATAAAAATGGAATCTGAAACAGTCCCTTTAGATAAAACAGTCCCTTTAGATAATATGTCTGCTGTATTGACAGTGCATGATTTTTCTCCTCTTTCTATGTTTATGGCTGCTGATTGGGTGGTGAAAGCCGTTATCATTATTTTGTTACTTGCTTCTCTTATGTCTTGGACAATTGCTTTTGTGAAAATTGTTGAGATCACTTTGGTAAAACGAAGAGTACGTCATGAACTTCAATTGGTTCTAAATGCTCAGACTCTTACGCGTTTGGCAGCTAGCTTGAAAGAAAGCAAAGGGGCTGGTGTGTTTTTTCTCAAAGAAGTCCTTAAAGAGGTGTATCTTTCTGCACAACAGGTTCATTTTTCTGCTCCTGAAGGGATAAACGAAAGCTCTGGTGAAAAAACCAGTACAGAGGAAAGGGCACAAACGATTGAAGATATTCTCTTTTATGAGGAGAGCAATCAATATGAAGATGTTTCCCGCGATGTTCGCGATGCTAAGGCTCGCGATGTTCATGAAGGTTTAAAAGAAAGGGTTCATTCACTTTTGTCACGCTGCTTGCTGGCTGCTACACGCCGTGTTGCATGTGGAAGCGCTGTTCTTGCAACTATTGGCGCAATTGCTCCTTTTGTTGGTCTTTTTGCAACTGTTTGGGGAATTATGAATTCTTTTATTGGGATTGCTCAGTCTCAAACAACGCGACTTGATGTGGTGGCGCCTGGAATTGCTGAAGCCTTATTCGCAACGGCTGTTGGGCTTTTTGTGGCTATTCCCGCCGTTGTTATGTATAATAGCCTTATGCGTGCTTTGAGTGGTTATCGTAGTGATTTAGGTGATATCGCTGCTGCTCTTGAAAGGCTCTTGAGCCGTGAACTTGATAGACAAAGACAACAGAAAAGTCATAAAAAATGAAAGCAAGCCTTAATAATGATTGGGATATAGACGAGAGTGGGTTGCAAAGCGAAATCAATGTGACCCCTTTTATTGATGTTGTATTGGTGTTGCTTATTGTTTTTATGGTTGCAGCGCCTTTGGCAACATCTGCCATTTCCGTTCAGCTTCCTTCTATAACTCAAGCACCTTCAGTGGTTCAGTCTGATGAACCTCTTTATGTTACGTTGCAAAAAGATCGTTCTCTTTACATTGGTGATCATCTTGTAGAACAAGCAGCTTTGAGAGAAGCTTTGTTGAGGGAAACGACGCAAAATTTAGAGACAAAAATTTTAATCAAAGCGGATAGCGAAATTGATTATGGTACTGTCATCGATTTATTAAATCAAATACGCATGGCTGGATATCATAAAATCGGTCTTGTAGGATTGCAAAACTCTACCAATCTTGTCTCAAGAGGTGAGATCAATAATAAAACAACAGGGGTAGCGAACGCTGCTGTCGATGGAGCGGGTGGTAACGTTGTGGGGCATGTGGATGCCGTAACAACGAGCACTACGGGAAACGCTAATATTCCAGCCGATGTCTCTGATCAGTGATAAAAAACAGACTTTGTTGCAGGAAGCAAAGCATATTACTCAAAGTTGTAGAGTGAAATTGATGAGGGTTCCGTGGATTTATTAAACCAAATACGCATGGGTTTGATATTACGCAGGGGGTTCATATATTGAATCGGTTTTTTAGGATTAAGCTCTACTCATCTTGCCGCAAGAGGTGCGATCAAGAAAACAGCAGAGGCGATTGTTGTGTGTCTTAATACATCTTAAAGCTCTTTTTGCGGCGGTGTTCATAAATGGTATAACCGTAAAGCCCCCGTAAAATAATCAAAAAATCTATCGAACCTCACTCTCTTTATGCTTAATAAAAGAGTAAGCGAGCACCATTATCGTATTTATATTTTTTTCCCAATGTTGCGACAGTGTTTAGGACACGTATTCATTGTAGGCATTTTTTCAGTTTTTATCTGTATGCTAACCACGTTTGGAATGTGAGAAACATGCTTTTGATTGATTTAATATCAATAGGCTTGCCATGAAACAATCTTACAGTATTGAGATCTCTCATTTAAGTTGAAAGACAATTGATTATTATTATAAATCAATATGATGTATAGATTGTCGACATTACAAGTGGTGTGTGAACGCTCAATGGTTAATGCCAATGTTTTTGTTATGGGGGAGAGGGATCGGGTGATAATGAAGTTTTGTATAGCGTGAGAGACGTAATTGAGAGATGATTATTTAGAGGGGCGTTTAGTGAAAAAACTTTGAAAGCAAATGCGCATTCCCTCTGCACTTTAAAAGCGCAAAGAATTTCCAGTATGATGTATAGATTGTCGACATTACAAGCAGTGTGTGAACGCTCAATGGTTAATGCCAATGTTTTTGTTATGGGGGAGGGGTATCTGGTGATAATGAAGTTTTGTATAGCGTGAGAGACGTAATTGAGAGATGATTATTTAGAGGGGCGTTTAGTGAAAAAACTTTGAAAGCAAATGCGCACTCCTTCTGCACTTTAAAAGCGCAAAGAATTTCCAGTGAAAGAGTGGTTGGAATAAGTATGTGTGTTATTTTGAGAGGAGCGATTTTTCAGAGCTTCTTAAGTATGTCCCGTTGAACCAAAACCTCCTGTTCCACGGCTCTCGTTATGGCTTTGGGTATTTTGCTCTGGTTCAATGGCGCAAACATTAACTTGAGATACGGGGGCGATGACTGTTTGGGCAATGCGCATGCCCCGTTTAAATGGAAAAGTCTTCTTGGTCTAAATTGATAAGAAGGAGTTTGACTTCACTTCCGGATAGTCACACTCAATCGTTCCTGGAGTGTTGAGGCATGTGATGCCCGTGTTTTAAGGCTAAGCCAGAGCGTGGACGGATGCGTGCTTCAAACCCCACGTGATAAATGAAAAATGAGACCTGTTGGAATAAGTGTCCGCTGCCCAGGGGCAAGAACAAGCGTTTCTTCTTTACCAATTTGCTGCTTGTAAATCCAAGACCCGCAGAACCAGCCGTTGCGTAGTGAGGAAGCTTTCTTGTCCCAAGTGCAAGATGCTGAACGGATAAAGTCTGGGCATGTGAAGATTGAGAAGAGACAGGAGAAGAGTAAGGATGCCCGTTTAGAGGGGCGTTTAGTGAAAAAACTTTGAAAGCAAATGCGCACTCCTTCTGCACTTTAAAAGCCCAAGGGGTTTTAAGTGAAAGAGTGATTAGAATAAGTGTGTGTTATATTTTAAGGATAGCGATTTTTTCAGAGCTTCTTAAGTGTGTCCCGTTGAACCAAAACCTCCTGTTCCACGGCTCTCGTTATGGCTTTGGGTATTTTGCTCTGGTTCAATGGCGCAAACATTAACTTGGGATACGGGGGCGATGACTGTTTGGGCAATGCGCATGCCCCGTTGGATTGAAAAGTCTTCTTGTCCTAAATTGATAAGAAGGACTTTGACTTCACCACGGTAGTCACTATCAATCGTTCCTGGAGTGTTGAGGCATGTGATGCCGTGTTTTAAGGCTAAGCCAGAGCGTGGACGTATTTGTGCTTCAAACCCAAGAGATAAATGAAAAATGAGACCTGTTGGAATAAGTGCCCGCTGCCCAGGGGCAAGAACAAGCGTTTCTTCTTCTCCAATTGCTGCCCGTAGATCAAGACCCGCAGAACCTGCTGTCGCGTAGCAAGGAAGTTCTAAACCTTGTCCGTGTGCAAGACGCTGAACAAATAAAGTCTGGGCACGTGAAGATTGAGAAGAGACAGGATGGTTGTTTAAAGGGGCGTTGGTTTCAGTGTGCGACATGATCAAGGCATTTCCAAAATATGAGGTCTAGAAGAAAATGATACTTTAACAAAAGATATCTATAAAACCAAGTCGATAAAGGTGTGTGGATATAGGTTGTCCCCAGAGCTTGCTTATCATCTCTTACTGACCTAAAATATTCCACAACACCACCTAACATCATCAAAGGCATTTTTCAATAATGGCATCATCAAGGATGGCTTATGCCTAGGGGCATGCGCTTATTTGAGATCTAAATTATGGTTACAGATAAGATTTTTTAGATACTACCGATAAGAATACCCGTGGCAAAAACCAGAGCTCCCCCAATGATGACCTGTAAAGAGGCGCGCCAAAAGGGAGTGGACATGAATTTGTTCTGAATCCAGACGATGGCGCCTAGTTCGAAAAAAACAATGATAAAAGCAATAATTGTCGCTACATAAAAAGAGTTGATCAAATAGGGAAGAGTATGACCTAGTCCTCCTAATGTTGTCATGATGCCGCTGGCAAGACCTCTTTTTAATGGCGAACCACGCCCTGATAATTTGCCGTCATCATGGGCTGCTTCTGTAAAACCCATTGAAAGTCCCGCACCAATTGAAGCTGAGAGCCCTATCAAAAAAGTTTGATGCGTGTCTCCCGTGGCAAAAGCTGCGGCAAAAATGGGGGCAAGGGTAGAGACAGAGCCATCCATTAATCCTGCAAGACCTGGTTGAATCCAAGTCAAAAGTGTTTGTCTTTGCGTTTTTGAAGGTTTTTTTATGGTGTGATTTGCCGCTGTTGTTTTTTGGGAGGGATGGCGGCTCTTTTCTTTCACAAGAGAAGTTTTGTCACATAATGAACCGATAGTGTTTGCACGATTATGACAAGAAAGGCACAAAAGTTGCTTATAATTTTTAAGCTCTTGAAGCCCCATAGCGGTAAAAACCGCGGCTTCCTTAGAGGAATAAGGTTCTAGAGCTTTTGCATATTTTAAATAGAGCGCCGCATGTTGCTCTTTTAATTTGAGCGCTTTAAGTATCACGTTTTGTGCTGAACGAAAGGACAGAGCTTTACGTTGTACAAATGAAAAAAACGATCTCAACATTTTCTGTTCCTCTGCACTTTAGAATAATTCTAAAACATAAGAAAAATAAACCGAAAGTCAATCTAAAAGTTAAAAACTGACAAATTACAAAAAGGTTGCACTGAGAAAAAAGGTGATGGGATGCTGAGAAAGTATAAGGAGATTCATTAAATGGAGACGACAGGGGCGCATGAAAGAAATGATTACGTGAAAAAATTTAAGAGACAATGTGCTTTATTTTGCTAAAGGGGCGTTTGAATGGAGCATTCTAATGTATTGATGCTCGAGAATATAGGAAAGGAATAAGCTAGCATCATCATTCATTTGATGCGTTCAAAAGACTGTAACAGCTCTTAGAATTTGAAATGATTCTTTAAAAGAGACCTTTTTCAAGGGATAAAAGCCCATTTCGCGAGGGTGGGCCCCCGTGAAGAGTATAGAAGGGTAGAGCCGCAAAATGTTCATGAAATAATATAAACTTCATTGAGTCTTCTTAATCTTTACGCTTCATAAAAGAGCAAGCTGGCATCATCATACACCTTAGCTCCCAGTGTTGCGACAGTCTTTAGCACGGTTCATTATAGGCATGGCATTTTATTGTACAGTTTTACGCCACTCATTCTGCTTGTGGAGGTGTAAGACAGTATTCTTATAATATTTACGCGCATTTTAGCGTTGTTACAGCTTTTGCATTTAGGTGGATTTGTTAGCGTGTAACGAATTATCTTTTGTGCTGTAATTGCAGGGGCAGGTTTAAGGGTGGGAGTGTATAAATGACAGAGATATTATCATATCAAATTATTTGATCACGCATAAAAATTTATGCTTTATGAAGGGGCATTTATTGCCTTGTAACTTGCCTGATATCTTGCATGAAAGCCCAAAATTCAGTAGGATTCCTCTCATTTCAAAACTTCTTATATTGAAGCAATTCAAATCATTTTTTTGTGTATCACAAGGAAGGGTGTGGGTGCTGTGTTTTTATTTAAAGTATGGGATGAGTTGAAATGTGAAAAGTGCATAATCTCTACGCGTTAACAAACGTTTTTGATGTTTTTAAAAAAGAGCGAAATTGTGCAGAAAAAAAGGGAGCATATATGGAAATTGATGATAGTTTAGAATGGTTTTTGGGTTTGCACAAACTAACAATACCGCAGGCAGCGCTTTTAATAGTTGGATTAAATCCAGGAAAGTGTTTGTTTCACGATGAAACAGAACCAGAAAAGAGTGATATTTACGAAGATAACCTTTCCGTATCATCAGAGAAAACTGCTTGTTTCCGAGGAGCTTATAATGCCATAGTTCAGGCAGGAAAAGACGATCAATTAAAGATAGAATGGTCGAGTTTTTCTAATTATATAGAGACATATTCCTCATATGTTCTCGTTGATGATTTAAAAAAATGGCTTTTATTGCGTGGTCTGCGTCCTGCGTTTTTTTTCCCTGAGGATAATTTTGCTGAGACTAAGGATCAAAAATATGCGTTTCAAGATCCAACGCATCCACGTTATGCTCCAAAGCTTGCTGCTATTGTTGCGGCATGGGAAGCGGTGAGTGAGGCTGAGGGTGGTAAAACTGTTAAAGGAACGCTTATAAAGTGGCTTAGTGAAAATGCCGTTCAGTACAAGTTGGTAGATGATAATAATTTACCAAGAGAGAAGCTTATTGAGGAATTAGCGGCTGTTGCGAATTGGGAACCTACCGGAGGGGCGCCTAAGACACCTGCCAATTAATTTTATCAAAAAAAAAAATAAAAAGATCACTAAAATTGTGCTGCTTTTTTTGATAATTTTGAAGATAATCTCTTTTTCTGGGGGGATTTTTACTTTTCTTCCCTAGATTATAAGTAATTGTTTTTCAATAAAAATATTTTTTATAGTGTTCCTCTGACTGTTCAGGCGGGGGAAAATAGACATTTTGGGGCAGTAAAATTTACCCTGTAGTTTTCGTAACTTACCTCTCTATTTTTGTTTGATTTTTTTGGTCATTTTTAAAATCCAAATCAATTAAAATGGAGTTGAAAATGATAAAAATATTTTCTTTTTTTACGGTGCGTGGAAGTGCAAAAAATCCTCAAGTCAATGCACCGATAAATACACCGATATTGGAGCAGCCTGTTGCTGATGAGGTGGTGTGTAAATCGTTTAGAATAGGTGTATTGTCGTGTTGGTTAAAGTTTGAACTTATCCTTGTTATGGAAAAGGTCAAAGCTGAGCGCCATACGCTTTCTCCATAAAGAAATCTTGTCATCTATGAGCGAGTGAGGATTTCTCTTGAAAAATTTGCACAATAGCAAAACCCGTTCTGTGGCGTAACAAAAATGATGTCATAAATGATTATCTCATCATAAATATGCTTTAAGAATAACCCGTGCGTGGCGAAAGTCTATGGCGTAGTCGCTATAGATTTTTGCTCCGTGTGTGATGATCAATACTCTTGTTTATCTCTTGTCAATGCAAGTGCCCATGAAAGTGATGGATGTCTATTGTTCCATTGTGATGCTTGGTTGTTCATGTTTAGAAACGACAAGTGTATTAAATGCGATAGGGCTGATAGAAAGGAAAACGTATCCTGTAAAAATAGGTATGTCTTTAAAATAAAGCTGATAAACGAAATTATTTTTTTATCTACCTTTTATATGGTGAGAAAAAAGGCATTCAAAGTGCAAGCATAAGCAATTCAGCAGTAAATCCCAAAATAGCATAGATCGTTTCTAGGAGAACAGGGAAGAAAATCTATCTGCAAAAGCTATGTTAGATCATGTGACCGGTGAAATAATGTGGTTAGGGCAATAAACAATTGTTTTTGGTGAAGAGATAGAAATCGGTCGGGTGTTGATTTCTGGTTTATTAGAGAATTTTCTTTGTTATCTCGTCAAATACGATCGTTTGAGGTGTGGTCATATAAAGCGAAGCTTTTTTTCAATCTTGGAAAGATATTCCCATTGCGGAAAATCATATAAAGTTTAAGCAACGGCAGCATGATTTTTTGTGCAATGAAATGATAAGTATGTACAATATCTCGGTAATCTCCATGGGAAACTTTACCGGATCCAAGGTGTGGATATTGTCTTCTGCTTATCCCAAATCGCAGATATTTCAAAACAACAACGGTGGAGAATGAATGTTGGATATGTTCTAGGGAAGGTTGCAAAAAATGGCAGTTTTCAAAAAAATACTAAAAATGACGAAAGGAGCGGTTTCCCACTCCTTCGTTCCTATCTCCCCTTGCGGGGAAGCGGTCACCATTACTGATGCCGTGTATGCTGATATAGGTACACTTATTTTTCCCAAAAGTCAATACTGTAAATGCGGTAAATATTTGAGCATCAGAGCTACAACTTTATGAAAATCTTCGCAGGATAACCTTGGAACGGTACGTGAGCAACTTAAACGACTTACAGAAACTGTTGTGACATAATTGCAGATAATCCACGCTTTTTTATTCTCTATGGGAGATTGTATTGGATACGCAGCGGGATTATTGGGTTGTGATTTCGTTGAAAAAGGTAAAACTGTCACATTTCCATATAATTTTGCATTCTTAGAAAGCACTAAAACAGGCCGCTTTTTCCAAAATTCAGGGAGTATCGAATCATGAGGAAAATCGCACCAAAAAACTTGCCTGATGCGTGGTGCCGATTTGATTCGTGGTTTTATATGAGGTGGTTTTTCGTAAGGCGCATTTAAATCCCTTTCTTTTATATGCTCGCGCCATGCATTATGATCATGTTCCATCATAACACATGGTTCTTCAAGTTTGGTTATATCTAAGGAAATAGGTGATAGGGTAGAAGGCTCTGTATTCTTATCTTCAGCCATAGCAGACCATTTATATTTATTGGTCCCCTCACTTATTATTTTACGGCTTTTCTATCACGAGTTTTTATCAAAATGTTGCTTATAAGTACAGAGAGGTGAAACCATAAAATGGATGTATCTGCTTATTTTTGTCTTTTGAGTACAACGCTAGAGGAGGGATGTTGGTGACTCGTTGGTGTTGGTGGGTTGGTTTGGCGGTGGGTGGTTTTGGGTGGGGATTGGTGACTGGAGAGTTGTTGGTTAGGGGGGAAGCGATTGGAGAGAACGAGTGAACGCGGTTTCGTTTCTATTTTATGGTTAGAGTTTTTTATTGCTTGAAAGAATGCCTTTTGAAGTAATATAGAGGCTTATAAGGCTGAAAAATAGGCTTGAGACGACATTCCAACCGGCAAATGAAAGAAAAAGAAAGCGTGCGGATGCTTCAGAACAAGAAGGGGGATGAATGTTGTTTAATTGGCTGAGCAGCTGGTTAATGTCTGAGGTTTTTCTCACTGCGCTTAAACCACAACTGAGGGGAGCAGCCCAAAAGCCATATTCAACACCCGCATGATAAATGGCTAAAACAAGGCTGATGCACATTAAGACAAAAACACACAAAAATAAAAGTTGTACCCAAGCAGTTATGCGAAAAAAATATGCCCCAAAACCTGCTAAAAGCAAAAATGGTATGGCCCCATAATAGGGGAAACGCTCTATGAGACATAAATCGCAAGGAAGATACCCTCCGAAATGTTCAAAACCAAGGGCAATACCTATTGTGGCAGACAAGCAAAAAGCAAGAAAAAAAGCCCACAAACTTTGTTCTTTTCTGCTGGGTTCAAGATGAAGGTGCTTGTGTAAAAGTGGGTGAGAAGACAAAACGCATGCCATTAAGTCTGTTCCTTATAAAAGCTTCCTGTTTAAAAAAGCTATGAAAATCCCATAAATTAAAAGGAGGCTAACACAACCAATGAGAACAATCCATTTGAAATGCTGTACTAAAAAATTCATTGCTTTTTGTCCAAAATGTTTAATCAGCCACGCGAGAAGATAAAAACGAGCGCCTCTAGAAAAAATACAAATAAGCATGAAAAGTTCAAGACGTACACTCATTACACCGGCCAAAATTGTGACAATCTTGATGGGGGGAAGATGAAAAAAACCTGATGTTATCAGTAAAATGATTAGAAATTGCAGGGTTGCACTATTTTTCAGAGATTCAAAACTTTCAACCTTACCATAAATTTCTAAAATGGGTTTGGCAAGGGTATCATAGGCAAAATGTCCGATAAACCAACCGGCAATGCCTCCTAATACAGAACAGATTGTCGCAATCAAAGCATAACGATAAACCCGCTTTTGATGGATAAGAAGCATCGGAATATATAAAACATCTATGGGAATTGGAAAAACAGAACTTTCAATAAAGGCAATGAAACCAAGCCAGTGTGGTGCTGTACGCCGATTTGCTAAAGAAATCGTCCAAAGCTTTAATTTGTTTAATATCATGAGGCTTTTTATAAGTTTAAGAGGTAAAGACTTTACAAATGAGATTGCTATAAATCCGGTAGAGAAATCCAATAAAGAAAATATTCCATAAAATAGATCAGAAAATGATATGAATTCTTAAAAAATGAGAAGTCTTCTGTTGACGAATCTGTGCTTCTTCATATAGTGCAAAGGAATAATCGACAAGTCTATCTTTTATAGTCCTGTCTTTTATAAAAGTGTGCGGGTGTGGTGGAACTGGTAGACGCGCCAGACTCAAAATCTGGTTCCGAGAGGAGTGTCGGTTCGAGTCCGACCACCCGCACCATCTCATAAGTATTTCCCTTTATCCTGTTATGGCGCATCACTTTGGTTTATAAAACATGGGATTTATAAAATATGGGGGGATTTATAAAACATGGGATTTATAGACCGTGTTCAATGTTTTGCATGTTGAATGAAAAACCTCGAATACCGTAGGATTCTCTCATTTCAAGTCTGCTTATAGTAAATCAACCAAAATCATGTCGCTCGTACGTTACAAGCTAGATGAGCTCTCGCGTGGAGTGAAATTTTACAAAAAATGAATAAAAATGCCTCTTATGCCGTTTCAAGGGCATCATTGGAGGTAAAGTGTATGATGGATGGTGCCAGCTTGCACTTTTATGAAGTGTAGAGATGGTGCTCTATAGATTTTATATTCTTGTAGGTGCTGTCGCAAAATGGGCTTGAGGGTTTTGAGAGATGTTTCTTTAAAACACGCATGTGCATTGGCAACCAAAGTGTCTTGAATTTGAGTGTGTTTGGTTTGAAGCGTTGTCGTATGACATGAGGGGCGTGATCGCCAAAAAGATATGTGAGCAACAAAAGCATGAGGCAATGCGTAATCTCCACTCTTTAAAAGACAGAGTTTTAGAGGTTTAAAAAAATAGTGCTTTAGAGGCTTTATAGATTTTATATTCTTGTAGGTGCTGTCGCAAAATGGGCTTGAGGGTTTTGAGAGATGTTTCTTTAAAACACGCATGTGCATTGGCAACCAAAGTGTCTTGAATTTGAGTGTGTTTGGTTTGAAGCGTTGTCGTATGACATGAGGGGCGTGATCGCCAAAAAGATATGTGAGCAACAAAAGCATGAGGCAATGCGTAATCTCCACTCTTTAAAAGACAGAGTTTTAGAGGTTTAAAAAAATAGTGTTTTAGAGGCTTTTGAAAGTTGTAAAGCAGAGGGAAATGGTAAGGTTGGAAATTGGTTTTTTACCTTGACAACTTCATGTTCTCTCCAAATGAAGCTGTCTCCCCGTTACAGAAATTACATAAACAGAAAACCGCAATATCCTTTCTCCACTCTGGCATACAATAGCTGTAAAATACGGTCGTTTGAAGTGTGGTAATATAGGGCATACTTCCTTGAAACGTTACAGTATTTTTTCGCTGTGTGTTGAATATTCTTCAGTGTGTTTGTCTTGCTTTAGGCTTAAGGGCATTCCATGAGGAGGAGCCCAGAGAAGCTCGCCCAAGATCCCCTTAAGAGTCCCCAAGAGTTTTTGTGCTTTTATAAACGGACATGGTGTTTTAAAATGGGTTTTTAGAATCTTTATCCTTTAAGAGCGGGGAGGCCAAGTCAACATCATCCTATAAAACTGCAATTGATGCACAATATCCATATTTCTTTTAAAGAAATATCTCTTAAATACCGGCTCTCATTTATTTTACGATGGCGCCCAGTGGTATGGTGGTAAAGCTTTTATATATTCCCAATGCACGACATGAAAGGCTGAGAGGATAGGAGCTTGCTTTAAGAGAGGGAGAGGTTGGATTGTTTCGTGATTATTTGTTTACAGTTTAGTACTGGTTTTTAGAATCTACGTCTTTTTAGTGCAAAGGGGCATTAAAAAACCCCGTTTTTAACAGGGTTTTTTAATCGTTCAATTTTTCTACAAAACTTAGAATTTATAAGCGATACCAAAGCGAACATCATGCGTTTGAGAAGAGATTTTAAGGTTATCGTTTGCAAATTTCTTTTTAAAAAAATCTGAATAACGATATTCTGTACGCATGATGATATTATCTGTCATTGCAAGATCAAAACCACCACCAACAGTGTAACCAAACATTGTTTTTGTCTCATCTAACACATTGCCAGAAGCAAAAATTGTCGAATCTTCTTGCGATTTTGATAAAAGTGACATGATATATTGCATCTGTCTATAGGCTATACCCCCTGCAATATAAGGCATAAGACGATGGGAAGCAAAACCAATACGCGCGCGCGCGGCACCAGACCATGTTTCTTTCAATGTTACACCGCTAACAACAATGTCACCATGGTTGGGTATCGTTTCATCCTGAGCGGCAGGTTTTATGATAGGAATTCCAGCTTCTTCAAAGGCAATGTTAATGGAGTCTAATTTATCTAGAATTTTCTTTCCATTGTCTGTTTGGGTACTTTTCTTCCCAGACCAAACCATGTCCGTATCAAAACCGAAAACAAAATCTCCCAGATCAATATTAGAACCTGCATACAAACCTGCTCTCAATCCTGATAGTTTCGGTGATAAATCTCTATCAACCAAAGCCCATTTTCCGTCTCTAGCTTCTTGTGCGTAATTTAGAGTATTTTTATTGGAAAAATATCCAATTTGTCCTCCAAAATAAAAACCAGACCAAGAAAAAGGCGCAGAAACAGTAACCGGTGAAATACGTGATGATGAATCATTTTGCAATGAAACCTTCGGTTTTGATTGCTCAAAGATTACCGTATCTGCTGCTTGCGCTGTTGAAGCGGTAATGAAAGTGAAAATAGATAGTGCAATTAAACATTTTGTTTTCATAAAAACGTCCCCAATTCATTTAAAATACAAAGCGCATTATACACGAATTGATTAAAGAAATCTATATTTAATATCATTATGAAAATTAAAATACTCAAAAACTCTATAATTATCCATATTTAAGTGTTCTTAAAACTTGTTTTCATGCTATTATCCCGCGTTTGTATTGATTTTTAAGGATTTTTTATATACGCTTCTTCAGTGTTCTCTGTGTTTTAGAAAAAAATATAATATAGTAAACAGGCTTTTTATTTGTTTAAAAAATATTATTTTATATATATTAAAATCACTTTTTGTTATTAAGTGTTAAATATATTATCCACTATGATTGATATCAAAGTGCTTAATATTCAATTGGTCGTAAAAAATGCATATTGGCACCATCATATTCTTTATCGTATTCTTTGCTCGTTTCTGATATTGCGTAGCTTTGTATGGCGATAGCCTTTTGAGCACTTAAGGGGATGAGCGACTTTATTTCTTTTTTATCTATACGCTACTTTTTCTTATGACAATCCAAGCGAATAGTTTTGATTGATTGAATGGAATACAAAGAATAAGAAGGAGCAAAGGGCGAGAATCTCAAGTTTCAAGAGGTTTCTCATGTGCCATGTAAAATGATAAACTTTCCGTTCGCTTAAAGACGGAACGTGGATGAGAGCCTAAAAACTGAATGTCGTTGGTTATTTTAAAGAGATTAGCGCGTGCATTCAGGTTTTTGTGGAAATGGGTGAGGGCGCCATAAGGGGCAAATGCCTCAAATTTCTTGCGAGCTGTCAAGGATATCCCGTCAGAGAGTGAATTGTTTCAGCAAAGGTCAAAACCTTTCAGTGCATCGAATTTTGTTCCAACAGCTGTTCCTCTATTGAGCACCTCTTTTCCACTTCATAGAGGAGACATTTTTCAATGTTTCTAAACCCATTTCACGACGGTGGCTCGTGAATGATATAACGATAAATCTATTGAGCACCCATCTTCACGCTTCATAGAGGAGACATTTTTCAATGTTTCTAAACCCATTTCACGACGGTGGCTCGTGAATGATATAACGATAAATC
>NZ_JBHIOE010000014.1:0-16065 GCF_042195335.1 Bartonella sp. CL25QHWL | reverse complement strand
TATTGAGCACCCATCTTCACGCTTCATAGAGGAGACATTTTTCAATGTTCCTAAATCCATTTCACGACGGTGGCTCGTGAATGATATAACGATAAATCTATTGAGCACCTCTTTTCCACTTCATAAAGGAGACATTTTTCAATGTTTCTAAATCCATTTCACGACGGTGGCTCGTGAATGGTATAACGATAAATCTATTGAGCACCCATCTTCACGCTTCATAGAGGAGACATTTTTCAATGTTTCTAAATCCATTTCACGACGGTGGCTCGTGAATGATATAATGATAAATCTATTGAGCACCTCTTTTCCGCTTCATAGAGGAGCAAGCCGGTGCCATTACTATATTTGCCAGTTCGTGGGTGTTGTGACAGTCCTCTCCACAATGTTGTGACAGGCCCCTTTGGCCGTTGTGACAGTCCTTGGCACTTGAGGTGGTTCATTAGAGGCGTTTTTCCTTATCTTATACAATTTCTATCCATACATTCATTCCGTTTGTGATGTGCTAGTCAGTGATTTTGATTGATGCAACATGGGACAGATTTAAAATGAGAAAATCTTACGGTATTTAGGATTCTTATTCAATATGGATAACGCTAGATTATTATTATAAATCAATACATTATCTCATTGAGATAAGAGTTATCTACCCAATGTTATCAATAATGATAACATTGTAAGCGTAACTACTATGAATTCATTAATCTTTTTTACTTCGATTGAAATTATGTCTATTAATACTGATTTTTTTGAGCTAATTCTTTTTGGTTGATAGCTAATTGATTTTTAAAATCAAGACGTGAAGCTAGAATGAAAAACACCTTAAAGTCATATCCATTTAAATCACTTTCTGCCAGTATAGCCATTGGGTGTTGAGCCATGGCTATCCATTTCTTTCCAAAACCGTTGTGCCTTTTAAGTACAATATAAGCAACATAAGCAACAAAACCACCCATAGCATAAATGCGGACCAGAGCCTAAAATGAACGCTGTGGGTAATGGTTATCGGTCATCATCGGGGTGTTTACACCCCGATCTTTTGACAGAACGATTTGTTTTAAGACGTTTGCATCTTTTTTAGTGGGTTGTTTATTGGGGAGCAATCATCTTTTTGGGATCAACTAATCGGTCATAATCCTCTACAAAAACACCTGCTTTTAATGCTTCGGTGCGCAAAGTTGTATCATTTTTATGCGCTGCTTTGGCAATTTCAGCAGCTCTTTCATAGCCAATTTCTGGTGCTAGAGCTGTGACTAACATGAGTGAGCGCTCCATGAGCGAGTGAATATGAACGCGATTGGCCCGTAATCCTTGGATGCAATGCATATCAAAAGAACGCATGCAATCACCAAGAAGGGTAATTGATTGTAAAACGTTATAGCCAATAACAGGTTTATAAACGTTGAGTTCAAAATGTCCTTGGCTTGCGGCAAAAGTTACGCTGGTGTGATTACCAAAAACTTGGCATGCGACCATGGTTAAGGCTTCACATTGTGTGGGGTTGACTTTGCCGGGCATAATAGAAGATCCGGGTTCATTTTCAGGAAGACTGAGTTCCCCTAAACCAGAACGTGGACCAGAGCCTAAAAACCGAATGTCATTGGCAATTTTAAACAGATCAGCAGCGAGAGCATTCAAGCTTCCGTGGAAATGCGCAAGGGCGCCATGATGGGCAAGTGCTTCAAATTTATTGCTGGCAGTTTGGAACGTTACTCCTGTGAGAGTGCTCACTGTTTGCGCAAAAGCAACGTCAAAACCTTTTGGCGCATTCAGCCCTGTGCCAACAGCCGTGCCACCTTGAGCAAGCATGTGGACATCGGTTAGAGCATTTTCAATGCGCTGACGATTGGCTTCTAATGCGGCACGATAGCCTGAAAACTCTTGCCCTAAGGTTAAAGGTGTTGCATCTTGCGTGTGGGTGCGACCGATTTTAATGATGTCTGCAAATTCTTGCTCTTTTTGTTTTAATGTCGCAATAAGAGCTTCAAGGATTGGCAATAAGTGTTGGCGTGTTTGCAACGTGGTGGCAATGTGAAGCGCCGTGGGAAAGGAATCGTTCGATGATTGGCTCATATTGACATGGTCATTGGGATGAACTGGTTTTTTGCTTCCAAGTTTTCCTCCCAAAATTTTACTAGCACGATTAGCAATGACTTCATTGACATTCATATTGCTTTGTGTGCCAGAACCTGTTTGCCAGACGGACAGTGGAAAATGCTTATCAAAATCGCCAGCAAGCACTTCATCAGCGGCGGCAATAATTGCTTTTCCAATATTTTCTGGTAGTTTTCCTTTGCCCATGTTTACAATCGCTGCTGCTTTTTTGACAAGGACTAAGGCATAGATGATGGCAAGAGGCTGCTTTTCACTGCCAATATTAAAATTATGCAGAGAACGTTCAGTTTGTGCGCCCCAATAACGATCTTGACGTACCGAAATCGTTCCAAAGCTATCCGTTTCCTGACGTGTTTCAACCATGATAAGATCCTTTTTTGTTCACGGGTTCTCAAAAAAGATAGATAACGCGAAAGTGCAATAAGAGGCAAGACTTTGAAGCTTCATTTAGAGAAATTATTTTTATGGCTATTCTTGACATTGAGAGATGCCGATTTTATATCTAACACATGCTAGC
Source organism: Bartonella sp. CL25QHWL (assembly GCF_042195335.1). NCBI lineage: Bacteria > Pseudomonadati > Pseudomonadota > Alphaproteobacteria > Hyphomicrobiales > Bartonellaceae > Bartonella > Bartonella sp. CL25QHWL. The sequence goes on along the minus strand of NZ_JBHIOE010000014.1, from coordinate 13,433 downwards.
ACTCGTAGTTTGAGAGTGCTAGCAAGAACTTTTAAGATTAATGCAATTATGTTCAGTTTTAAGGATTTAAAACATGGCTAATATACAATTCCGCCCACTTCACGACCGTGTCGTTGTCCGTCGGGTTGAATCTGAAAATAAAACGGCTGGTGGGATTATCATCCCTGATACAGCAAAAGAAAAACCCCAAGAAGGCGAAGTGATTGCTGTTGGCAATGGCGCTCTCGATGATAACGGAAAGCGCGTGCCTTTAGAAGTCAAAACAGGAGACCGTATTTTGTTTGGAAAATGGTCTGGAACTGAAGTCAAGATTAATGGGGAAGATCTCCTCATCATGAAAGAATCTGACATTATGGGAATTATGGGCTAATTGAAGCACTTAGTTTTTCATTGTGTACTATTTTGAGAAAACTCCAAGGAGAAATTAAATGGCTGCTAAAGAAGTCAAATTTGGCCGTGAAGCGCGTGAGCGTTTGTTGCGCGGTGTCGACATCCTTGCTAATGCTGTTAAGGTGACACTCGGCCCTAAAGGTCGCAATGTGGTGATTGATAAATCATTCGGTGCACCTCGCATCACAAAAGATGGTGTATCCGTTGCAAAGGAAATCGAACTGGAAGATAAGTTCGAAAATATGGGTGCACAAATGTTGCGCGAAGTTGCTTCTAAAACCAATGATATCGCTGGTGATGGAACAACAACAGCAACTGTTTTAGGACAAGCTATTGTGCAAGAAGGTGTTAAAGCTGTTGCTGCAGGCATGAACCCAATGGATTTGAAGCGTGGGATTGATGCTGCTGTTGAAGAAGTGGTGGCAAACCTCTTCAAAAAAGCAAAAAAAATTCAAACTTCAGCAGAAATTGCACAGGTGGGAACAATTTCCGCTAATGGCGCTGCTGAAATCGGTAAAATGATCGCTGATGCTATGGAAAAAGTGGGCAATGAAGGCGTCATTACCGTGGAAGAAGCTAAAACCGCTGAAACGGAATTAGAAGTCGTTGAAGGAATGCAATTTGACCGTGGGTATCTTTCCCCTTATTTTGTCACAAATGCTGAGAAAATGGTCGCTGATCTTGATGATCCTTACATTCTCATTCACGAAAAGAAATTGTCTAATTTGCAATCTCTTCTTCCTGTGCTTGAAGCTGTTGTGCAATCTGGAAAACCACTTCTCATTATCGCTGAAGATGTGGAAGGTGAAGCTTTGGCAACGCTCGTTGTTAACAAATTACGTGGTGGTTTGAAAATTGCTGCTGTAAAAGCTCCTGGATTTGGTGACCGTCGTAAAGCAATGTTAGAAGATATCGCTATCTTGACATCTGGACAGGTTATTTCTGAAGATGTGGGCATTAAACTTGAAAATGTCACTTTGGATATGCTTGGACGTGCAAAGAAAGTGAATATTTCTAAAGAAAACACCACCATTATTGATGGTGCTGGACAAAAGAGCGAAATTACTGCTCGCGTCAATCAAATCAAGGCTCAGATTGAAGAAACAACTTCTGACTATGACCGTGAAAAATTGCAAGAAAGACTTGCTAAACTCGCTGGTGGTGTTGCTGTTATCCGTGTGGGTGGTGCAACAGAAGTTGAAGTGAAAGAAAAGAAAGACCGTGTTGATGATGCTTTGAATGCAACACGTGCTGCTGTTGAAGAAGGTATTGTTGCTGGTGGTGGTACCGCATTGTTGCGTGCAGCAAATGCGTTGACCGTTAAGGGAAGTAATCCTGACCAAGAAGCTGGTATTAGTATCGTTCGTCGTGCTCTACAAGCACCAGCGCGCCAGATTGCAAGCAATGCTGGTGAAGAAGCCGCTATTATTGTGGGCAAAGTGCTGGAAAATAATGCTGACACTTATGGTTATAATACCGCCACGGGTGAATTTGGTGATTTGATTGCTTTGGGAATTGTTGATCCTGTGAAAGTTGTGCGTTCTGCTCTTCAGAATGCGGCTTCAATTGCGAGCCTTCTGATCACAACAGAAGCAATGGTTGCTGAAGTTCCAAAGAAAGATACACCAATGCCTCCGATGCCTGCTGGCGGAATGGGTGGAATGGGCGGAATGGATTTCTAAGCTCTTATTCCATAGACGTAATAAAGAAACGGGTCTTCTGTGCCCGTTTTTTTTATGCTTTTTCACGTTTCATACAGTTTTTCCTTTTATGACAGTTTCTTTATCTTATAGGATTGTTCTACTCTCCTCTGGTTGATCTACCGTCATTGTGAATGAAGCTCACTCTTAATCCATAGCTTTTTCTCTTGTTTTTATGAAATGTTTCTATTGTGTGGGGATCGTGGTTTCCTTTGAAAATATTGTGCTAATAAAAATATAACTCTTTGATTTATAGTCATTTATTCCTAATACAGTTCTATTTTTTCATTTTAGGTTTATGTATGCACCGTTAAAAAATCCTGTGTTTGTGCTTCATAAGGTGAGAGGTCACTACGGTTTTATGAACCAACGCAATCATTAAAAGTCAGTAGCTAAGAGTTAGTACCTATTGAGCGTTGGAAAGACAGAGTTGAAAAGAGCATGATGGGGCTGGGTTGTTTTTTTATGAATAAGATGCTGGTATTTCAAGCTTTTGCATAGGAGAATAAGCATCTCTCTGTTTCGTTGATCTCTGAAATGGGGAGACTGCTCCATTTGAGAAGCTTAAAGATAAAAGCTAATTTTTCGCCTTGCTCTCATCTTTTTTCGGTAAGTTCATCACCTAAACTGGAGCCAAACCCATGTTGTTATACTCAAGTTCTGTTTGTTGCCTATATTGTGACAGAAAATTCTTGAGTGGGGAGCAATTTTTGAACTAAGGGGACCATGACAGGTAGCCGAAAAAAATCATTACGAGACAGTAGGCGCGCTTGTTTTAGAATTTTTAATGCTTCTGATGATAAAGGCACGCGAAATTCTGTTGTAGCCTCATGCCTTCTTTTCATATTTTCGAGCCAAGGATTTTCCATATATTCTCTTCAACTTGACCTTTATGCATAGAACATAAGGGCATTGGGAGGCAGGGCATTGAGGAGGCAGGGCATTGGGAGGCAGGGAATTGGGAGGCAGGGAATTGGGAGGGTGGGAGGAGCCGGCTTGCTTTTTTATTCAACGTAAAGATGAGAAGTTTTATGTAAGGCTACCATTACATTGCTTGTTTATGCGCTTCTTTAAAAGAAATGTCTTTTAATACAAATTCTTGGCAATGCTATTTATGAAGAGTATAAAATCATTTGGATATCAATAATTTATTAAAAAAATGTACGTTGGTATGATCCTTTTCTTATGTTACCAAAGTTGCTGACTTACGCGTTGGTTAAAAATCTCTCTTCATGCCCTTAAATTCATTTCATGAAAGCGTTTGTGAAGAGCACGACGTTTGTGAGGCGTGTAAAAATTTCTCGTGAGACGTGAAAAAATCATCAATAAAATCTCCGTGTTTTCAAAAAATAACGAATGGCTTTTTATATTTTAAAAAAAGATTTAACACGTCTCACGTTTTTTATTTATTTTAGAGCTGAATATTCGATTTTTGTGTAAAAATACTTCCCAGCACATCTATGATCCGTGAAAAATCAAGTGCTAATAAGAAAATGATGAATATAATCCACTTCGTATAGCGTGACATCATTTTTACACTTTTATACGTTGTGATGATTTCTTGTAGGATTTCTTTTTCCTTTTCTGTAAGCTCTGTTTTTTTTCTAGCCATGTTTCCACCCACACAAGCCTTCCCCTTGTTTGTTATGCTTTAAAATATCTCTTGCGAGATTTGAACTGATGATATTGAGATCTTTTTTGTCTAAATAAATGGGCATCCAACCAACGCAAGAAAAAGGCTCATTGATTGTTTTTATCGCGCAACCAGTGAGTAAGAGAAGCGCGTACATCAGCATCACTTTTTTGATTAATTTCATTTTCCACCTCTAGCCGTGTTGTTGATGACTTTAGCGTTTTTTCTATTTGCTTTTGTTGTTCAACCTTCTTTCCAAGAGTGAAAGCTTTTGCTAAAGCGATAAAAAAAGCGGTCAGAGCCGCTCCTGTTATCATCAGATTTTTTTTCAACCACCACATCATAAGCGCTGCTCCCGAAACCGTTTTGCCACAAAGAAAATGCCAACGCAGGCGGCTAAAACCATAATGGTTGCCAATGCCCATTGGATGGGACCATTACCTGCCAATAAGCTCCCAAGTCCAGAAAAAGAACCAATAATCGGTGTAAGCGCTTCTGCTTTGAAAAATCCCATGGGTGTTTGCGTTTCTACGGTTTGGTAGTTGGGAGAAACATAAGCCCCTTTTGCCCATAATCCCGCTTCTGCTGCACGACGGTGCACTAAACCGTGAAAACGTTTTCCTCCTGCTTTAGTCCACTTTTGTAACTCAGCAGGGACGGCTTCATATTCGCCATTATTGAGTTTTTTGAGCAGGGTCGAATTACAAAAAGCCGATGTTCCTATATTATAGCAAAACGATACGAGCGCGGCGAATTGTTCATCCGTTAAGGAAACCCGCACATGTTTTTCAACGGTATTCTCAAATTGTCTTAAATCTTGAGAAAGAACTTCTTCTGCTTGTTTTTCAGTAATGATCATGCCCTTGTGAACGAACGGTTTGCCAGCCGTGCTGGTATGACCATAGCCGATTGTCCACACCCCGATGGCATCTTTATAGGCATGTAAACGCAATCCTTCCCATTGTTTAATGAGTGCAAGCCCTGCTTTAGATATTTTTCTCATTTGCTTCTCCATAAAATAAAGCCTCACGGTAACGTGAGGCTGGTTGACAGATTAAAAATGAAATTTTTCACGCTTCAAAAACAGAAGAGATGTGAAACTTTTATGAAATCAAAAGGTTGGTTGTGACATCTTAGGGAATGGGGATAATGGTTGGCTAAGAGGGATAATGGTTGGGCAAGAGGGGTAATGGTTAGGCAAAGAGGGGTAATGGTTGGGCAAGAGGGGTAAATAGTTGGGTAAGAGGGGTAATGGTTGGCTAAGAGGGATAAATAGTTGGGCAGGCGTTTTCCGTTAAGAGAGGTTGTTGATTTTAAGACCTTGTCCTGGTGTTTTTGATGGAGCCTTCTTGGTGGGGGCGGTTGTTTGGTTGATGCACGATAAGCGTGGTCTATTGCGGTTGTTTGGTCGTATGGCATTGATGTGGGGGTGTTTGAGATACGAAGTGGATACTCTCAGAAAAACAAGACATATGCTTTTACTGAAGACGAAAGCATTAAATATTTTATGTATCAAGCGTTTTGCTTATCCAAATAGTCTCATTATTACAAAGAGCTTTGGGCTAACAAGAGCTTTGGAATTTTGATACAATTTTAAGAGGGGATGGTTTTTATAGGACAATGGTGCTTTTTCGTTAAGAGGAAAGTTGTTTGCTATTTTTGTTTTATGAGCGCAAAAGCTGGTTTGCTTAGAGAAATCTTAGCTGTAAAGCAGCCTCTCTTCGTTCTTTGATGAATAGGAATATGGAAAAAGCCTCAATTACATCGATAAAGATTTGTATTCAGTGAGCCTTTTTTGGTGGGAGGAAACAGAAACAGTTTTTCCTTCTGTTGTTCTTAAGTTTTTTTCAAATCTCTCCCTCAGGGTTTCACCTTTTTTGTTTACTGTTTCATGTTCAGCATCCGGATTGGCTTTTAAATAGTGTTCTAGACGTCTTCTTCCTTGTGTGTGTTTATAAAAAGTGGTTGGAAGATAGGAATCTAACTTTTCAGCAGATAAAGATGAATTTTGTTCACATAATGCACCCTTAACATTATCTTTGTGCAATCTTGCTAATTTATCAGATTCAAGATGAAGCTTTTTGGCAAGGCTTAAGCTGAACATCCCACATTCAGAAGAGCTTCGCTGAATATCCATTTCTGCCGTGGTAAAAGAATAAGGAGGCAGTTGAAGACATTGAAGGGTTTGATTTATTTTTATCCCTAGTTTGCAAGCTGTGATATTCTGAAATGTTGTAGGTTCAAGCATAATCAAAGAGATTTTGTCATCAACTTTTTGATAATCAAGGACGGCAAAGTGGATTTTGCTTTCCGAATTGACTATAAATCGGGCAGATTTCGCGTCGCTCTCAACGACTTCTTTTAGTGCGTGCGAAAACTCTTCTGCTGTAAGAGCCAATTTGAGATTCATGTCTGGATATTTGCTGTTTGCTTTTTCTACGAGAGCCGGCATCAATCTAATATCTGTGTTTTCATAATAAGCGTTAATCCAACGGCCGGTGATGAGATCATCTTCTAAGCCTGTAATAATATCTTTTAATTCGTCAGAACTTGGTGCAACATGTTCTTCTTCTGTTTGGATGGAACTTTGCATCAAACGTGCAATAAGGTCTTCTAAGGATTCATTTGCACTTGCCCCTTCTGGTGTTTGTGAGGAATGAGGGAGGGAAGAATCTTGTGGCTTCATACTATTAGCCTCCATATTGATAATTGGTAGAAAATAATATTTTCTTCAATTCTGGCTAAACAATGTTTGCAGGAAAGATTTTTTAGCTAAAAAAAACAAAGAGATGAAATCATCTTTATTAAAAAAATTTGTTACGAAAAACAAAACCCCACGCTTTTCAGAGTCAAAGGCAAGGTATCTTTTTGTCTTTTAAGAGATCATGTTGCTTACTGTTTGCATCTTTAGCTCTTTACTTCTTTCAAAGGGAAAAGAAGATTTGCTAACAGCAACTTATATCTTACCGTAAAGCCGCAGAGCTTCATTCTTTGTGGATGTGGAATAGGGCTATGGCCAAATGCTTATTACATCATTAGAGATTTGTATTCTGTTGCTCTTTTTCTGTGTTGTGAAACAGAAACAGTTTTTGTCTCTGTTGCCACCAAGCTTCTCTCAAACCTCTCGTTTAGGGTTTCGCCTTTTTTGTTTACTTTTTCATGTGCTGCTTCTGGATTGGCTGTTAGATATTCCCTAAGACGTCTTCTGCCTTGCACGTGTTTGTATAAACGAGCTGGAAGATATGGATCTAATTTTTCAGCAGGTAAAGGCGTGTCTGGTTCACATAACACACCCTTAATATTATCTTTGTGTAGTCTTTCTAATTTTTGAGCTTCGAGATAAAGCTTTTTAGCAAGGCTTAAGCTGAACATCCCACATTCAGAGGAACTGCGTTGAATATCCATTTCTGCCATGGCAAAATGAATGTTAGGCAATTGGTGATGTTCAATGGATTGTCGCGTTCTTAATGCCAGTAAGGCGGGGAGTGTGTCACGCAGTGAGGTAGGTTCTAAAAATATCAGAGATGTCTTGTCCCCTATGGTTTGATGATCAATGACAGCAAAATGAATTCCCCTATCTTTTGCGTTAACAATCAGTCTAGAAGATTTTATGCCCTTTTCGAGCGTTTCTTTTAGTGAGAGTGCAAAGTCGTCAGGTGTCATTGCAAGTTTAAGATTCATCTCTGGATATTTACGATTTGCTTGATCTACCAAGGCTGGCATCATGTAAAGATCTAAAATATCATAATAATTTTTGATCCAACTGCCATCGGCATTATGTTGTTCTAAACCAGCAACAATATCTTTTAACTCGGCACGGTTGAAAGGAGTGTTTTTTATTTTTTCGATGTTAAGCCGTTCTAAATGTGCAGCAAGAGTGTCTAATGATGCATTTGCATGCGCCCCTTCAGGTGCGCTTGCGCCTTCTGGTGTTTGTGAGGAATGAGGTGGGGGAGAATCTTGTGGCTTCATAATCTTAGCCTCTATGTTGATGATCGATAGGTGATATGATCTTCTTCAATTCTGGCTAAACAATGTTTTGAAAAAAAGCCTTTGCATCTTGAAAGGTGAGGCGATGAGAGCATAATGATGCCGTTTTCATATTTTTATGCGTGTATTGCTCATCATTGCTGTGATGTATGATATTGGTATTTTATGGGGGGATTATTAGGGCGTTCTGTTGGGAGCCCTTAGTGAATACGACTTGTTTTGAAAATCTCAAAATTATGGGGCTGTTGGTGATGCAAATTGGGTGATGCAAAAGAAAACAGTCAGAAAAAGACGAAAGATACCTTCAAACCGTAAAGTTTTAAACATTGTCGCGAAACACACTGTTTATAACAGTCTATAATAACTTATAATAGTCTATAATAATGCGAAAATTTTATGATGAAATCTGGACGCAGAAAACCCCTTACCGCACCTGTCATTAAATACGATTTTTCATATTCTGTCAACCGCAAAACGATTATTTTTCCTTTTTTATCGTGGAAAAAAATCTACAGAAAAAAGCTCATTCATTAGCTATGCAGCAAAATATCTTGTTTTAATGGAAAAGTTTTTGATGTGGCAAAAAACATTTTCTCCTTTGAGAAAGGCGTGGACAAGATGAAAGGAGAATTGTGGTTTTGAAATCCGTGGTATTTTATTGATGAAATTGGGAAGGCGGTGGTTGGATGGTGTTGCGGGGCAAAGCTTTAGGTGTTGGCGATTTGTGGGGGCGATTGGGGTTGTGCTGGCTGTCGTATTAGCGGTGGTGTGATGGGTGGAGGGTTATCGGTGCAGTTGTTGATGAGGGAGAAGATTGTTGGTAGGGGCTTTTTCTTTCCTTTAAGGGATGATGCTTTTAATTTTGTCAAAGATCAACGGGTTGTTTTAATGATAAGCTATTGATTTATAGTGGATATTTTATCATTATTTATTTTGAATGAGAAACCCAGATTATGCTGAAATAAAAGCCATAGCTTTTGTCCGTCATAAGATCAGGAAAGCCATATAGAATTGTACAAGAAAAGACGTAAAATGACGATAATGAATTGTCTTAAAAGCTAAGGATGTCGCGATATTGGGCGAAGTTTATGATGAGGGTGGTTTGTTACAATGGGGGTAGAGGGGAGAATGTTGCTGTTTTAAAGAGGGGCAAAATATTTATCCTGCCCATGCCGTGAATATGCCGTGAATTATTGTCCTTTGAGGCATGGTTAAGTGAGGCCATGGGTAGATTAAGGTTAAGTCTCTTTGACAGGTTGAAGTATTTTTTTAAGGGCGTGGTGGATATTTTAAAGCTTGTTTGTTGTGCGCTTTAAGCTTGTTAATTCTATGAAATTCTATGAAAGGGCAAGCTCAGTGGATCTCAAGTGCACCCTGCCAAAAGGGGACTTTATAAAGGAGCTGGTTATAAAGAGGCATGTTATAAAAGGAGAGGGGAATCTTTATCCTGTGAGGGGGAGGAAACGATGAGTGTTTTTAGCAAAGGCTCTTTTGGGTAGAACTGTCAAAATGTTTATAAAGGGCATCAAGAATAATACGCAACGAACCAACAAGATTAGGCAGCGGTTGATCTTCTATAACAAGATAGTGTAATGCCGCATGAAAGTTGTGTTGACGATGTAGATATTGTGCTTCTTTAATCGCTTCTTGCATATTTTCATAGTGTTCCGTTGCTCTTTGGACCCATTGCTTTTTTGCTTTCTCATCTGATGCGCTGTGCGTAAAACCATCATAATAACCGTTTGGTAAACCTTTTGCACATAAATAGTCGTTTCTAATTTGCAAGTATTGTTGTGCCGTGTCATATTGCTCTTTACTGATGCCTGATGAAGCCTCTTTATAGCCAAGCAAACAAAGACGCCCAATATAGGTCCCAACAAGCGGATTTTTCGCTTCTTCGAGGCTTAAACCAAAGTGTTTTGCACGCATTTCAATCGCAGATTGAAGCGCAGATTCGCTGGAGCTTTGGGCACGTGAAATACGTCCTTTGGGCTCTCGCTTTCCTGTTATTTTCGGTCTACCGCGTTTTTTACGTATTTTCATGAACTTAACCATTTGAATGAAAAAGAAACTGTCTGTTGATGGGGGACAGTGATGTAAAAAGCACTTGGCACAAATATTGGGGGAGCAAATACTTAAGAGGGGGAAAATACTTAAAAGGAGGAAACTGGGGGGGGAGTGAGCAAATACTGGGAAATATCAGCCGTTGCAGATCAAAAAACAAACGATACTAAAGGCGTTTTAAATGCAAAGAAAAGCAACGGTGTGGGGCGAAAAAATCATCTTTAAAGTGTTTCTTACCTTTTTTATCTTATCCCTATCAGTCTTATCTTCCGCCCCTGTCATGCTTATTTTTTCATGGATAGCGAATTATTTGCTTTTTAAATATTTCTTAACTGTTCTTGAGAGATTGAAGGAAAATTTTTGTCAAATGTGAATGAAAAAATAAGAATGGATTTTAAGGGCATGTCATCGTCTTTTCTAATAGGAAGTTTTTTCTAATGGGATTATTTGTCTCTTTTTTCACGAGCGCTTTGTGGAAACTTTTCAATTCCACCTTTGAAAAGTCATTGTTTTCTTAAGTTGGGAGCTTGTTATTTGGGTTCTCTTATTTTTTTGTTGGTGGGCGCTTTCCCAAGATATTTGATATACATCACGCTGTTAAGCATATTTTTATCCTTTATAGGAGATATGTTGTCTTCTTTTGAGTGGCAGAGAGCGGCAAAAAGCAAACCTCCGTATCCTATTATAATAGCATAAGATGCTCTATGTTTTCAAATAAAATATCGTTTATCGGCTTAAAATAAACTGTGAATGATCTCGCTATTTGGTTTGGTATTTCCTTTATAAGTATCCTTTATAGAGTATAAAATTTTCCGTTTTAATGGATCTCATCATAAGACGAGGGGATGTCGTTTAAAGGAAAGGATGCATTATCGAAAGAAGCTGTTTTTATAAGAAGAAAATGCCTTTATAAAAAGATGCTTTTATGGGAGATGCCTTGATGAATGTAGGGGCTGTATAAATGTGGGGGCTGTGAGATATTTCATCTTTAATGAAGCCTTTTTAATTAAGAAGCTTTCAAATGAGGATTAAGGTTGTTTGTCGCGCGCTTTTCATACTGGATAATCGGTTGCTTGTTCGACTTTGTGTTGTGTTGCTTTTTAAAGAGCCATGTCTTAGGGCTCTCTTTTGACCATTTCGCAAGGGTGCTCATGAAGGGTATAACGATAAAGTCCCCCAATGAAATCCATATAAAGTTTGAATACTATAAAATCTATTGCACACTTCCATTTTTACGCTTGTGAAGAAGAAAGTCCATAGCATCACACATTTTGCCAGCTCTCATTGTTGCGACAGCCCTTGGCATTTGAGACGCTTCCTTAGAGGCATTTATCATCCTTTCTTAATATTTTACTCTATATGGCTCTTTCTGCTTGTAACGCGCAAGAGACATGGTTTGGATTGGCCCAATATGGAACAGGTTTGGAATAAGATAATCCTATGCTATTTAGGGTTCTCATTTAATGTGCTAAATAATAAATTGTTATAAATCAGTATGTTATTAGTAAAATTTTACACATCATATATTTTTTAGATTGAATATTTTTGCTTGTTGAGTTTTGTGAAACATTGTCTTTTAAGGTGTGGGTCATAGATAAGGAGACACAATAGCGTTTGTGCTTGTAAGCCTGAGAGATTGTATGTTGTCGCGTATAGGGAATTTAAAAAAATAGACTTAAAAAGTCCTATAGCACGGGTTTCATGGTGAAAAGAGTGCTCGATAAATCGGTTTTTCTGGTTGCATGTTTTCAAAGAGTGAGTGGGCATTTTAGAAGTGAGAAAATATCCATATGATCGAAGATAAATCACAACACCAATCTATCCATGAGGAAAATACGGCTTTTGCATCACAGCCAGGGGTGAATCAGTCTGCAGTTTTTAAAAAATGGACGGCTCTCTCAAGAAGAGATTACGTCATTATTTTGTGTTGGGCTATCCCCTTGTTGGTGCTTTTTGCCGCGACTGTCTATATGAGCCCTTTGGAGTTTTTTCACATTATATCTAAAGAACAGTTTCAAGCACTGGAGAAAATGGAACAAGGAGATCTTCGAAAAATGACTAAGGAGATTTTGAAACAGCCTTTTGAAAATAATCCTGCTGTCTTGTTTTTGCGTAACGTAGGATGGAATGGTGTTTGGGCTTGTTTATGTTTCTTACCGCAAATGATTTGGTTTTGTCTTGTGCTGTTCTTTCCATTCTTTTTTGTCTTTAACGCCATCTCTAAACGGGATGTCAAGGAAATGATGAAGCTGTGGGATACATTGCCAGAGCAGCAACAGCTAGACAACCAATCTCTCAACAGAACACAATAGGGAAACGAGAGGCTAATTCTTTTGTAAGGAGTTTTGGAATGTTGATCACAGGAGGGTTGGGTGCTTTCATGTTTCTCGGGGAGATCATGATACTGTTTTCTACCGTCATGACAATCTTTGCACTTTATTATTCGTTGATAAAACGGACAATATTGTTGTTTTGGATGCGGCGCAAATTAAAAAAGGGTGCAGCGCAGAATTTGAGGCATAATCAGGCAGGAGGGAAAGGACAGAATACAGTTTGTGCAATAGAATTAAGCCCCCTTTCTTTTAAAGAATCTTTGGAACTTTCAAGAAAAGATTATTTTATCATCTTTTTTCTAGCCTTCATTGTGATTGTGTCTCTTACAGGTTTGATAGCTTTTTTTTCTTTTCTTATAAAATCTGCGATTGTTTTACACGGTTATATGGTTCTATTGTTTACGGTTGGCATGTTTGTCATGCAGCTGCTGTTGTGGTTCTGGCTATGGATTATTGTTTTTTTACCTGTCATTTTAATTCTCCATAGTTTCCTTCAGTATGGCGTGGAAAAAACAATGAAGAGGTTAGAAACATTTGTTTGAGCAGAGGATAAAAATGATGATTTCATATCAATGCGATAGGGGGGAAAAATGACTATTGTTATAAAATGTTTGGCTGTTTTAGGGATCACCATCATTGCCATTTTAATGGCTATAGTTATGGTCAGGCTTCCTTACCTGTTGATCAAGCATATGAGGTTATCTTTTAAAATCGCTCAAGACTTGAAAAAGAGTACGATGCAACAAAAACAAGCCATACAACAATTGCGCAATGATCAGGGAGAAATGAAAAGACACAATCTTGTGCATAAGACCCTTGATGCGAAAATGCGCTTTCTTAACTTCAAAGAATCTCTGCCTCTTTCTTCAAAAGAATGTAAAATAATCTTTTTTATCTTTGTCCTCTTTTCTGTTTTGCGGGCTGCTTGCTCTATCGCAAATTTGGTATGGTGGAAGAGTGATATGATCAGCGGGATCATGTCACTGTTGAACGCTTCTCTATGGATTGGATTTCTTCTCTTTTTTCCGATCATTTGGGTGATGTGCATAAAGTTAACAAGAAAATTGAACAAAATACTTCCACAATTGGAAGAAGCAATAAAACAACGCGATCAGGCAATTCGTATGCAGAATGGGCGTGGAGGATAAAATGACGGGTAGTCTTATAACATTAATAGCCATTTCTTTCCTGTTATATATGATCGTAAATATTTTATTGTGGGTGCCAGTTTGGACAATTTGTTACTTGTTTATCAAGCGTGCGAGGCTTTATTGTCGCGTGAAAAAGGAACTGAAATGCGTGCTGAATGAACGCGATATTGCC
>NZ_JBHIOE010000013.1:0-39272 GCF_042195335.1 Bartonella sp. CL25QHWL | reverse complement strand
TCTTCCCATGATCAACGTGACCAATCGTACCAATATTAACATGCGGTTTTGTTCGTTCAAACTTGCTCTTCGCCATTTGAGCTCTCCATTTTCCGTCCAAGCCAAGGACTAAGTTAAAAATTAATTACCAACCTGAAATTACGCGTATTTCTTTTGAATCTCCAAAGCAACAGCCGAAGGTACAGGCTCGTAATGATCAAACTGCATTGTATACTGCGCACGCCCCTGACTCATAGAGCGAAGAGTATTCACATAACCAAACATATTCGCCAAAGGAACCATTGCATTCACAACCGTTGCAATGCCGCGCGCTTCAGTTCCTGAAATCTGTCCCCGACGAGAATTGAGATCACCAATAACATCACCAACATAATCATCTGGTGTAACAACTTCCACCTTCATGATCGGTTCAAGAAGCTGTGCACCAGCCTTCTTTGCCCCATCACGAAAAGCCGCACGAGCCGCAATCTCAAAAGCCAAAACCGAAGAATCAACATCGTGATAACCACCATCAATGAGAGTCGCTTTTACACCAAGCATAGGAAAGCCCGCAAGAGGACCTGACCCCATAACACTCTCAATCCCCTTTTGGACGCCGGGAATATATTCTTTAGGAACAGCACCACCAACAATCTTTGACTCAAAAATAAAGTCATCACCATCATGAGGCTCAAAAACAATTTTCACACGAGCAAATTGACCGGCACCACCCGATTGCTTCTTATGCGTATAATCAATTTCCGCCATTTTAGTAATTGACTCACGATAAGCAACTTGAGGCTGCCCAACATTTGCTTCAACCTTAAACTCACGCCGCATACGGTCAACAATAATATCAAGATGAAGCTCACCCATTCCAGCTATAATAGTCTGACCAGATTCCTCATCCGATTTAACACGAAATGAAGGATCTTCGGCCGCTAGACGGTTAAGAGCAATACCCATTTTTTCTTGATCTGCTTTTGTTTTCGGCTCAATTGCAATCTCAATAACAGGCTCTGGAAATTCCATCCTCTCCAAAACAACAGGCTTCAAAGGATCACAAAGAGTATCCCCAGTTGTCGTCTCCTTAAGTCCTGCAAGAGCAACAATATCACCAGCAAATGCTTCTTCAATATCCTCACGAGAATTTGAATGCATTTGAAGCATACGCCCCAAACGCTCTTTCTTCTTTTTCACAGTATTCTCAAGAGAAATACCTTTCTGAACTTTACCTGAGTAAATACGACAAAACGTCAATGAACCAACAAAAGGATCATTCATAATTTTAAAAGCAAGCATAGATAGCGGAGCATCATCAGAAGATTCGCGTGTCGTCTCAGCCTCAGTCTTTACATCAATACCCTTAATCGCCGGAATATCAACTGGAGAAGGAAGATAGGAAACAACAGCATCCAAAAGTGGCTGCACCCCCTTGTTTTTAAAAGCCGTACCACAAAGAACCGGATGAAACTGAACTTCTACTGTCCCCCTACGAATGAGAGAAACAAGCTGCTCGTTGGTTGGCATAACACCCTCTAAATAAGCCTCTGTCGCTGCTTCATCAACCTCCACAGCCATCTCAATCAATTTCTCGCGATATTCTTCAGCTTTCTCCTTTAAATCAGAGGGAATTTCACTTATCACCGCCGAGGCACCAATAGAACCATCCCACTTTAAAGCCTTCATTTCTACAAGATCAACAACACCTTCAAAGTCATTTTCAGCGCCAATCGGCAACTGCAAAACAAGCGCTTTAGCACCCAACCGAGAACCAACCATCTCCACACTACGATAAAAGTCAGCTCCTATTTTGTCCATTTTATTAACAAAAACCATACGAGGCACGCGATATTTCTCAGCTTGCCGCCAAACAGTTTCCGTCTGAGGCTCCACACCAGCATTTGCATCCAACAAGGCTATTGCGCCATCAAGAACACGCAAAGAGCGCTCAACTTCAATCGTAAAATCAACGTGCCCTGGCGTATCAATAATATTAAAGCGACGCTTCCGACCGTCCTGCCCTTCCCAAAACGTCGTTGTCGCAGCAGACGTAATCGTAATACCGCGCTCCTGCTCCTGCTCCATCCAATCCATCGTAGAAGCACCATCATGGGTCTCGCCAATTTTATGATTCTTACCGGTATAGAACAGAATACGTTCAGTCATCGTAGTCTTACCAGCATCAATATGCGCCATAATACCAAAATTACGATAATCTTCAATTTTATATTCGCGAGCCATTATATTTGCCTTAGTTTAAAACTTCTACCAGCGATAGTGAGAAAAAGCACGATTAGCTTCAGCCATACGATGAACATCTTCACGCTTTTTCACGGCAGAACCACGATTATTAGCCGCATCCATCAATTCACCAGATAAACGCTCAACCATCGTCGTTTCATTTCGACCACGCGCCGCCGCAATCAACCAACGAATAGCAAGAGCCTGACGACGATCAGGACGAACATCAATCGGAACTTGATAAGTAGCACCACCAACACGGCGTGAACGAACCTCAATATGAGGAGCAACATTCTCTAAGGCCCGATGAAATAGAGCCACAGGATCTGTTTTTACTCTTTTTTCTACAGAATCGAGTGCACCATAAACAATACGCTCTGCAACTGATTTTTTACCATCAAACATAATGGCATTCATAAATTTCATAATAACCAAATCACCAAATTTTGGATCTGGATTAATCTCACGCTTTTCTGCTCTATGACGACGGGACATTGGCTTTGTCTCTCAATATTATTTTGGACGCTTTGCGCCATACTTTGAACGACGCTGTTTACGATTCTTGACACCCTGGGTATCAAGCAAACCACGAATAATGTGATAACGAACTCCTGGCAAATCTTTTACACGACCACCACGAATCATCACAACAGAGTGCTCTTGAAGATTATGTCCCTCTCCAGGAATATAACCAATCACCTCAAATCCATTCGTCAAGCGAATTTTAGCAACTTTACGAAGAGCAGAATTAGGTTTCTTCGGCGTTGTTGTATAAACACGCGTACAAACACCACGCTTCTGCGGATTCGACTGCAGAGCAGGAACCTTATTACGTTTAACTGGCGCCACACGCGGCTTACGAATCAACTGGTTTACGGTAGGCATGCAACCTTCCTCTTTTTGATCTATATTCTTCTCACCCAATCGGGCTTTTCTATTTTCATTTCCATCCACCCCAACAGAATCGGAACAGATATTTAAGTCTACACACAAAATCGGGCACACCTGCAAAAAACAGTTTACCCGACCATAAGCAGAGAAGGCAGTAGCCTTTTGCACTAGGATTTACTTTTAATCTTCTTAACACCTGTGAATAATCTTCCGGTTCATATCCAAAGCACCTGATTACACCCACATCGGCTATATCCATCTCTAATAGCGAGAACACGTACATTCGTCAAGAACTAAACAGCAGAAAGTTTTTAAAAATGAAAATAAATTAAATTTTAAAGCTTTAAATTTGCTTTTACCGCTACTCTTGATAAATCAATTTACCATAAGTAATATCCCTATAAATAAAAAAGTAGCGATATGACTGTAGCAAAACATAAATGCAGTAAATTGAGCAGTAAATTGAATTGCATATTTGATATCTAATGATGAGCGCCATGAAAATAGCAACGTGGAATATTGCCGGGATAAAAGCACGACATGAAACATTATGTCAATGGCTGCAGCAAAGCCAGCCGGACATAGTCTGTTTACAGGAAATTAAAAGTATTGATGAAAATTTTCCACGCGATGCAATTGAAAGTTTAGGTTACCATATAGAAACACACGGACAAAAAAGTTTTAATGGCGTTGCGATTCTCTCTAAAAAAACACCAGATGAAGTGATCCGTCGATTACCAGGCAATGATAATGATAAACAAACACGTTACATTGAAGCAGTTTATTCAACAAACAAAGGTGTTGTTCGTGTTGCATCTCTCTATTTGCCAAATGGGAATCCTATTGAGAGTGAAAAATATTCCTATAAGATAGAATGGATGGAAAGATTATATACACATGCAAAATCATTGCTTGCGTATGAAGAACCCCTTATTCTAGCGGGTGATTATAATGTCATCCCCGCTCCATTAGATGCAAAAAAACCTCAAGAATGGTATCAAGATGCCTTATTTCTTGGAGAAACAAGAAAAGCATTCCAACGTATTCTTCATTTAGGTTTTTATGATGCTATCCGGAATGTCACCGATACTCCCTCCTTCAGTTTTTGGGATTTTCAGGCAGGTGCCTGGCCTAAGAATAATGGGATTCGCATTGATCATTTATTATTATCACCAGAAGCTGTTGATCAACTAATTTGCGCTCATAGCCAAGCAGAAGTAAGGGGATATCAAAAACCATCCGACCACGTTCCTGTTTGGATTCACCTTAATATCAATTAAGAAAGTACAATCCTCATTTCATGAGACAACAAAAAAAAATCCACTCAAAAATAATAACTATGCTACAGCATATAAACAGTATATCTTAAGCAACTAAAATAAAAATAAATGAATGGAGGACATAAATGAAGAAATCATTGTTAATGCTTATTGCAGCAACGGCCATTGGATTCTCAAGTTTCGCACATGCTGAACATGATACTCTTGAAAAAATAAAACGAACAGGGGAAATTACTTTAGGTGTCCGTGAATCATCTGGTTTAGCCTACGCCCTTGGTAATAATAAATATGTAGGTTTTCATACAGAAATGGCAGAACGGATCATTGATGATATCTCAAAAAAAATTGGTAAACCAATTAAAATTCATTATCTTCCCATCACTTCTCAAAATAGAATTCCTCTCTTAAAAAATAAAACCTATGATTTTGAGTGCGGCTCAACAACACATGATCTTGCCCGCAGTAAAGAAGCAGCATTTGCTTATACGACATACATTGAGGAGGTTCGGATTGCTGTAAAGAAAAATTCTAACATTAAATCTCTTGAGGATTTAAATGGAAAAACAGTTGCAACGACCACCGGTACAACATCTGTTCAACTTATTCGTAAAAATAAACGTGCAAAAAACATTCAGTTTAAAGTTTTAAAGGGGAAAGATCACGGAGATAGTTTTTTGTTATTAGAATCTGGTAAGGCAGATGCTTTTGTCATGGACGCTTCAATTCTTGCTGGACATATTGCTAAATCAAAGAATCCATCTGATTATGTCATTCTTGATACTGTACTTTCAGTCGAACCTATTGCCTGTATGCTCAGATTAAATGACAAAAAATTTGAACAAACAATCAACGATAGTATCGTACGTCAGATTAAAGATGAATCACTGGAAAAGCTTTATAATAAGTGGTTTATGAAACCGATCCCACCTGCTAACACTGTTATGAACCTTCCCTTGTCAAAACAAACAAGATATGCTTGGGATCACCCAAATAATAAACCTCGAGAAAGCTACGCAGAAAAAGATTTATAGAATTTAATAAAAAAGAACCACACTCTTTTGAAATTGAGTGTGGTTTATATTTTAATTCACTTTTTAATAAATTTGGCCTATGTAGATGCGCTTGGTTTATTGCCCTATTTGTGAATGACTAATTTGAGGGAATATCAATTAATGGACTTTTCTTTCCTTTGTAGAGATGACCTTACTCAAACATTGGTAACAGGATGCTTGGGGACTCCCGGCGTGAGCCATACCTATTTAGATACACTTCTCGATGGCTTTAAAAATACGGTTATATTGTCTATCACTTCACTTATATTAGCTGTATTGTGTGGTGTTGTTATAGGAACAATGCGCACTTTACCTAAAACATCCATAACCAATTATATATTTCGCACTATCGGTACTATTTGGGTAGAGATTATGCGTAATATTCCCCTCCTTGTACAAGTGTTTTTGTGGTATTTTGTTGTTCCGAAGATTTATCCACCAGCGATGAAATTTTCCCCCATTCTCTTAATAACATGCGCATTGGGATTCTTTACATCTGCACGCATTGCAGAACAGGTTCGTTCAGGCATTGAAGCGATTCCTTCTGGACAACGCTATGCTGCTATGGCAATGGGGTTTACAACTTATCAAAGTTATCGCTATATTATACTACCACGTGCTATACGTGCAATTATGCCACCTCTTACTTCAGAAGCAATGGGCATTGTGAAAAATTCGTCTATAGCATTCGCCGTTTCAATAAATGAGCTCATGCAATTTCAATACCAAGCAATTGAAGAGGTAAGCCATGTTTACGAAAATTATTTACTTGTTACGGCTCTTTATATTCTAATAGCCTTATTCGTATTCATTGTGATGACAGTCATTGAACAAATACTCAAAATTCCTAATTTTCAAACAAAGGGAAATTGAATATGATGAATTTCATAAGCTCTCAGTTTGGACTTTATTCTCCTTTCAATTTTTCCGACTTTGATTTTTCCTTTTTTACCTTTGATGTATTTCGTTCTTACATTTTATCAGGTTTACTCTTTAGCGTTTTTCTAACTCTTTTTGCAACGGTGTTGGGGTTTGTTTTCGGTACGCTTCTAGCAATGATGCGCCTTTCTTCCATAAAACTTCTTTCTTGGTTTGCAATAGGTTACATAACAGCTATGCGTTCAATACCACTTGTGATGGTTATCTTATGGTTTTTCGTGCTTCTACCTTTTTTAACCGGTATATCCATCGGTGCAAATAAATCAGCACTCATTACCTTTACCGCATTTGAAACGGCTTATTTTGCTGAGATTATGCGTGCTGGAATCAATTCAGTTCCGCAAGGACAAAAATATGCAGGACAAGCTCTTGGAATGACATATTGGCAAAGTATGTACATTGTCATTCTTCCTCAAGCCTTTAGAGATATGCTTCCAGTCTTTTTAACACAAGTTATTATCCTTTTTCAGGATACAACCCTTGTTTATGCCATCAGTGGTCATAGCCTTTTGAATGGTTTTGATATTGCTGCTAATAATTTTGGTGTAAAGCAAGAAGCTTATATCTTAGCAGCTATTTTCTATTTTGTTATCTGTTTTACACTGTCACAAATAGTTTTGTATTTACAAAAAAAAGTATCCATTATTCGCTAACAGGAAAAAAAATGTCTACTCATATGATCGAAATAAAAAATGTTTCTAATTGGTATGGCGAAATTAAAGTCCTTAAAAACTGTACAACCAACATTAATAAAGGAGAAGTCGTTGTCGTTTGTGGTCCATCAGGCTCCGGAAAGTCAACACTCATTAAAACTATTAACGCTCTCGTCCCTTTTCAAAAAGGTGAAATTTGGATTAATGGAATACCAGTTCATTCAAAAAAAACGAATCTGCCTAAATTGCGAAGTCAGGTAGGAATGGTGTTTCAACACTTCGAGCTTTTCCCCCATTTATCTGTCACAGAAAATTTGACAATTGCACAAATCAAAGTCCTAAAACGAAGCAAAAAAGAAGCACTTGAACGTGGATTGTTATATCTTGAACGCGTTGGACTCATTGAACACAAAGATAAATATCCTGGTCAACTTTCTGGAGGGCAACAACAACGTGTTGCTATTGCACGTGCCTTAACTATGGATCCACTTGTCATGCTTTTTGATGAACCAACATCTGCTCTCGATCCTGAAATGGTAGGTGAAGTACTCGATGTCATGATTAGCTTAGCAGAAGAAGGTATGACGATGATTTGTGTAACCCATGAAATGGGATTTGCACAAAAAGTCTCGGAGCGTGTTATTTTCATAGATCAAGGAACAATTCTTGAAGACTGTTCATCTAAAGAGTTCTTTTCTGATCCGCAAGCAAGAAAACCGAGAACGCAAGAATTTTTGTCTAAAATCCTAAGTCATTAGTCGTTATATTGTCATAAAAAGTTATCTTTACTATGAACTTGTATACAAGGAAACAGAGTTTAATATAAGATGAGAGAATGTAAAAATATTACAATCAGATGTTTAAAAACTGTTATTCTTTAAAATCTCAGCAACCAGTGAAATTGCTGTACGTCTCTCAGATTCATTACAAAGAGCAAAAGCCTCTTCTTGTAAAGGGTGAATCCAATTTTTGTCTTTTACGTTAGCTTTTTCATAGGCAGCAGTTAACATTGCTGCCCCACGGACAATTTTTCCTTCTTTAAGCAGTATATTTCCAAGCATTGCTTGGGCGGAAGGATTTCCTTTTTTTGCTGAAAGTTGAAACCATCGTGCTGCTTGTATAAGATTTTTCTCCCTTCCCTCTCCCTTTAAAAATATTTTTCCTAAATGATACTGAGCTTTAGGATTTCCATAGTTTACCGCAGCCTGCATATAAAGATGAGCAGCATAAGAAGGATCAGGTTTCACAGGTGATTGAGGAATACCTTTTTTTATATATCCCGCAAGTTTAACCAATGCGTCAGAAACATAACTTTCATCCTCTGAACCAAGATCAGCACCTTTTTCAACAATATATGCAAAAAAATTATATGCCTTATAATCATTTTTAGAGACACCATCACCGTTTGCATAGATAGAGCCAAGTTTCCAATTCGCACCAATATGGCCTCTCTTAGCTGCACAACGTAATGCTGCAATAGCCTGATTTATATGCCCATTTTTATAAGCAGACATGCCACGTTTTAAAAAATAAAACGAACCATCATTCGCTTCTTGCAAGCTATTGACATCTATTACATAAACAGTCGAAAAGAATCCCCCTAAAATCACAACAATCGTGACTTTTTTCCATATCTGAAACCTATTAACCATTTCCCCCTACCTCAATTTTAATGATTATATCTGTTACGAATTTCTTTGTAGATATTTAAACTCTTTTTCTTAGTAAGAAGCATACGCAATTTTAAAGTAAAAATTTTAAAAGAAAAAACAAATAGATAAAAACCATCCAAAATGTTCGATAAAATTAAGTATCCATTTTTATATATAACAAATTGATTTTTAAATATAAATCATCATTCTATATTTTGTAACACATCCTTTAACATTCTAAGATTTATCGATCTTAAAATTTTATACGTATGAGCAAAAATCGTTCAATAAAATAACGTGCATTAAACAGCAACTTGAGAACGAAGAGAATACATGATGAATGGTAAGCGTTTAAGTATAAAAAACAATACGAAAGATGGATAAATATAATGATGATAATTAACTTATAACTTCACGACTGCCTTACCACCTTAAGGATGAAGTTTTTTATCTCCGTCAATCTATAAACAATACAGCTTTTTATTTAACGGATTGCACCTGACATCATTTCACATGGGGTTACTTCATACTTTACACACAAGTTCTACCTTAGAATACTCACCACTCATACAAAAAAATACCACATGTGTAATTTTACATACCTTATATTGCTACTCTAAATGATGATATTTTACAGTAATAAAGCAAGAAATTGATTTATAATTATAATTTTCCTTTTTGCATGTTGAATGAGGCCCTCGAATATCGTAAGATTCTCTCATTCCAAACGTGCTCCATGTTAAATCAATCAAAATCATCCGCTTGCACATTACAAGCAGAGAAAGCTATGTGGATAAAAACTCTGTGTAAGAAAGAACTAAAAATGCCTCTTATGAACGGTCTTAAGTGCCAAGGGCTGTCCGGATTGGACAGAATGGTGCCGGCGCTTGTTACTTCACAAGCATAAAGAAGGGAAGCCCAATGGATTTACCGTTATACCATTCATGATCTACGTCGTGGAATAGGCTTGGACGCCTTAAAAGATGTCTCTTTAATGATAAACATAAAACAATGGATTTCAGTAGAGATTTTATGATCGTTCATGAAAAACTAACAAAAGAAAAAGTTGAAATCAATCTAACCGCTCTAAAGCAACAAATATTTTTTTCTGCGCTGCACGCAGTTCTACAACCCTGTTCCGCTCACGCTCAACAATTTCTGCTTTTGCATTTGCTATAAATTTGGGGTTGTTTAACTTAAGCGATATTTTTTCAATATCTTGTTCAATTTTACTGACATCCTTCCTCAAACGAACACGTTCAGCCTCCAAATCAATCAACTGTCCTAATGGTAAACAAAAAACAGCCTCTCCCAAAATCATTTGTGCTGATATTTCCGGAACTTTATCAGAGAAATCAATAACTTCAATACGCGCTAATTTTTTAAGAAGTGCATCATAACGCTTCACACGCTCTCGCGTTACTTCCCCTCCTTCAACAACAACAAGAGGTGCTTGTGTCGCCACTGGAATATTCATTTCAAAACGTACAGACCGAATCCCCGTGACGACATCAATAAGCCAATTAATATCATCAGCAGCTTCTTCATCTATCAATGTTTCCTCTGG
This sequence comes from Bartonella sp. CL25QHWL, assembly GCF_042195335.1. Taxonomy (NCBI): domain Bacteria; kingdom Pseudomonadati; phylum Pseudomonadota; class Alphaproteobacteria; order Hyphomicrobiales; family Bartonellaceae; genus Bartonella; species Bartonella sp. CL25QHWL. Next base: position 29,015 of record NZ_JBHIOE010000013.1, on the reverse strand, counting down.
CCATTTTGTCAATGCGAGCATATCCTCACGCTTGATGGCTTGCGTTTCTGTAAGAGACCACAACTCTTCCGTCATATAAGGCATAAAAGGATGAAGAAGTTTATAAACTTCATCTAAAACCCAAGCAGTACAAGCTTGAGCCTCATTTTTAGCATCTTCATTTTCCCCCTGAAAAATAGGTTTGAGAAGCTCCAAATACCAATCACATAATGTATTCCAAATGAAACGGTAAAGAGTGGCAGCTGACTCATTAAATTTATAGTGTTCAATACCAGTCGTAACTGCTGAAATTGTTTTAGATAACTCTGTTAAAATCCAACGATTAAGCGCCAGTTTTGCTTGTTCTGGTTTAAAAGCTGGATCATGCTTCACACCATTCATCTGTGCAAATCGGGTAGCATTCCACAATTTCGTAGCAAAATTACGATAACCAGCAATACGGGAAACATCAAGTTTTACATCACGACCTTGTGCTGCCATAATAGCTAAAGTAAATCGAAGTGCATCAGCACTATATTGATCAATAAGCTCTAAGGGATCAATAATATTTCCCTTTGATTTTGACATCTTTGCGCCCTTTTGATCCCGCACAAGAGCATGCACATAAACCGTTGGGAAAGGAACGTCACCCATAAAGTGAAGTCCCATCATCATCATACGAGCAACCCAGAAAAAAATAATATCAAATCCTGTCACAGATAAAGATGTTGGGTAAAAAGTAGATAATTCAGTCGTTTTATTTGGCCATCCTAATGTTGAAAAAGGCCAAAGAGCTGATGAAAACCACGTATCTAAAACATCCGGATCACGGATTAAGTCAACAACCTCACCATAATGAGCAAAAGCTGAATCTAAAGCCTCTTTTTCACTTTTTTCAACAAAAACCGTTCCATCAGGACCATACCAAGCAGGAATCTGATGTCCCCACCATAATTGGCGAGAAATGCACCAAGGTTGAATATTCTGCATCCAATTGAAGTAAGTCTTTTTCCAGTTATCGGGAACAAACTGCGTTTTTCCTTGTTGAACAGCCTCTATCGCTGGCTTTGCTAATTCAGCAGCATGAACATACCATTGATCTGTCAAAAAAGGCTCAATAGGGACACCACTGCGATCTCCATGAGGAACCATATGGGTATGATCATCAACAGAAGCTAAATATCCCTGTTCTTCCATCAAAGAAATAATCTTCTGGCGAGCAACAAAACGATCAGATTTATCGAGATTTTCTACTAACATTTTTAATTCATCTGATAAAATCAAACCATCGAAAAATGCTTCATTTTCACGAAGAAAAATTTCGGCTTTTTGGGTAAAAATATTGATCAAGCGTAAATGATTACGCTGTCCTACTTCAAAGTCATTAAAGTCATGAGCTGGTGTGATTTTTACAGCACCACTTCCAGCCTCAGGATCAGCATGGCTATCACCCACAATTAATAACCTACGACCAACAAGCGGCAAAAGAGCATTTTTACCGATAAGATTTTTATAACGCTCATCTTCAGGATTAACAGCAATTCCTGTATCACCAAGCATTGTTTCTGGTCGTGTTGTCGCCACTGTTATAAAAGTTGTAGCATCATTTGGATCAAAAGTTTTACCTTCAAGTGGATATCTAAAGTGCCACAAATGTCCTTGAACTTCTTTTTGCTCAACTTCAAGATCTGAAATAGCTGTCAACAATTTAGGATCCCAATTAACGAGACGCTTATCCCTATATATCAACCCTTGCTTATAAAGCGTGACAAAGACTTCACGAACCGCCTGCGACAACCCCTCATCCATTGTAAACCGCTCACGCGACCAATCACATGAAACCCCAAGGCGACGCAACTGGTTTGCAATAACGCCTCCAGTTTCATAACGCCATTCCCAAATACGCTCAATAAACTTTTCTCTCCCCATTTCTTGACGCGTTGGCTCTTGACGTTCTGCAAGTTGACGCTCCACAACCATTTGTGTAGCAATCCCAGCATGATCCATACCAGGCTGCCACAACACATTTTTGCCACGCATCCGCTGAAATCTAACTATTATATCTTGAATTGTCGTATTGAGCGCATGCCCCATATGAAGTGAGCCTGTAACATTAGGAGGTGGAAGCATAACGCAAAAAGGCTCTGCATCGCTTTTAGAACCAGCTCCCGCTTTAAAAGCCCCACGAGTCTCCCATCTCTTTGCAACCCGTTGCTCTATAGAGGAAGCATCATAGTTTTTTTCTAACATTCTATCCATCCATAACGCCGCTGAAAAACACAATATATGATCAAAACCTGATCAGAATCTCGTGAATCTCAGCCATTCACTAGAGAGCTCGCAAAATCGCAAACAAAATCCCCATAAAATGAAAAACATAAAAATAATTAAGACGATTTTTTAATCGCCTTCACAATCTCTTCACGCAAAATATCTTCCAGCAAAATAGGCAATTTAGACTGTAACCATTCTGCTATAGCCGGACGCAACACATCCTTTGCAATCTTTTCTGCAGAAGAAATACAATATGCAGACAATTCCACATGACCATCCCTTCCTGCATCTGACTGTGATTTCCTTATCTCATCTTCATATTCTTTTGCTTTATAAACAGAATTCCGTTCTTCAGAAGAAAGCTTCATCTTTTGCATATCCATACCAACTGTATTATTTTCCGCCTCTATATCCTCTTTCTCTTGCGTTATCTTCCCCCCTTGATTTTCAGATGAAAGACCAATACGATCAGCTAAAGCTTTCATAGCATCATCAACCGATAAGGCTGTATCATAAATACTCTCTGATGCAACTTCTGAAGCATTCACTGCAACATCTTCATTTAAAAAGTGATCAGATTGAACCGCATTTTCTTCGATTATTTCACGAATAGATGTTAAAATTTCATCCATACTTGGCTCACGTAACACGCTTGAACTCTGTACCATACTTTACAACCTCTCAAAGACGCAACAACAAATAGAATCATATTTTCAGTGTATGCAAAAGAATTATAAGATCAACATGCCTCCCACGATATTTTCAAATATGCTTGTCATAAAGAGGGCGCTACACACAGTTTTCTACACTTTATAAAGATAATATCTCGCCGCAATATTTTTTAACATATTCAACTGTTGATTTACTAATCTTTTAAAAACTAAAATAATTTAAGATTAAAGAGATACTTTTATACATTATCGGATATATTTAATTGTTTTTAAACCTAAATAACTTGCAGTCAATTTACCAATAGAAGATTGAACACTATAGCTCGCCACAACAGCATTACGCTCCGCCATTGCAAGCGCAATCTGAGCATTAATCAATAGAGTACGAGAATTTAAAACATCCAGCGTCGTTGCTTGCCCTACGCGATTTTCTTGAACACGACCTTTCAGAGCAATTTCAGCAGCACGAACACTTTCACGGTAAGCAATAACAGATGAGCGTGCACCCTCCAACTGAAACCAAGCAGAAGTCAGTGCTTGCCTCGTATTACTATGCGCCAAATCGAGTTGAAGCTGCGCCTGTCCAAGCTGTTCCCTTGATTGGCGAATTTGCGCAGACGTACGCCCTCCTTCAAAGATTGGGACACTTACTGACAATCCTACAGATTTAGAAACGCCATCTTCTCCAACCCCGCTGTAGATTCGATTATAAGATGCTGTTGCAGAAAAATCAACTTTAGGGAGCAATGCCCCTTCTTTCGCCTTTACATTATAAGCACTCGCATCAACTAAATATTTAGCATAAAGGATTGCTGGATGCATCACAACACTCATTTGGTAAGCCATATCAAGGTTGACGGGAAAATCTTTGGCTATGGGTGGGCGTTTTAACTTTTCAGGATCAGAACCAATAACTTGTCGATACACTGCCTCTGCTGCTTTTACATCAGCACGAGCAAGACTCAGCTCTGAAACCGCCACGGAACGTGCAGCTTGAGCTTGAGCAAGATCAACATGCCCTCCTTCACCCACATCAAATTTTGCTTTATTGGAACGAACGTGTTCCTCAAGAGCTGCCAAATTTTCTCTCCGAAGATCGGCAACACGACGTGCGTGATAGACATTAGCATAAGCGGTCACCACCTCTAGAAACGTATTTTGTTCAACATTACGAAGATATTCACGCTGAGCCTGCAACTTAACTTGAGCTGAAGAAAAGATATGTTGCGTGATAAAACCATCAAATAATCTTTGATTTAATCTCACTCCTATAGATCCAGAAGTGACATAAGGACCTGTAAAAGACTTATTCCGCCCATAGTTCCCAACCCCCTCAACTTGTGGCAATAACCCTGATCGCGCAATGACAACATCATCACTGGATATACGCACAGCTGCACGTTCACTATTCAACTTAGCATTATATTTATAAGCCTTAGAAAAGGCATCCATCAATGTTTCAGCACAAACAGTCTCTGATAGTAAAACACTCAACACCAGTAATAAACATGCCTGAAACTTCTTGTTTATTCTAAACATAATACACACAATAACAAACCCCAAATAAATTACAAAATTATCTTTTATTCACAAAACAAACAAGCACTAAAACACAAAACCAGGTGTTTTGAAAAAACAAGGAAGAGGCTTTACAGCGAGATTAAAAGCACGACGAGCCGAGATGATCCCATCTTCTTTTATATAGATTTGTGCAACAGCAGCATTTCCATACCCTTCAACCACAACAAGACGTCCACAGTCTTTCATTTGATCAAAGATACCCTGAGGAATAAAATCAACAGATCCCTCAATGAAAATCACATCATAAGGTCCCTCAACAGCATATCCTTGCTCTAATGGACCATGAACGACAACCACATTATCACATTGATTACGTTCTAAAGCTTCAAGAGCACGTTCAAAGAGAGATTTATTACTTTCCAGCGCAATCACAGACCCTGCAAGTTTTGCAAGCAACGCTGCACAATAACCACTATTTGCACCAATATCTAAAACAACATCTGATGATTTTAAAGCGGCAAGCTGTAGTAATTTCGCTAGAGATGCAGGTTTCATCAAATAGCGTGCAGGAACCCCATCTTGCTCTGGACATAGAACAATATCGGTATCAAGATAACTTAACACTTTCATATCTTCCGATACAAAATCTTCACGAGACACCGTTAAAAAGGCTTCAAGAACTGATAAATCCGTTACATCGACTGTACGAATTTGATTGTCAACCATTTTGCGACGAAGCTCAGCAAAATCTGCAACCATAACGAATATTTTCTCCTAACCTACAAAAAACAAACCAAACAGCGACAATAAGGGATAAAGATCTCTTAAACTATGGGCATTACAAAAAAGGATGCTACAGTCAACAATTAGATTTTAACTGTATAATCTCTCATACAAAAGTGTCTTCACAAGAATAGAGGGAAATAATCTATTTTCCTATACCTCATCTCCCTTAAAAGCCGTTTCGTTTAAAATCGGCTGGAGGCCTCGCCCGGAATCGAACCGGGATACAAGGATTTGCAGTCCTCTGCGTAACCATTCCGCCACGAGGCCTCGTCAACAAACATAAAGGTTTCAATAAGGGAAGGCAACGCATCCGTCAAGGTGTAGAAATCTTCTCTCGCCTTTTTTCCTCTTATTACACAATTTATCATATTTTTTTTAAAAAAAGTAATTTTATCCTTTGCAAATCAGTATTGCTTTGCTATAGCCTTTTCAAGCTATAGCCTTTTCAACTAAATGATTGGGCACCGTTCCCCGGTAGCTCAGCGGTAGAGCAACCGGCTGTTAACCGGTTGGTCGCTGGTTCGAATCCGGCCCGGGGAGCCACTTTTCTTTTATTCTACGTAATTTGTTGTTTTTTCTAAAGTTTTTAGACATGAGGGATTCGTTAATAAAAGTAATGGAATAGGATTTTTGCAATAAAGTAGAAACGCAATATCCTACCGGATGTATTTTTTGCAATGAACGCAAAAAGCAATTGATTCATTTTAAAATAGCACAAATAAGATTACTTTTTTCAAACTACCGCGCCTTTATAAGAGAACACAGCAATTATTTGCATATTATAAATTACGATTTCTTTCATCAGAGATGAATTATTAAGCTCCATCAGCAATGAATCGCTCTCATATATTTTTTTCCAAAGAAAGAATGATTTGTACTCAATAAAGGAATTAAACTTAAAAGCCTGCTCATGAAGCAATCATTTTGAAAAATGAAAGAAACAACAATCAAGGTCATATATTATCTCCATACACCCCACATAACCTCCTCCCCATCCTAAAAGCAAAAAACATAAAACAAGTCTGTAAACACTCCGACGTCTTATCTAACAGGTTGTTCCTCCTGCTAACCACTTCAACGCTTTACAAACAACCTTGCCTTGGATATTCATGACACTGTCATAAAACATTTAATGCATAAAGTTTTGTAGACTTTATATCCTCCCAAACTAATAGTGTTTTACAGTAAAAACAAAGATAACGAGCTAAATTGTTGAGAATCCTGAGAAAGCCTTCAGAAATCATGACATTCTCGCTATTGTATTATGCAGTCACACGCTTTTTTAAAGAGATATCTCTTAAATCCCCCAAGCCTCTTTCACAGTGACTCCCGTAAATGGTAAAAATGAAATCGATTGATCAGCCCCATCTTTATTTATAATAAAAGCCATACCATCATACTATTTTCCAACTCTCAATCTTAGCAACCCCCCTTGCCTTTGAAAGAGTTTATAAGAACATTTTATTTATTTCTCAAATGTCCATTTATACAATAATTTCACATATAACGTGCAAGTGAATACTTTTGATTAATCCGCATAAATAGCTTCAAAATGAAAAAAATTTTACGATATAATGAACTATTCAATATATAAAACAGTGAGTTATTATTAGACATCAATTTTTAAAATTAAAAGTCATCATTAAAGATAAAACACATCCTATATAAAAATAATTTTATATAAATAAAATCTACTTTTATTCCCATTTTAAAAAATGGGAATAAAGCAAATAAATAATTGCCTCTTACAATAATGATTTTTTAAAGATTTTCAAATAAATCCAAACAGTTAGAGGTTTTTATTTCTAAAAAATGAAAACCTCTAAAGGGTCTTCTTACTTTGACAAGAGTATTTTATAGCTCTTTTCAATTGAGAATAAATCAACAAAAGTAAAAAATCTCCTGTACATGATCTTTTTTCAAGACTTTATCTAAGCAGCCTTCTTAACTGATTTCCGAAAACGAAAAGTCTTTGCACGCTTTGCCACCGCTTTTGCTTTTTTATGCCTCTCATTTTGAGGTGAAGAATTCTTCCGCTGCAACTGTGCGGTATCATCTTTTCGACCTAAAAACTGTTTTTGACGTTTAGATTTTTTAAAACGGCGTTCCTTATCGTTTTCGTTTTCTTTACTTTCTCGCACAATTGGCTTTTCTGGAAACGCTGCAAATTGTTCTGGAACAGCCTCAGCCACCAATTTCATACGAATCAAGCGCTCTATAGCACGCAAGCGGGACCTTTCTATCTTCTCATCAAAAAGCGTAAGTGCTACACCAGATGCACCATTACGTCCTGTACGACCAATACGATGTACATAACTTTCAGCTTCATCTGGTAAGTCGTAATTAATAACGTGACTTATCCCTGGTATATCAATACCGCGTGCAGCAATATCTGTTGCCACTAGGATCTGCACAGATCTTTCACGAAAAGCTTTTAAAGCAGACTGGCGAGCACCTTGTGATTTATTTCCATGAATTGTTGCGACTAAATATCCTATCTTTTCTAAACTACGTGTGACAGCATCTGCCCCATGTTTAGTTCGAGTAAAAACAATAACCGAATCAAAAGCTGGATTTGTCAAAAGTTTACTTAAAACATTCTTTTTTTCATTCGTAGGAACACAATATAATTTTTGGCAAATCTCTACAGCCGTAGTACCTTGAGGAACAACTTCAATTTTAACCGGATCATTGAGTAAACATTTTGCAAGCACAGCAATTTCCCTCGGCATTGTTGCAGAAAAGAGTGCTGTCTGACGCTCTTGATGCAAAAGCTTTGCAATTTGCTTAACATCATGAATAAACCCCATATCCAACATACGATCTGCTTCATCCAAAATCAAAAAACGAGATTGGGAAAGATCAACACACTTTTCACGAACAAGATCTCTCAAACGCCCTGGAGTCGCTATCAAAACATCCACACCTGCTTCCATACGTTTAATTTGTTTTAAACGTGATACGCCCCCAAAAATAAGACATGTTGAAAGATGTGCTCCTTTCGCCACAGTACGGATCGTTTCATCAATCTGAACAGCAAGTTCACGCGTTGGAGCTAAAATCAAAGCGCGTGCAGTTTTAGGACAGCGTTTATCACCCAAAGCCAAAATCTGACTTAAAATAGGTAAACCAAATGCCAAGGTTTTTCCAGAGCCTGTCTGAGCAACACCTAAAATATCGTGTCCTTTCAACATCACTGGAATAGCTTGTTCTTGTATAGGTTTAGGTTTACTCATCCCAGCAATGAGTAAATTTTTAATCAAAAGAGTAGGTAAACCTAACTTTGTAAAAACATTTTCTTCTTTTATAGGCAAAATAAAATCTTTCCTTAGCTGAAGAACTCAAAAGAAGTAACCATCTGAACTCTTCACTCAAGAATCCGCGCAAGAGAAATCCCTGACATTTTAAATGAAGCAACGCCTAAAAAGCGGCTTGCGCAACTTATGAACACCTTGAAATCAAGATAAAGGCGTATAAACTTCACTTTACAAAAAGCCAACAAACCAGCCTAAATGCCTTCATCTCTATTATCTTTGGATTATGATAAAAAAGCAAGAACTTTACGAAATACATTTATCATGAATAAAAACAATATTTAGATCGTTTACTTTTTGATGATTGTGTCTATCGGTAAATGTACCTTGATAAAATCAGGATAAATCTCGAGAAAAACTGGATTTTGTAAAGTTTTTTGACCGCCATAAATTAAATACCATTGGTTTTTATCAAAAATCGCCAAAGTTTTATATTGAATGATGCGATCCTTCATATCAAGAACTGTTGGAATTAAAGCATACAAAGTACCATTATCAGTTTGTAAATACTCTATATTTTCTTTATCTAAATAATAAGCACCAGAAGGCAAACCCTCAAACTTCCTATGCAACTGTTGAAGAAAATCACTACGTAAAGCACTCTCTGTTGTATTCAATCGATGTGCCATCTCTTTATAAAGCCGCTCAGGCATATAACGAGAAATAGGCATAAAATCCCCATTTTTTATAGCATTATTGACATCAACAACGACTCTTGAAAGTTCAGCTTTTTGTACTATCGTTGGCTGAGATGCTAAACTCTGTTGATTAACAATCAAAAAGAAAAATAGACTCAGCACCGAATAAAAAATAGGTTTCATCATTATACTTCTTGTTTTAGTAAAATTTCAGTTTCTCAAATAACAAAATCAAATAACGTTTGATCATCAGTAATATCACGATAACGCCAACCTAACGTTTGAAATTTTTCCTCTAAAAGACAAAAATTACCGTATTTTTTTGTTTCAATCGCAACCAATACAGAACCAAAGTTTCTCGCTGATTTTTTAAGATATTCAAAACGCACAATATCATCATCTGGTGATAATGTGGAAAGAAAATGACGCAATGCACCAGGATGTTGCGGAAAACTAAAAATAAAATATTTTCTCAACCCTTGGAAACGTAAAGAACGCTCTTTAATTTCTGGCAAACGCTCAAAATCAAAATTACCTCCTGAAATAACGAGAAGAATTTTTTTCCCCTTTAACTCTTGAGGAGAAATACTGTTAAGCGCATCAATCGATAAAGCACCAGCCGGTTCAAGAACCACACCTTCCACATTAAGCATTTCAACCATCGTAGAACAAACGCGGTTTTCAGGAACCGTAATGACAGAATCAGCGGGAAATTTCTTTAGAATTGTATAGTTTAGTGCACCAATTTCAGCCACAGCAGCACCATCTACAAAAGTGTCAATGCTTTCAAGCTTAACGCGTTTTCCACTCTCCAAACAAGCAAGCAAACTTGCAGCTCTTTGCGGCTCAACAAAACGAATCTTTGTTTTCCAACCATATTCATGTAAAAACTTGCTCACTCCACTTGCCAAACCACCACCCCCTACCGGCACAATCATCAAATCTGGCTCACTTTCTCCATTGAGTTTTTTCCATTGTAAAGCAGCTTCACAAAGCACTGTTGCCTGCCCTGTAATAATGCGAATATCATCGAAAGGTGGAGCCATTACACCACCGCTCTCCACGACAAAGGATTGCGCAGCTTCATAACATTGATCAAATGTTTCACCAATCAAACGAATATCAATGAATTCTTTGCCAAAAATACGTGTTTTTTCAATTTTTTGTTGTGGCGTTGTCATGGGCATGAAAATCACGCCTTTACGTTTAAAATAACGACAAACAAAAGAAACCCCTTGCGCGTGATTCCCCGCTGAAGCGCAAACAAATGCAGAATCTGGTGATATACAGCTAAGCATTTCTGAAACAAAATTGAAAGCACCACGAATCTTATAAGACCGCACCGGTGTTAAATCTTCACGCTTTAAATAAATTTCTGCATCATACTTTTGACTAAGAAAATCATTTCTTTGAAGTGGTGTTTCAGCAAACACGTGATGCAATCCCACCATAGCTTTTGTGACGTCTTGAATAAATTGACTCATAACACTAATCATTTCACGCTTTATTTACATTATAAAAGCTTTTTCTATCGATAAAGAAAACTATTGTCAGTCAAAATTTCACTAAAAAATGAAAAATGTTTCTTTTGTCATTAATTCTTGATTCAATAAAAGATATAGCTTATGAGAGAACTCACATCGCGGACGTGATGAAAACGGTAAACATAGCAGACTTAAAATCTGCCGGTCGAAGACCTTGCGGGTTCAAGTCCCGCCGTCCGCACCATTGTATCTTAATCTCTCTTATTTTCCAATGATTTATTAAAAATCAACAAAAATTAAAGCACCTTCTAAACCACCTTTCACAACTTTATTATAACGCTATCAGACGGTACCGCGGTGATGCCAAAATACGAATCATTGCTGCTTTTTGAGGTACCTTTTTAGCACGTTGACCTCCTCCTTGTCTTTTAGGATGGAGAGGCAGTTAATCTTGATCTCCTCATCCTTGAGGATGAAGAAATGAGTCGTGTTTTTAACGTTAAGCAGCTTTCACAACAGAGCTTGGTAAAATTCGCTTAGCTTCTGTTGTAACTGATTTGTAATGCTTAAGCTCTTCTTCGAGGTCATTTGCATCTAACAAACGCCTTATAATCAACCCTAATATTTCTCCAACACCAGCAGCACATTCACACTCTTAACAGGAGTAAGATAATATGAAGAAAAGCGAAATGGGTTAGAAATGACCGTGGCTGTCGTATCCCTGATGATTTCGAATCTGTTTATGATTTCGCAATCAAAGAGGGTTTGCCTCCAAAGCGTGTGAAAGTCGAAATGGCAAAATTTCGAGATTACTGGAAATCTAGAGCACGCAAGGATGCACGCAAAACGGATTGGAAAGCAACGTGGCGCAATTGGGTGCAAAAAGCTATCGAGGATTTAGGGAAAGGAAAAAACTATGGAAAATCACTCTCAAAGGCAAAAAAGCGTTGGTGAACGCATCTCAGACAGCACCCTTGATATCGGGTCTCGAGGTCACTTTAAAACACATTCACGAGATGATAGCTCCGGAGTTTCCTTTGGTTTTGAAGAGTGGCAGTGCATTGACACAACAGCAGGAAACGATTGCCTTAGGTGCTTGTGATCAACTTCACGAATTGTTTTCAATAAAAGCGAGCAAAAAGGACATAGCTAAAGCAATTCGGATGCTTTCGTGTGGTTGAAAAATTTCGCAACAGGCAGATCATGAAGGTATGGCGCTTACCTATGAAATGGTTTTGGAAAGTGTTTCTGCGTGGTCACTGATAAAAACGGTTAAACGGACTTTATGCGATGAGTTAGAAGGTTTATCGGATACGTTTTTTCCAAGCACTCGTGAATTCGTAAGATTATGTCGTGATTTGGAAAATAGTCTTTTGACGAAAGCCAATCTAGTACGCAAGGCTGTTTTGAACACCCGTGAAAAAAGGCTGAAAGAAAAGGCAATGAGAGAGAATTCAAGACCACTCGCGTTGGTTGAAAAGCAAAAGCTTGAAGGGATTTTAAATGGTCTTGGGGGAACATTGAAAAACATTGCAGGTTAGTAAACTAGTGAAAATTGCTGATCGTTTTGTGATTGGATGTGCATTTAAATCGAAAAAATGGCACCGTACAGAGCAATTTAAAGATTTTATGATAAAAAACCTATCCTATAAAACGCTCTGTACGATCAAATTTGAGGCAAATAGACAAATTTGTAAAATTAGGATTAAAGCATATTCATTTTAAAACATCTATTCTTAAAAAACCGTAAACAGCCCATGCGAAAGAGATTTGCTGCAACGGCGCTGGATATGCACTATGGGGGGGACGGAGCAGAGGAGTATCTTTACAACCTCTACGAATATGAAGACGGCACAAGAGAGTGTGCAAAGTTTGATGGTGGTCAGTATTACAAAACACCTAAGATTGCGGATTTTAGTACCAAAGCGCAAGTAAAAGCATGGGTTTACGATGGTACTATTCCGAAAAGCGTTCTCAATTACAAACCTCTTATAGACGAGATAAGCAGAGAGATAAAAAAATATTGACTTTATTCAGAGTATATTGCGTATTGCTCTAAATGCGCTTCTTAAACATTTTACACAAAAGCATAAAAAGCTATTGAATCATGGGCTTTATGTTATATTTTTATATAATATTAGAGAGGGAGTTTTATGCACACAACAAAATTACGTAAAGTTGGAGGATCAGTTATACTCTCTATACCGCCTGCATTGATTGATGTTCTTCATCTTACTGAAAATATGCAAGTGGGTTTGGTTATTGACAATGGATAATTGGTTGTGAAACCACAGATATCGCAAAATTACACTCTTGAAGAATTGTTAGCCCAATGTAATCCTTCAGACGATTTTGCGGATAAAGATGTAGAGTGGTTTGATGCTAAACCTGCTGGCAGAGAGCTCTTGTAATGAAGCGAGGTGAAATTTGGTTTGTATCGCTTGACCCAACTTCTGTTTATGAGAAAAAAGGAACGCGTCCTGTACTGATTGTATCACCGGAGGCGTTTAATCATTTAACAAAACACCCATTGTTTTGCCCATTACGAGTGGAGAAAATTTTGCTAGAACAGCAGATTTTGCTATTTCATTGGTGGGAACAGAGCTGCATACAACAGGTGTGATACGCTGCGACCAACCGCGTGCTTTAGATATAGTAGCGCGTAATGGAAAAAGAATGGAAACTATTCCATATATAATTATGGATGAAGTCTTAGCAAGGTTATCAACATTTCTTACTTGAATTTTTTCTACACTTTTTTATGTTTAAAAACACCAACTTTAGGTAAAAAGTAAAAAAGCATAAGATCATGATTTTTTCTGTTGACAATCGGCTAATCAATTTTTCACAGAATAAAAATCAATAATTGACTAATGATGTCATTAATTATGACTCAAAAGGAGCCATAATGAAAGCTGTCATCACTAAGCCAATGTGTGTTGTTGGCGACAATAAAAGCACTGTTCGCTTTGAACCATCAACACCCAATAATCCATTTGTTGAAGTTTCCAATCAAGTCTACGCACGTCTCAAGCGCGCTAATGCTGTAAAACCTTTTATTGGAGTCAAGACAACAGCAAAACCTGACAAGGCAGTTGAACAAATTAAGCAGATAAAACAAGAAGCAGCACAAACATCATCTGAACCAGTGACAGAGGAAATTCCACTCGAACAGCCAAAAGCATCTAAGGTCTCTCAATCATCAACACCTGCTCCTAAAAAGCCTTAGAAGTTGAAATTAAGTATCCACCCAAAATGGTATCTTCAACAGGTGAATGATACCTTCACCAGTCTTCAAGCCCCTCGCCTTAATTGGTCCCCTTTCTGCGTAATGCTGTAAACACCTCTGCAAAACAAGTCGAACGCTTTGCAGAAAAGAAGATTTCTGATACTACATCAGCCCAATCAAAGCGTATTAAGCAAGGTGTTTATATTAAAGAAAAGGCGACAGCAAGGTTTCTTGAGACAGATATCATTCGTTCTGGAACACCGATACTTCTTAAATTTTTTAAAGCAAAAGAACAAAACGCGGCGTGACTTACACAACTGTTTGGAAAAAAACAAATCTTGCCCTATGTTTTTATCAAGGGTGGGAGTTTTCCAAAGCGTGTTGATTTAAAAAAGATGAAGGGTAATGTTTTTCAAAGGGTGAATGGAGATCAATTCCCCATTGCAAAACAAGAGGGACCCTCAACTTCTGAGGTCATGTCAAAGACAGAGATTGCAAGTGCTATTGTAAAAAAGCCAACGAGAGATTAATTGCCAATATACAGAACCAACTTGCTCATCATGAATACGCTGCCAACAAGAAAAGCTAGATTATGTTCTTAAACTTTATCTATATATTACATATCCTTATGAGTTTATGCATTACACACTTTGATTGCAATTTTAAAAACAGATTATCACTTATGCTTTGTTTTTTCCATAAAAAAGTCAATAAAATCAATGTAAAAGGTACTTCCCAGCGGGTTGGCTTCGTTGCGGGGCAGACTAGTGCGAACTATCGCTAGCGACAGAATTTTCAATTTGACTGTACATTGTACACTTAACTCATTGTTGCTACATGCATATAATAGCTTTGTCGGGTATGGTGATGCCATATAACACCCTTCGGGGAAAGGCGTAACGACGGACTAGATGCCGTGTTTTTTAGCGCCCAGCACTCTTTTAGAATGTCATTAAGGAACGCCTAACATCTAAGAATTCTTTATGAATACCATTATTAAAATTACTGAATTATGTGGCAAAAGGCATGACAATATTATGCGTGACATCAAGAAAACGCTTGAAGAACTTAACCCCCTCAAATTTGAGGGGGTTGATTTTGGTGGCACTACCTTGATAACAAAGGTGAAAGCCGCCCTTGTTATAACCTGCCAAAGCGTGAATGCTTAATTCTTGTTTCTAGTTACAGCACTGCCTTACGAGCAAAGATAATTGACCGTTGGAAAGAGTTGGAAAGACAAGTAGCTATTCCACAAATTGATTACTCCAAACCCGAAGTATTACTTGGCGCCTTAAATCATCTACAAAATCAAATTGAGCAGAAAGACCATGTTATTTCAGAATTAGCACTAAAAGCAAAAAAGGCTTCATAGACTGTTCTGCCATCACCATTCAAAAACCGGATGGAACAGAAAAGGTGCTGCCTTCAACAAAAATCACACCTAAAGGATTGGCATGTTTGAGAGAACGAATCCATGGAGGTGTGCAATGAAGGTAAATACTAACTTCTTATGCGATTTATGGATGGCATTATCTCAATTTTCTAGACATGAAAATATGAGTGATAAGATTGTACTGCTCTGGTTGACATCATGAGTTTAGTAGAAAAAGCTTTGATTTTAAAACTTCAAGATGAAGTGCCAATCCTTCTTTCGATATCTTTCTCATCTGACGCTCCATAAAAAAAGCCCCACAAAAGTGGGGCTGGATAAAATGATGTTCTAATCAATCTCGCGCTAATTATAATAAAGTGGCTCGCTACATCCACGGGCGCCTATTTTTTCATCTTCTACATAACGAGAATGCGCAAAATTCCGTACAAGATGATCATTGTTAGAGCCACCAGTCCAATCGCCTCCTCCCAACATAACATTTATGTCTACACGTAAACTGCTTCCTTGCTCCCCTGTATGCCATTTAGTCACTGGATAACAACCAGACAAATATTGCCAAACATAACCGCACCATCCTCACAACCGATATGCGAAATCATCCGTCTATTGTTTGTATCAACGTGTCCTCCAGACGTCTTAAGAGAAGGCGCTTGATTGCCGACAATACTGGTTGCTTGATTACTTCCATACATACTTGGCGAAAACTCATCACTCGTCAAAAATCTCTTATTAACAGACCAAAAATCAAAGGCATGATCTGCATAGCTACGATTGGTCGTAATCGGAACACCATATGCCGACTTTGCATTTACACCTGTCCCTGATTGAAGATAAATATCAACCCAAATATTATGCCACGGATTGTAAACCATTCCCTCTGGGTCACTACGTGGACGGTGATTTAAACACCAAACAGAATTAGGCAAAATATCCCCTGCTTGATAACCCGATAAGAGATGACCTTCAATCTCACCAACATCCGCACAAAGCGTATGAAATCCGCCAATCTTTTGAGAATTATCCTCTGTATAGCCATCAGGAGCCGTCGGATTTTGCGAAAGCTTAAGGGCTATCTCATTCGTCTGATCTTTTAGGACGATATATATAATAATCCTTTCCTGCTTCAATATATTCTTCAAAAGACGCACTTCCACGCACTGGAATGCGGTAAAAGATGGACCTATCCCCATTCTCACCGCCACGATAAAAGCGAAAACACGCCCCTGCATTGATCACAAGACCTTTTCTATTGTGTGAATCGGCTTCCAGAATTCTGTCAGGTTGATTAAAACGCACATTCTCTAAAAAATTAGTGGAAAGAGAACCTACCTTACTTTGAAGTTCAGAAAGACTGTCACTGTTCCTCTGTGCCTTCTCTTGAACTTCTGTCAATGCACTCTTCGCTTCTTCCGCTAACACTTTTGCCTCAGAGGCGGCTGTATTCGCAGAATTTGTCGTTGCTGTCACCGTGTCTAATGAACTCTTGACCTCTCCAAGCCCTTGCTTCGTCGTATCAGCTTCTTCCTTTGCTTGCTCCGCAACACTCTTCGCTTCTTCCGCTGTCGACTTCGCAGTCTCAGCTACTTCCTTGGCTTCTACAACCAAAGGTTCTACCTTACTGCCTTAGCCTGTACTGCTTCACAAATGATCAGATCAAATTCTGGTAAACCGTATTTCTTTTGCGCATCCGCAATCACTTGGATTAATTGGTAAGTAGCAAACACCACGGTCATTGCATTCGCTAAGACTTTATTTGTTTTTTTCAAAGCTTTTGAACATCAGTTGGTAGCTGATAGAGCAAGATCTGAAACATCGAATTCGACAACAGCATCTTTGTTTTTCGACGCTTGCCAACTTATGTATCAGAATACACCGCAAAGGAACGAAACGGCACTTCTGTATAGCGTGTCCATTCTCTTATCGTTTGTGACATCAAAGTCAGAAAAGGCACGAAAAACAAAACACGCTTGCCAGTTCTGGTTATTTGTTCTGCTATCTTAAAGATGGTAAAAATCTTCTCCGTTTCAAATGCCATAATAAGTTTGCCACGGTCTGCTTCTTTTAAACCCTCAGAGACTTTCTCATACTTTTGGATTTGTTGAAAAGTTACCCCTAATTGATGCCCTAATTGCTTTTGAGACATTCCCAGCATTGTTCTTTGAAAGCGAATTTTTTGCCTATAGAAATGTCGTTAAAATGTAGCCTTTTGCTTTTCACTCTTAAGCTCCCCCCGCTGAGTGCAAGCACCCTCGCATTAGTATTCCGAGAGCCTGAAAGTACTGAGTTCGAGTGAGCTTTTTTTTACTTTTAGTGCTCATCGCACCTAGACATAGAAAAATATCCCATAATTCCGAGACACCCACAGAGTGGGCTCATTTATGATCGAACTTTAGGGCTTTCAACCCCTACTGATCGCTGCGTAGACGACCAAAATCACTCTTTAAGTAATAAAATCATTTCAGGAAATTGGCAATCAAAATTAAAATAATCTCAAAGACTATAAGATTGGGCACTCTTCAAAAGAGAGCCAATGCGAAGAACTGTCATCATGGTTAGTCATCACCCCACACAATGCTTCTTTTTCAGAAAACGCAAAACGCGATATAAGAAAAAATGTTGTTTGCAAAGTTTTCTCTTGCCTATACAAAGAGAAAATGAAAAATTTGGAGGGCTCCCATGATAAATGACATCTACTGTGTTGGATACAATTATGTTGAACATGTTCATGAACTAGGTAATGTTGTTGAAGATGAACCCGTTATCTTTAGCAAGCCAAAAAGTTCACTCGTTTTAGGCAATGAAATTTATCTCCCTAATTTTTCCAAAGAAATACATTTTGAAACCGAAATTGTGCTCAAAATCTCAAAGGACGCTTTCATGATCATGGAGGAAGAAGCAGAAGAATGCTATGATGCCGTAGCAATAGGTCTTGATCTCACAGCGCGGGATTTGCAAACAAAACTGAAAGAAAAAAAGCTTCCTTGGCTTTTATCGAAAGGATTTAAAGGCGCCGCATACGTCTCTGACTTCATAAACAAGGAAAAAATAAACAACCCAATAACCTTTGCAATGAAGTTAAATGGCGAAACAAGACAAGTTGGCAATACGAAAAATATGATCTTTAACTTTGAGAAGATAATCTCATTTTTAAGTCACTACATTCAGCTAAGACGTGGTGATCTCATATACACAGGCACTCCACAGGGTGTCGGAAAACTTTCTCAGTTTGACAGAATAGAATTGTATCTCGAAAATCAATTAATTTCAGAGCTAAAAGTAAAATGAATCATCAAATACTGACCTTTTTCATTGTTTCATTTTTTTTAGTCATCTCACCGAGGCCGAATATGGCCCTTATCATCGATAATGCAACGAGATTGGGAAGAAAGAACGCATTTGTAAACGTTTTAGGATTGTGTACAGCAACATATGTGCATGGGGCATTTTCCACACCTAGGTGTATCAGCGCTCATTCTCAACAACAAAACGCTGTTTTTTTTAGTAAAACTCATAGGTAGCAGCTATTTATTATACATGGGCTTTAAATCAATTAAATCTGGAATACACAGCTTAAATTCAAAAGAAAGAAGTTCAACGAATGAAAAGCATGCTACGAGTGAAACAAAGCTTTTAACCAGCTATATGGACGGTTTTCTGACACAAATACTAAACCCCAAAGTATCTATATTTTACATAGCAGCTTTTCCAAAATTCTTAGCTTCTGGAGGTAGCATTAAAAAAGGTTTTGAACTTGTCACAATACATTCTTTCAACATCTTTGCATGGTTTACTTTAATGACCATTTTTATATCATTTGCCAGTACCGCCTTAAAAAAGCAGCGGGTAAAAGACTCGATTAACATTGCGACAGGAACAGTTTTATCTCTGTTTTCTTTTTTCATTTTCTTTGGATAGTTTTATCTTTTGATAACAAATTGTAAAGTTAATAGAGCAATCTTTTCCTGATTCTGTCTCTCACTATGAATAGCTCAATCTCTAACAGAGCTTATACAATCCCCAGTTCTTTTTTTCTTTATATAACTGAATTACGTTGCATTTCTTTATCATACTCTCAAGGACGTTTGTGTAAACAATGTGAGTTTCTCGCAACATTTTATAAAATGTTACCAATATCTAAACAAAATCCTTATTCATCACTTTTAAAAAAATAAGCTATGATATTCCTCTTTTCGTTTATGAAACAAAAGTAACTTTTTGATTTATGATAGCACCATACAAACAAAAAAATGATTTTAAAAATCATTTTAATTTTCCATTAAAAATTGTTTCTTAAACTAAGATGAGAACTCTCGAGTGCTATTTGAGCAAAAAGTAAAACTCTCACCATTATGAATAATAATAAATAATGCACTGATTACAAATAATAAGTTTCAAAAAATTATAAAAACTCCTGACAACTTTCTGAAATAATTTTAAAAGCCCCACGTCTTTTAATGAACAATTTATTTGTTATTAATAACAAAAAAAGCTCCCTATTCAAATATCTGTTACGTTATTTAAGAGGACAACATTCTCTTTTTTCAAAAGCATATTCCTAAAACATATTCTTTTCTTTATCCACACAAAATCATAAAAAACGTTTTTTTCCTTTACACCTCATTTATATCATGCTTCGATACGAAATAATGCTTTTTTAGTGTAATTTAATCTCAAAATAATTAAAGGGAACCCCCAAAAAATGAGCTACAAACAAAATTTAAAAGATAATTCTCAGAATAAGTTGCAGCGTGGACTACACAACCGACATGTACAACTTATAGCCATTGGTGGTGCTATTGGAACAGGTCTCTTCATGGGGGCAGGAAAAACAATTAGTGTAGCAGGTCCTTCCATCATACTCGTTTATGCTATTATCGGTTTTGCTCTATACTTTGTCATGCGTGCTATGGGAGAATTGTTGCTTTCTAATTCACAATACCGATCTCTTATTGATTTTTCAACCGATATGCTAGGACCGGGAATAGCTTTCTTTGTTGGCTGGAGCTATTGGTTGAGCTGGGTTGTAACTGGAGCTGCTGACATTATTGCCATCATCACTTATATGAACTTTTGGTGGCCAACACTCAATCCATGGTTTACCGTTTTTACCTGCATTAGTGTCTTTTTAATCTTTAACCTCTTTGCCGTGAAACTATTCGGTGAACTTGAATTCTGGTTTGGTCTTATCAAAGTCGTCGCAATTTTAGCATTAATTGTTGTGGGATTTTATATGATCGTTACGGGCTTTACCTCTCCCAATGGTACGGTTGCTTCTCTCAATCACGTATGGAACGATGGAAATATCTTTCCGCGAGGAATGACAGGTTTTTTTGCTGGATTTCAAATTGCCATTTTTTCTTTTGTTGGTATAGAAATTGCTGGAACAACCGCTGCTGAAGTAAAAGAACCTAAAAAAGTTCTCCCCAAAGCAATTAATGCAATACCGGTCCGTATTGTACTCTTTTACATTTTTTCTCTCGCTGTAATTATGTCTGTCACACCTTGGGATCAAATTGTTCCAGATAAAAGCCCCTTTGTCTCGATGTTTTGGCTTGCAGGCATTCCGATAGCTGCTGGCTTGGTGAACTTTGTCGTTATCACCTCAGCTGCCTCTTCAGCAAATAGTGGTATTTTTTCTACCAGCCGTATGATATATGGGCTTGCAACACAAAAAGGTGCCCCTCCAATTTTAGGTAAACTTTCCAGATACCATGTTCCAGCCAATGCTCTATTCTTTTCCTGTTTATGTATTTTAATAGGGTATACAATTGCCTCACTCTCTCCAAGCCTCATAAGTGCTTTTACAATTGTGACAAGCATTTCAGCTATTGCATTTTTATTCGTATGGTCTGTAATTTTGGTTAGCTATATTGTGTATCGTCGCAATCGCCCTCATCTACACGCTGAATCCATTTATAAAATGCCAGGAGGTGTTGTCATGTGTGGGATAATTTTAGTTTTCTTTGTTTTCATGCTCTATTTGTTGACATTAGAAGCTGATACTCTACTAGCCTTAAAATATAGTATATTCTGGTTTGTTTTCTTGGGTATAATGTATTTTATGTTTGTAAAGAAAAAAATAACTCAAGGTAACAAATAAAGTCTATACATAAAAACATCTCAAAAAAGGGTAATTTTAATTACCCTTTTTCTGCTTAACCTCCTCCCCAAACATCAAAAAACGACGATTCCTACCGGCACCGGTTTGTAAACAATCCGGCTTATTAAGGGGGAATGCTGCTGATCATTTATATGGTTCACCTACATAAGGCTCTATGGGCTAGCCCTGCCCTGAACACCACCACCCATTCTAAAAATACTTAATGTGTAAAATGTTATATGCTTTATATCACTACTCTACACAACAGTACTTTACTGTATAATAGGATAAGAACGAGCTATTCTGTAAAGAATTCTCTATAAACTTCACTGACATTGTTTACTAATAAAACATGAGATTTTATCTAAAACTTCCCCCCCCAAAAAAATTTATATTCAATTTTTTATCAAAATTAAAAATATAGCTCTAAACAGAATATATCTTAATAGCTATCTGCAATAAAAAAAGATTCTATGAAAATATTTTTCTATTTGTAATAAATTTTAAATATAAATACTTAAAGATAAATTTTAAATATGTTTTTTCATATTTTAAATAATAGTTTAACTACTTAAACTTATTTTCTTTATATATAAAGTTTTATATTTAATAAATTTACAATTTTATTTATATTTTTCTATATATAAAAATCTACATTAATAAATAATTTTAAATATAAAGATATTTATACAATAAATTACTATAAATAAATATACATAAATATAAATTATTATTTATATACAACTATATATAATATATAATATAAATTATATTATATATTATATATATAACTTATGTATAAAACATAAAAAATCAAAAAAATATAATACAATTTATCTTTTGTTTCTTATATATAAAATAATTATTCCATTAGTTAATAATGTTTTTGCTTTATTCACATATAGTAATAGAAAAAAATTCCTTTACTCCTTAACCATAGCGTGTTCCGATAGAAGGAATTACCTTTTTTAGGGTAATTTTTATTTAAAAATAACTAAGGAGAACTCCCCCAAAATGAACAAACAAAATTTAGAAAAAAAACCTAAGAAGAAATTGCAACGTGGACTACATAACCGACACATACAACTTATAGCCCTTGGTGGAGCGATTGGAACAGGTCTCTTCATGGGATCAGGAAAAACAATCAGTGTAGCAGGCCCCTCAATTCTACTCGTTTATGCAATTATTGGTTGTGCTCTATACTTTGTCATGCGTGCTATGGGAGAGTTACTGCTTTCTAATACACAATACCGATCTTTTATTGACTTCTCAACCGATCTTCTAGGGCCATGTGCCGGATTCTTTATCGGCTGGACATATTGGTTGTGTTGGATTGTCACTGGAACTGCTGAAATTATTGCTATTGTCACTTACACACACTTTTGGTGGCCTGAACTCAATCCGTGGATTCCTGTTATAATTGGTCTTATGTCCTTTTTAATTCTTAACCTCGTCGCCGTAAAACTATTTGGCGAACTTGAGTTTTGGTTTGGTTTTATCAAAATCGTAGCAATTCTAGTCCTAATCGTTGTAGGATTTTATATGATCTTTACCGGTTTTGTTTCTCCAAACGGTACGGTTGCTTCTCTTAGCCATATATGGAACGGTGGGAATATTTTTCCGCGAGGAATTACAGGCTTTTTTGCTGGATTTCAAATTGTTATTTTTGCTTTTGTTGGCATTGAACTCGCTGGAACAGCTGCTGCTGAAGTAAAAGAGCCTCAAAAAGCTTTACCACAGGCTGTTAATTCAATACCAATCCGCATTGTATTCTTTTATATATTCTCTCTTCTTGTGATTATGTCTGTGACGCCGTGGGATCAAATCAGTCCAGAAAAAAGCCCATTTGTAACAATGTATGCACTTATTGGTATTCCAACTGCTGCAGGTTTGATGAACTTTGTTGTCCTCACAGCTGCCGCATCTTCAGCAAATAGTGGAATTTTTTCTACCAGCCGTATGATATATGGGCTAGCAACACAAAAAGGTGCTCCTAAATTTTTAGGAAAACTTTCTCGTAACCACGTTCCAGCCAACGCATTATTCTTTTCATGTATATGCATCTTATTTGGTTATGCCGTTGTATCGTTATCTCAAACACTCATAGCTGCTTTTACAATTGTTACGACAATTGCCGCAACTTTGTTTATATTTGTATGGTCTATCATTTTGATCAGCTATATCATCTATCGCCGCAATCGTCCTCTCCAGCATACTGTCTCTCCTTATAAAATGCCAGGAGGTGTTGTTATGTGTTGGGCGCTTCTTGTTTTCTTTGCATTCATTATCTATTTATTGTCATTAGAAGCTGACACTGCCATAGCTTTAAAATACACTCCAGCATGGTTCATATTTTTAGGAATTGTATACTTTCTTTTTGGGAAAAAGAATTATGCAAAAAATTAAAAAATAAAGCTTATATTACAAAAAACATATAAAAAAGGGTAACTAAAGTTACCCTTTTTTGATATTTATCTATAAAATTATAAAAGCTATTGACAAAATATCTCTGTAGAATCTTCAATTACGCTCTTTATCAACCAAAGCATTCGATTTTATCCAAGGCATCATAGAACGAAGTTTTTTACCAACTTCTTCAATAGGATGATTATCATTTAAACGCCGCATACTTTTAAAATGAGCAGCACCAGCTTTATATTCTTGAATCCAATTCGATGTAAATTTACCCGTTTGAATATCTTTCAATATACGTTTCATTTCTGCTCTGGTTTTATCCGTAATCACACGTGGACCAGACATATATTCACCCCATTCAGCTGTATTAGAAATCGAATAATTCATATTTGCAATGCCCCCTTCATACATGAGATCAACAATCAGTTTAACCTCATGCAAACACTCAAAATAAGCCATTTCCGGTGCATAACCTGCTTCCGTTAGTGTTTCATAACCTGCTCGAATCAATTCAACAAGACCACCACAAAGAACCGCTTGTTCACCAAAAAGATCAGTTTCGCACTCTTCTTTAAATGTTGTTTCAATCACCCCAGCACGTCCACCACCAAGTCCACATGCATAAGACAATGCTACATTATGTGCATGCCCTGAAGCATCTTGCGCCACCGCTATTAAACAAGGAACACCACAACCCCGTTGGTATTCATTACGAACTGTATGACCTGGACCTTTAGGAGCGATCATCACAATATCAACGTTTTTTTTAGGTTCAATCAAGCCAAAATGAATACTTAAACCATGAGCAAAAGCAATTGCTGCCCCGTCGCATAAATGATCATGAATATGTTCCTTATAAATATCAGCTTGCAATTCATCTGGTGTTGCCATCATGATGAGATCTGCCCATTTTGCTGCTTCAGCAACACTCACCACTTCAAAACCATCGGCCATAGCCTTTTTAACTGTTTCCGACCCTGAACGCAAAGCTATTTGCACATTTTTAACACCGGAATCTTTCAAGTTTAAAGCGTGCGCACGCCCTTGAGAACCATAACCAACAATGGCTACTTTTTTCCCTTTAATGAGATTAACATCCGCATCACGATCATAATAAACACGCATAAAAAAATTCCTTCTTTCTCTATTTAAACTGGATTTCAGATTATTTTTATTAAATAAGAAACATTATCTTTAGTGCATCACACACTTATAAAGACAAAAAACACCGCTTATAAAAACACAGCAATTGAATAATTTTAAAGTTTACATATTGCATAGAAAAAACTGTAATCCCCAAACATTCCTAAAACATATACAGATCCCCAAATAACTTCAAC
Organism: Bartonella sp. CL25QHWL; assembly: GCF_042195335.1. NCBI lineage: Bacteria > Pseudomonadati > Pseudomonadota > Alphaproteobacteria > Hyphomicrobiales > Bartonellaceae > Bartonella > Bartonella sp. CL25QHWL. Next base: position 3,871 of record NZ_JBHIOE010000013.1, on the reverse strand, counting down.
TGCTATTCTACAAAAATAATAATTACACAAAATAAGATTTCTAAAGAAAATTTAGCTAATATTCTACTCTTCTATCGTGCAACAAAACGCTATATTCTAAAAATTAAGATACAACATACAATTTTTAACATGAACCAAATCAATATGGATAGCAAGAAAAATTACAAAATAACAAGTATTGTTTTAATACAACCTTCAAAAGCATATACAACAATATCTTTAGAATAATAGAGAGGATGTTTTTACTTTTTACGTTCTTTAATATCCACGCTTCTCACGCAAAAAAGAACACCCCCATACGGCCATTATGTTATCCATTTATGGCGCCTTATAAAAAAATTTTAATATGCTCGAGCCCTTTTCAAGAATCCCCTATAATAGTCTAAGATTTATTGCACACCACTCTCTTTACTTCATAAAGCTACAAGTCGATATCATCATTCTATTTAACAGCTCCTATTGCATTAAGCTTACTCATAAGGAGATTTTACGTTATACTATTTACAGATAACCCGAAAATGAGCTCAAATATCAAGAAAATTTGTGTATTGATCCATTAAAATCCTACGCACTCCTTTATAATGGAAATACTTTCAAAACCCTATTTCTTCTCCCTTCAAAGAAATTATAGTAAGTAGATTTGGTAAAATTTCCTCATAATGGATGGTATATCAAAAAGCATTTCATACCCTAAAAAACACAAAAAATAGAAAGCTACCAATAAACAGAGGAAAATAGAATATTTTATAATGTATGCTAATAGTGCTACTTATCTCAACATGTATAAAATTGTTTTTTAAGATAAATTGACAAACCTCTATAAAAATTTCTCTTCCAATTTTTATAGAGAAAAAAAGATTACGATAATAATCGGATAAAACGCTGAACAGTCTCATGCATTCCATACTCCAACGCATCAGCAATAAGCCCATGGCCAATAGAAACTTCATCAAGCCAAGGAATCTTTTTGACAAGAGCAGGAAGATTCATAATTGTTAGATCATGCCCTGCATTCATACCTAACTGCAACTCTTTTGCTCTTCTTGCTGCTAAAACAAGTTTATTGAGCTCTTGAACTTGTTTTATTTTGTCCTGAAATGCACCACCGTAAGGTCCCGTGTAAAATTCCACACGATCAGCACCCATTGCTTTAGCAATATCAAGACCATCGACAGTAGGGTTAGCAAAAAGGGATACACGAATCTTTCTTTTTTTTAAATTCTGAATAATAGGTGCTAAAAATTCTGCATCATGAGCAAAATTCCAACCATGATCAGACGTTGACTGATCTGGATCATCAGGAACAAGGGTAATCTGATCCGCGTAGTTTTCAGCGATATCTAAAAATTGATCACTGGGATAACCTTCAATATTAAACTCAGCTGTAGGAAAAGCGTTCTTGATTAAACAGTATATATCTGGCAAATCCGCAAAACGAATATGCCTTTCATCAGGGCGTGGATGAACCGTCAAACCTGCTGCTCCAGCAGCAAGCGCTATATGCCCAATATTCGTTATACTTGGCCACGGAAGATTACGTCGATTACGCAAAACAGCAACAGCATTAAGATTAACCGAAAGTTTTACCGCCATGCCCATTTCCATTTTTTTATAGTGTGTAACAAGATAGAAAAAAGGCATTTTCCATCTGAAACTTAGATGATATACATATTTTTTTCTATCGAACAATCATTAAACGTTCTGCTGCGCGCGTAATTCCCGTATAAAGCCAGCGCGCATACATATCACGAAATGCAAAACTTTCATCAAACAAAACGACATTATTCCATTGAGAACCTTGCGCCTTATGAACCGTTAATGCATACCCATAATCAAAATCATCATATCGCTTTTTTAATTGCCATGAAATTTCTTGATCAGGGTTTTCAAACGCTGCTTTTAAAAGTTTAATCTTTGCTACCCTACGCTCACTTTCTTCTGGTTTAACAAGAAGATTAATACTCGGTTTAACTGTCTCCTTCTGTGAAGTCATCACCTTCCATAAAGAGCCATTCAACAAACCTTTAATAGGATCATTTCGCAAACACACCAGCTTATCTCCTGCTTGCGGATAATCTGCTGTAAATTCTTTTAACACACGCAAACGCTGATTATAAAGGTAGCGCGTACGATTAACCCCCACCAATACCTGATCAGCATCCAAAACCAATTGTTGATTGACCTCTTTACGTGTAACAACACGGGCTTCACCATAGTCACCATAAGCAATATCGCGTCCTTCACGCACGTCCATAGCAAGACGTATAATCGGATTATCTCGCGCTTGCCGATGAATTTCTGAAAGAAGAAAATCTGGTTCTCCACTGGAAAAAAATCCTCCACCTGATATAGGAGGCAATTGGCCTGGATCACCAAGAACAAGAATTGGCGTCCGAAAACTCATTAAATCACGCGCCAATTTTTCATCGACCATCGAACACTCATCAACAATAATGAGTTTAGCTTGTGCAGCAGCACTTCTTCGATTTAATGTAAATGTTGGAGCGATAGACTTTTTTCCTGTTATTTCATCGGAAACTTCCTCTTCACCACGTGGACAATAAATCAGCGAATGAATCGTACAAGCATTGCTTGCACCTTTAGAACGTAAAACCTGCGCCGCCTTCCCTGTAAAAGCAGCAAACTGAACAGAACCATCAACTGTTTCTGCAAAATAGCGCGCAAGCGTCGTCTTACCCGTCCCCGCATAGCCAAAAAGGCGAAAAAGAGGAGAACGCCCTTCCTTCAACCACGCGGCAACAGCCTTCAATGCATTATCCTGTTCCCGTGAAAACTGCATAGCTTACCAACATAAGATTTGCATAAAAAGAGCAGTATTTTGAAAAAAAACTACTATCAAGAAAAAATTTTTTATTAAGAATTGCTGATACACGCCCATCTAACAACTTTCGTAGCACAATTATCAATTATTTACCCATTGCTTTTTCAAGATATTGTAACAATCTAAATTTTATCTATACATCGATCTTCTTGGTAACACTTTATGCGTATCAAATAAAATATCATTTTTTACAACAGTAACACCAACAATGGAAGATGCATATCTTAAATTTAAAATAACACCTCTATACGCTTTTTCTAACCAAAATTTAGAATGAGAAAAAGAGCATTGCAATTGCAAAACCCTCACTAGAAAAAATGTCCTTAACAGGATAAGAATAATGTAATTTTTGAACGCTATTTTACACAATCAATCAGCTTTCTTGCACATAAAAAATAAAGTACATCCACTATTACGAAATAATAATAAATATATCAAAAACCTTTTGGCAAAAATAGAAATAGCTCTCAACAAAACGACTTAATCCTATGATGATACACCTATAAGGTTCCTATTTCCCTCTTATCATGATTTTAATAAATTTACTCTTCATGCTACAAATATGTTATATCTCAACGAATAAAGAGAGACATCACGCTTTATCTCGCACAAATATGGAACTTTTTCTGTTTCAACAATAAAATATGGTTCGTAAGTATGGCCTTCTTGGTAGTCTATTATAAGAAAACTGGGACATGGTTTCATGTCCAGCGTAGCACTTCAGGTTCGTCCTCTAGAATATGAGAAAAGCGCAATTCTCCATCGACTGAGTCAAACTTTTTCTTTTTGTCGCAATGTTTTAAAGTTTATAAAAACTAACTGATTAATACTATTCTTATTGCTAGAAATAACAAGACCTCTTTTTATCTATATAGATAATTGATTTTATATATCTTTTTTAAAGTACGGGACGCGTAAATAAAAGTTAGGGAATAGGATTTTCTAACATTTGTCTACAACAGTAGCATTTTCTTTTCTTTGCGCTTCGCTAATCATCTCTAATAATGTTTTGAATGCTTCTAAATCCTC
>NZ_JBHIOE010000012.1:0-66770 GCF_042195335.1 Bartonella sp. CL25QHWL | reverse complement strand
CTTCAACTGGAACAAACGGTGCAGGCATAGGTTGCACAAAAGAATGGTCCTCTGGAACAATTGGTACAGAAGGACGTGCAGGTTCAACAGGGGCAGAAGGAGTGGGGACAAAATCTGGAGATGAAGGAGATACCGGAACAGAAGACGGTGATAGAAACTCTATGAAATGATTATTAGATGGAATTTTCTAGGAAAAAAACTGCAGTTTAGAAGGCTGCTAGTAGGCAACCTTGCTCTTTAGAGAGGGAAATCAAAAAAATTTTATTTAGGAAAATAGTGTTGAATTCCATTCTTCTGATCGTAGGAATAAATCGTTGTTTTAATGATGATATCAGCTATTTTTTGCCGAATTTTTAAGAAAAATGCTTTTGTGGAAGTATGTAGCCTATATAGATGTTGATAGGGAGTGGGGTTTTCGGTCTTAGGGGTGATGTTTTTATTCTTGTATGGGGGTAGCAATGTTAAAAGGTCAAAAAACATGTCTAAGGTATTTTCTTGTCTAAAGGGGGGAAGGAAAAGAAAAGAGAAGATTTAATGATTACGAAGATTTTAGGAGACTTTGGGGGGGGAGATTAGGGAGATAGGATTTCTGAGAGCTCTAGAGATGCAAGGGGATAAGATTTCTGGAGGATTGTGTGGGCATTCTTTATCGGCGATGATTGCGCTTTTGGGTGCTTAATTTAATCAGTGATCTTGATTATACCACATTCACCATTTTCGCTACCGAAGGAGAGGTTTTGCCCTGCTTGATCCCAGTTAAGTGCTGAGATAGCGCTTTTCCCATAACCTTTTAGAAGGACTTCTTTTCCATCATGAAAATGTGCCGCTAAAATCATTCCATCATTGAAGCCTATTGCTACAATTTCTTTGTTTGGGTGGCATGAAACGGTGCTAACAAGCGCATTTGCTCGTGTGCCTAGTTCTAGAGGTGTTTTTCCCATGGGGCCGTCTTTTGTATGAAAGGGCCAAACAATTGCGGCAGAGGCACCTGATGTTGCTAGCCATTTTCCTTTTGCGCTCCAAGACCAGCTTTTGACTTTGCTTGGGTAGCCACTCATCCGTAAATGTTGATTATCAGTGAGACGCCAACCGTGTAAGGCGTTTTCTTGCATCGTGGAAATGACATAGCGGTTGTCTGGTGAAAAGGTGACGCCACAATGAGCTCCTTTCCATACCAATGTGGTGGGAGATATTTGCGTTGATAACCAATGAAGAGTGACTCCATTGTAATGGGCAACGGCAAGTCGTAAACCCTTTGGGGCAAAAGCGAGTCCTTCTACACTACGTTCATGTGTGAGCTCTTGTCGTTCTTTTCCAACATGCGCAAATGCGAGACGTGAGGAGGAAAAAGCAAAAGCTTTTTGTGGACCAAAAGCAACGTTGTTTATCCATTTGCGTTCTTTTTGGCTTAACACTTCCGTGTGATCTGCTGCGGTTGTTTGACAGACTTTTCCATCTTCTCCACCGGTGATGATCGCGGTATTGTCATGGGAAAAATGGCTTGAAATTATTCCTTGGTGAACTTCAACGATTTGTGGGGCTGGATTAAAAAAAACAATGAAACCTTCTACGGAAACAAAGGCTGGTTTATTGCCTATAAAACCGCAGGAAAGGCAGTAACTTTTGAGATCATAATGGGTAATGTTTGGCATTATCACTCACTTATGCGCAATTTTCAAAACCAGTTTTTAATTTTTCAGCATCAAGAGAGCGTCCTATAAAAACAAGGCGACTTTCTCGTTTTTCATCTTCACGCCATGGGCGTTGATGTTGTCCCTCAAGAAGCATATGTATTCCTTGAATGACGTAACGATCATCGTCTCCTTGAAAGGCGATAATGCCTTTAAGGCGCAATATATCAGGTCCTTGTTGCTGTGTAACCTGCTGGATCCAAGGGAAAAACTTTTCTGGTTGCAGAACATCTGTTTTTAAACTTACAGAAGTGATGGTAATATCATGAATGGGGGATGCGTGATGATGGTCATGATCATGATTACAATCGGGACCACATACATGATCTGCGTGATGATGGTCAAGAAAATGGGGATCATTATCTAAAGTGCGTTGGAGATCAAAGAAGCCACGATCGAGGAGTTTATCAACAGGGATGTTAACGCGCTCTGTTGCGTAAATTATAGCACGAGGATTAATGGCGAGAATAAGGGATTCAGCATGGCTGCGTTCTTGTTGGGTGACAAGATCAATCTTATTTAAAAGAATAATATCCGCGAAGGCAATTTGATCTTCAGCTTCACGACTTGTTTTCAGTTGAGAGGGAAAATGCTTTGCATCAACGACCGCTATGACACTGTCGAGAGCTGTTTTTTCATGGATAGTATCATCCATGAAAAAGGTCTGTGCTACAGGAACGGGATCAGCAAGCCCTGTCGTTTCTATAATGATCGCATCAAATCGATGAGAACGTTGCATCAGACTTTCCAGAATGCGAATGAGATCACCACGTACGGTGCAGCAAACACAGCCATTATTCATTTCATAAATTTCTTCGTCTGATTCAATGATCAGGTCATTATCAATACCAATTTCACCAAATTCATTGACAATGACGGCATAACGTTTGCCATGATTTTCACTGAGAATGCGGTTGAGAAGGGTGGTTTTTCCAGCACCAAGATAGCCTGTGAGAACCGTAACGGGAAGTTTTTTTGGGTGTGTCGTTTCCATGGAGAGACCTTTTATTGTTCTTTATTGCCATGTGTTTATGTTAAATCGATTGATATCATCAAGTAAATCACGAAGCTGAGACAGAACATGAGAAAAGATTGCTTCACCGGCTTGTGGTGTTGCTTTGCTTGCGTTTCCTGCCGCACCTTGCGTGTTCAGATCTCGCATTGTCCAACCAAAGGCATGAGGACCATAAGCACGTAAATATCGATAATTGGCAATCATATCCGCTTGTTTATTATGAAAATTTTTTGCCTTTTCCATATGGACTTTTTCTGGTGCTAAATAGAGCATGAGAGAGGTTTCGATAAAGCCTCCATGGATATCAAGATGTTGTTGAGACGGCTCTATGAGACCTTGTGGTAAACCAAAACGGCTCCAGCTTGTTGCTACAGCGAGCATGGAAAGGCGCCTTCGTAATTCGGTGATAACGATGCTCATTAAAGGTGAATTGCCTCCGTGAGCATTGAGAAGAAGAAGACGGTTGATCCCTTTGTGATAACAGTTTTCACCAATCTTTATCCATCGCTTAATCGCATCGGAAAAGGTAAGAGTTTGTGTACCTGTAACATCCATATGTTCTATAGAATAGCCAATCTTTTCAACCGGTAAAAGTGCGATATGAAACTGCTCTTTTGTTTGTAAAGTGAGGGCTTTTGCAAAAGCTTCAGCAATAATCCAGTCGGTTTCGAAAGGAAGGTGCTCTCCGTGATATTCGTGTGCGCCCAAAGGTAAAAGAGCGAGAAAAGGCCTGTTAGATACCATAAATTATTGCCTAAAAGAGAAGTTAACATAGACAAAGTGATCGAAGGTGCTGTCACTATTTAATCTATCTATAAGAGAAACGCAAATAGGCGTCTTTTTACATCACATATGGATGCATAAAAATGAGAGCTTTGTTAAAAATAGAGAAGCTTTTATTGAGCAATGCCAACGCAACTTTTCTGTAATATTAGGCAATCTTTCTCAAGATAGTTGTCTTTTGTAAGTATTTCTGATGTATATTATCATTTTTTAATAAGTAAATATTTATGCATATTAAATACTTCACATAAATAATGAAAAAATTATTTTTCATTATTTATTAAAAATGTAATTTTTTCTGTAAATTACATATTCTTTTTTTATTATAGAGCGAGGATGATCAAAGTATTTCTATTATTACAATAGTACAGACTTTTGTTGCAATCAGGAATTCTATTCAATTATCTGTATATTACAAAAGAATAGAAATATTTGTTGATTGATTTTACTTTGGATAGTGTCTTAACAGATTTTAGTGTTCATGAGAAAAAATAAATATAAAGGGAAGAATTCACGTAAGATAAATTTGTAATCTCATAGAGCAGTTTATAAGATGATTCAGTAAGAAACACCGTTGGATACATAATAAACAGAACGCCATTGTGTTGCACATTGACGCTTTTGTTTTAAAGAAACATTTCTCAAGGTATCCAAGCCTATTTTGCAACGGCGCCCGTGAATAGTATAACGGTAAAGCTTTATAATATAAAATCTATTGTGTTCCACCATATTTACACTTTTAAAGTAAAAATGGGTATCATCATTCACTTTGCTAGTTTTCAATACTGTGTTAACAGCGCTTGTTAGTTAAAATACCTCATAAGTAATATTTTCCTTTCTTCAAGTGTGTTTACACACACACACCGATCTCGTTTGTGATTTGCAAGTGAAGAAATTTGATTGATTCAATATAAACAGAGTTAAAATTAAGAGAGTTTTATAATCGTCAGCTTTCTCATTCAACATGCAAAACAATAAATTATTATTATAGATTAATATTTTGCGATTAAAGTGATCGGTTGATGAATTTATCATTCAATATCAGTTTTCATGGCGTTATTTTTTCAATGTGCTTACTTAAGTTGGTATTTTAAAAATGCAATTTTTTAGTAAGTTTCTCTATTCCTTTTCTTTCAAGAATTTGATTAATTCTTTATTATTATTATTTATTTTGCACAAATTGAAGACAGTTATGTGAATATTGCTAAAAATTTCGTTCAAAGAGAATTATTTGTTACTAATATAGAGTAAATATAATTACTTAAAATATAAATATGGTTGTGATCTACAATATTGACGAAAAATATGGAATAACTTTTATGAAAATTAAGAAAGAAAGTTTTTTCAGTATTTTGGGGATCATCTCATTTTTCATGACTCTCTTTTTATCTGGTTTTAGGTAGTTTGTTGGTGTTCTAGTATTGCTTATAATTTTTTTGTAAATCTGATAGATTTACTTATTTCATGCGTTTGTTTTATTAGGTTTGAAAGTCAATATTTTGTGTCCTTTATGCTGTATGGGATAAAGGGGGCTGAATTACCTTTTTTAAGATGCTAGCAGTATTTTTTTCTTTTTATATATCAGTAAAAGTTGAGAATCATTTTATTAACGTCTCTTCCATTTGAAAATAGAGATCTTAATTGCTTTTTATAATTTATACCTGTTTTATAGAAAAAGAGTACACTATTTTAAGGTTTATTTATTAGGATAAACTTGTTTTAGATCAAGGTTTTTATTCGCTACCAATTTTATGTTTCAATATTACTGATGAGTTATATAATAAAAGATTCACTAACAATATTCTATTTTTGTTTTTATTTAAATAATATATAAGTATTATCATTATATTGACAGTTTTAAATGATATAGTTCTTTAAAACTTCATTTTAAATTATTTATAAAATCTCTATTATTTAACTTTTTAAATGAATTTGTTTTTTAATATTTATTATAATGAGAAATTTTATAAATTATTATTACTTTGAAGAATAGAAATAAAAAATGACAAAATATTACTGTTAGTATCTTAAGTTATTATAATGTAAAAGGAATAAATCGTTTTTATCATTTATTGTTTTTTGTGTATTTACATGTAATACATAATGTGTTATATTGTAATAACAAAATTACATATAATGTTTTATTATGTCTGATTATATAAATGATTAAATATAAGTTTTGTTTTTTATATATGTGAAGATTACTTCATTTTTTCAGTGAAGAAAAAGAGGAGCAAAGAAAGCTATGTTTAAAATATTTAAAAATCGTGTATGTTCATTCACTTTTACACTATTTATTCTTTTTTTTGTACAAACTATAGCGGGAAATGCAAGTTTTTTAAAAAATCAATTTCAAGAGAGAATGGCAATTACTATTTCTACATTAGAAAAAAATGTAGCTATTAAAACTGTGAATAGAGCAGTTATTCAAGGCGTTGAGGAACAAGATGGTATTGCTGTGGGGAAAGCTGAAAAAGCTGCTGCCTTTTCAGGTTCAGCTTTTTGGGGGGGGGTAGGTATTTTATCACTTCTTGCTTCTTTATGTATTGGGGATGTATTAGGTGCTGTTTTATCTCTTTGGGGAATATTCGTTACACTTTAATAGAAAGATCATCGATAAAGTCGATGACTTTTTTGTTCATTTCATTATGTTGAAAAAAATACATACTTGAAATCATTTATACTGTATTTGATAATAAAATTACTATTCTTAATAATAAATGTAGCTTTTATTAACATTATTAAAGTTCAATGTTTTACATTTATATTTTTTTTACAAAGTAGTGTAACCTGATTTTTTATAGTCTATGGTTATTATCCTAGTAATAAGGCTAGTATAATCACTCTCTCTAACAGCCTTTTAATATTGTCTACCTTCTCTCATATGAAGATTATTCATCAAAGGTATATTTTATCCTTTTTAAATTTTTTTATCTTTCATAAGGGGATAAAATAAAAAATATCCCTGTATTCATGGCTCTCATGCAATAAGAAAAATGAGAAATTATTATTTATCATTTCAAATTTGTTTGATGTTAAATCCATCAAAAGTATTTTTTACGTATAACAAGTTGTGTTCGTGTATGGACAAAATTATTAAAGAAAAAAAGAGTAAAAATTCTTCTCATGAATTATCTCAAGTGCTATGCGCTGTTGTAATATTGGCAAATAAAATGATGATGCCAGTTTGTAGCTTTATAGAGCAAAGATAGTGATACACAATGAACCTTATGCCATCTCATGGGGTGGTTTATACTGTCGCATTTACGGGACATATTGTGAGAGCGAAGTGGTGATGTGCGTCGTTGGAAAATGCTTTTATTAAAACAGAAGCCTGAATTTTTGATACAAGTGTATTCTGGGTTGTTCTGTTGCGTAAGGGAAGGGTACTGTTAAGTAAAGTAATTTAGGAGTGTTTATAGCTTAGCGGAAGAAGGGCAATGAAGTAAAAGGTCTTGTTTAGCACGAAGACGTGCAATCCATTGATCTTCACGAATAGCAGTATTATGTACTGTAATGAGTTCGTTTTTTTTAATTGCGGCTGTTACTGTTGCTTTTTCCAAAAGACCACAAGGAATGGCGTGGTGAGCGCGTGCTTCTGCAATGTTCATTATCCAAGCACGATAAGTATAAAGACCGATAAAGTCTAGCTGATCACCTGGATGTAAATCTTTTTTAGCAACAGCACAGACTTCTACTACGGGATGGCTAAGAGGAACCATATCTTTTTTGCCATAAAGCATAATACGTGCGCAGGTGAGGGGAACTTCCATTGCTGTTAAATGATAGGGGCGATGAAAGGTGAAGTAAGGCCCCTGACCAATTTTTAAATCTTCCATACGTTCGCGTAAACGCGGGTGTGCTATTTCGGCAATGACAAAGACACCAGGTGAAACACCTGGACCTATTGAATAATCTACAACACCATATTGCTGTAAAATACCCCCATCTTGTTTTGGAATAAGCACTTTGTTTAAATCTTGTAGCGCTGCTCGTGGTCCATGCATTCCTGGGCAATCGGGGAGAAGTCCGGTGGCATTGGCAATGGCTGCCATTTCAACCATCGTTTTGGAACCATCAATAAATTCGACCAACATGCGCACATTCATATTACGCCGGTATGCTTCTTCTTCGTAAGCGTCAGGTGTAGCATCAAAGCGCAGAGGATTATTTTTTCCTTTACCCGCTGCAACAATCTTATGTCCAAGGGCTGAAACAAATTCTATGAGTTCCATACAAGCAGTTGGTTCATCGCCGGCACCAAGTGTATAAATGAGCCCTCGTTTTTCTGCTTCATGTTTGAGATAAGCGCCAATTGTAACATCTGCTTCAACATTCATCATGACAAGATGTTTGTTATTCTCAAGCGCTTTGATACCAATTTCTGCTCCTGCTTCGGGATAGCCTGTTGCATCAACGATAATATCAATTTGTTCATGACGTAAAACAAGGTTAATATCATCTGTTGCTGCAATCAAATTTTTTTCAATGCTTTGCGTGAGAGCATAAGTATTTTCAACTTCACAGACATGTCCACCCTCGCCATAGGCTAGTGTAGCGGCATCAAAAATACGTGACGGCGTTCTAGTGGCTACAGCTGCGACTGTTATACCATCCATATGTGCAATACTTGATAATAAATCTGTGCCCATTTCACCACAACCAATCAGTCCAATACGGATGGGAGGATGCTTTTCTGCACGTTGTTTTAAATCATGCGCTAAACCTGTTAGGTTCACATTGCTTGCCATTCTTTTTTCCCATTTGAAAACTATTCTGCTAAAGAACTTTTCTCATTCATAAAGTGCATTTGTTTTTAAGACAATTAATCTTTTATTCTTGATGCTCTAATCAATGGATTTTATAAAAGCAAGAGGGGTGGTTGCTTTTATCAAATAAAATAGGAATAGCGTTATGCAGCAAAAAATAGCAGTACAAGATGTCACCAGTTTTATTGGGAAAGAAATGGGATTATCGGAGTGGCGTCTTGTTACACAGGATATGATTAATCAGTTTGCATGTGCTACAGATGATCATCAATGGATACACGTTGATGAGGAAAAGGCTAAAAAGACACCTTTTGGCGGCACGATTGCTCATGGTTTTTTAACATTATCGCTTTTGTCTACGCTCGCTTATGAGGCGCTTCCAGAGTTAGAAGGGAGCACAATGGGGATTAATTATGGTTTCGATAAAGTACGCTTCATGAGTCCTGTGAAAACAGGGGTACGGATACGTGCGCGTTTTGTGTTAGACGACGCAGAAATTCGCCCTTCTGGTCGAGTGGTTTTCCATTATGGGGTTACGGTGGAAATTGAAAAGTTAAAAAAACCAGCTCTTACAGCTCAATGGCTTATTGTTGCTATTTTGGAAGAAAAACCTTCCAATATCTAGATTATTTGAGTGCTTTATTTTATAAAATTTTTATACAATTCTATTAGAAGTTTCTTCAATGATAATATTGAGAATAATCTATAGGATGATAGATATAGTGGAGCTATCATAGCGTTGATAGCCATAGCAGGTTGCTATTTTCCTAGATTGTTTTGAAGAGGAGTTTCTTAATGAAGATAGTGCATTGCTTCACGCTTTTGTTTATAGCGTTCTTTAATGGGATCATACCCATCACGTAAAACAGAACGCTTCAAATGGAATATACTTGCGTTGCCAATTCACGGGCTTATTTTAAAGAAACATCTCTCAACGCTTGTTACACCCATTTCGCAATGGCGCCTGTGAATGGTATAATGATAAAGCCATTGAGCACCCCTATCTTTTCTTTATGCTTTGTAAAGAAGAAAGCCGACACCATCATATTATATGCTAACCGCCAATGTTAAGACAGGTCTTGGCGCTTGAGATAATTCATAAGAGGCATGCCTTCCTTCCTTTCTTATATAGTTTTTACTCACCCAGCTCTTCCCGCTTGTAACGTGCAAGCGAGAGGTTTTGGTTGATTCTATATAAGTTCAATATGTTCTCTAAGGTTGGGAAAGGTCGTGACCAATGTCTTAATTTGACATGATAATTTATCATTTTTATGTTAAGAGAGAGTCTCACATACTGTGAGATCTCTTATTTTATCCCCTTTTATATTCAATCAATTAAAACTATTTTCTTTCATTTTACAAACGGATGGGGAGAGATAAAAACTGTTTAAGAAAAAAGTTCCTAATCTCTTATGAGCGTTTTCGATAGGCAAGGGGGAAGCACTTTGGAAGTGGCAAAGAGGATGATGGTATTGGCATGTGAAATTCTAAGTCTTTTAATGTTTTGTTTTATCAAGTTTTTGTACGATTTTATCAGAAGTCCATTGGGTTATAATATTGAGCATGATCAAAAGGATGATGACGATGGTCATGATGAAGGTATTATAGCGTTGATAGCCATAGCGGATTGCCATATCCCCTAAACCGCCTCCACCAAGATATCCAGCAAGTGAGGTGGCTCCTATGAGAGAAATGACCATGACTGTAAAACCTGTAATCAGGCTAGGGAGAGCTTCAGGAATAAGAACATGTCTGATAATTTGAAGACGGCTTGCCCCCATAGAGCGGATCGCTTCAATAAGACCGTTTTCAACGGTTTTAAAAGAGAGTTCCGCCATGCGTGCATAAAAAGGGATAGCTGAAATGGTCAGTATAAAAATTACAGCAGGCATTCCTATCCCTCTTCCTACAACGATACGCGTAACGGGAAGAAGATAAAATGCAAGAATAATAAAGGGAATGGCACGAATACTGTCAATGATCATGCTTAAAGGGCGATTGATGAGAGATGAGGAAAAAATCCCCCCGCGTGCTGTTGTGTGAAGAAGAAGACCAAGGGGAAGCCCTATAATAAATGCCATAAAAGAAGCACTAAGTGTCATCAATATTGTATCAATAACAGCTTGGGGAAGTTCATGAGACAGAACATTAAACATAGCCTAAGACCTCACAATATCGTCCTTTTTTCGTTAACCATTGAACAGCTTTTTCTAAAGCTTCTTTATCTTCTCCAGGAAGAGCCAAGAAGAGTCTCCCGATGGTTTCATCTTGAACTGTATCAATGCCACCATGCAAAATACGTGCTTTTAAACCACTCTCATTTTCTAGAAGATGAAGAAAAGGCTGCTGGGCAATTTCACCGGCAATATTAATTTCAATGACAGCTTCTCGTCCGATTGGTTTGAGATTTTTCGCAAATTTTTCAGGAAGTTGCGGGGTGACAAGCTTGAGCATGGCTATGGTTGTATCGTCTTGCGGTGATGTAAAGATGTCTTTCACACGTCCTTCTTCTACAATGTTCCCCTGATTAAGAACAACAACGCGATGCGCTATGGTGCGCACAACTTCCATTTCATGGGTGATGAGCACAATCGTGAGATTGAGGTGTTTATTAATATCAGCAAGGAGCTCTAGAATAGATTGTGTTGTTTCAGGGTCAAGAGCAGAGGTAGCTTCATCTGATAACAATATTTTAGGATTAGCAGCGAGCGCACGAGCAATGCCAACGCGTTGTTTTTGCCCCCCTGACAATTGTGCCGGATAGCAATATTCTTTCCCAGATAACCCAACCAATTCAATCAGTTCAAGGGCACGTTTGTGGCGTTGTTTTTTACTTACACCACTTAATTTAAGCGGCAATGCAATGTTATCAAGAATATTTTGCGATGAGAGAAGATTGAAATGTTGAAAAATCATCCCAATTCGTTGACGGTAAGGCGCCCATTCTATCTCTGATAGATTGGAAATATCAACACCTTCAAAAAAAATGGACCCTGCATCAATCTTCTCTAACCCATTTAAACAGCGGATAAGTGTTGATTTTCCTGCTCCACTGCGCCCAATAATGCCAAGGATTTCACCAGCATGGATATTTAAAGAGAGATTATTAATTACCGGAATACCAGCCGTTTTGTTAAAACAACGGCTGATGTTTTTTAAGGAGATAAGAGTAGGTTTTTCCATTCACAATTACTCGGACATTTGGCACAATTACTCGGACATTTGGCACAATTACTCGGATATTTGGCACAATTACCAAGATGTTTGGGCGGTTTTGCCAAAAATCTCTTTGATTTTTGCACGGATAAGATCGTTATTGTAAGCGGCAACTAATTTTTTAACCCATGGCTCATCTTTTTCGCTCGTGCGTACAACGATGATATTATCATAAGGATTATTTTTTGCGCTCTCCCATGCGACTACATCTTTTTCGAAGTTTAATCCGGAAACAATAGCCCAGTTTGTGTTTATAATTGCAAGATCAAAATCGTCAATAGCTCGCCCTAACATACCGGCATCGAGCTCACGAATTTGCAGGTTTTTAGGATTTTCGATAATATCAAGCGGAGATGCAAGAATATTATGAGGATCTTTTAATTTAATGAGACCTAAAGAATTGAGAAGAAGTAAGGCTCTTCCACCATTAGATGGGTCGTTCGGAATACCAACATGTGCACCATCACGAAGATCTTTTAAGTCTTTTATTTTGTGTGAATAAACACCGATTGGAGCAATAAATGTATAGCCGACAATTGAAAGTTTATAGCCACGTTGTTTCATTTGTTCATTAAGATAAGGGGCGTGCTGAAAAGCATTCGCATCGATCTCTCCTGCGTTAACAGCGTCATTAGGCAAAGCGTAATCAGAAAAATAAACGAGTTCAATATCTAAACCGTCTTTTTTAGCCTGTTCAGCAGCAGTTTTCCAAATAATCGCATCCCGCCCTTCCATAATACCAAGTTTGATTTTTGATTTGTCTGTAGCCATGACAAAGACCGTAGATAAAAAAAGAGCAAAGAGAGAGAGAAATAATCCTATAATCCGACTACGAGAAAAAAATTTTAATGTCATGTACTTTTAACTTTCTTTTCCAGGAGATTTTTTGAGGGAAGTGTCAATATGCTCTGTATTTTTTTAGGGAGATTTAAAGTTATACAAGCTTTAGAGAATATTCAATCACTTTTATTTTTTAAAGAGTATTATTTTTCCTTCTATTTTAGTTGTTTTGAGGGCTGATCATCATTCATTCTCAGAAATGCTCTGAAATTCGGGCAATCAATTCTTCTATTGCAATCATTTGTTGAGGGAACCAATGACACTTAAAAAACTTCTTTAAGGGACGATTGGTTGAAGAACCGGACAATCAGATGATGCTTTAGCCGTAAATTCATGAAGAACATACTGCGCAATCAAGATCAAAAGGCCGTGTTCGTGTAGGCGATAAAGAGAGATTTTGTTGCAATGTTGTGGGGTCTTTGGGGGGATAAAGGTTGCTGATCATTGGATTTAAACGCGGCAAATTTTTGTAAAGGCGAAATTTTGCCCTTCACATGTTTTAGAGAGGAAGAAAAATAATGTTAAGAAAGAAATTTTTATCAACAACAATGATTTTATGGGCTTTGGGAGCGTCAGAGGTGGCTGTGACTGCTTTTCACGCAGAAGCTGGAACCATTACAGGAACAGTTGCTCGTGTTGCATCAGGTCAGGTATCTTTACGCACAGGTCCTGCGACAGCTTATAAAGTTATCGCAATGGTTCCAATGGGAGCAAAAGTGCAAATTTATGGCTGCCTATCCAATAAAACTTGGTGTTCTCTTGGTTATCACGGAAAAGTTGGTTGGGCATCTGCACGTTACGTCAATGTTAACAATGTTCCTACCATTGCTTTTAAAAGGATGCCTGTAAAATCAAAAGCCATGGTAAAATCGCCAAAAGAAAAAGTAAAACAGGCTGTTTCCGACTTTAAAGCTCTTCCGGCGATTCAAAAAACACGGAAAAATATGCAAAAACTATACAGAACAGATGTGATTATCGATTCTACAGGTGTAAAAAAAAGGGATGAACGAACAATTTTAAATCCGTCGCAAAAAGCACAAGGCGTTTCTGTAAAGCACGTGAGTGCTTATAATCCCTCCTTTCCTAATAATGTCAATTACAAAAATTTTGAACGTAATGAAACGCGTTACCGTGTCGTGACCTATCCTGCTCGATAAGGGTAAAGTTAATTTCACAACCGGAATGACAAATAGGATCAGCAGCATAAAGCAAAAAATGCTTATGCTGCTGATCCTATTGTACCGTAAAATGGTATTAAGGCGGCAATGCTTAACTTAAGGTGGTGAGGCATTCAAGGATATTCAGAGTAAAATTTGTCAATACCTCGAATTACGGTTCTTTAGGATGGTGATATGAATCCTCAGCTGGAAAAGATTATACTGAAGAGAAGCCGGACTTTTGACAGACCGGTTAGGGCTCTTCATCTTTTCGGACAGGGCATTAATTTGCGGACTTAGGCTTTATCAAATTACGAGAAATGAGCAATTCAGCAATTTGAACGGCATTCAATGCTGCTCCTTTTCTTAAATTATCGGCGACAACCCAGAAAGCTAAACCATTTTCAACGGTGATATCTTCACGAACACGACTAATAAAGGTATCATCTTCTCCGGTACCTTCATAAGGTGTGGTATAACCACCATCTTCGTGTTTATCGATAAGCTGACAGCCTGGTGCATCGCGGAGGAGCGCTTGTGCTTCAGATGCGCTTAGTGGTTTTTCAAATTCAACATGGACGGCTTCGGCATGACCGATAAAGACAGGGACCCGAACAGCAGTGGCCGTTAATTTAATTTTCGGATCGAGAATTTTCTTCGTCTCAACCGTCATTTTCCATTCTTCTTTTGTATAACCATCTTCCATGAAAACATCGATATGAGGAATGACATTAAAGGCAATACGTTTAGTGAATTTTTTTGATGTAATTGGGTCTGCAACAAAAACTGCACGTGATTGTTCGAAAAGTTCGTCCATTCCTTCTTTACCAGCTCCAGAAACCGATTGATATGTAGAGACAACAACACGTTTAATGATTGCAGCATCATGGAGAGGTTTTAAAGCTAAGACCAGTTGAATTGTTGAACAATTAGGATTTGCTATAATATTACGCTTAGAAAAGGCATTTATAGCTTCGCCATTGACTTCAGGGACTATTAACGGAACATTGGCATCATAGCGCCACGTGGAGGAATTATCGATGACGACACAGCCGGCAGCAGCGATTTTAGGGGCGTATTCTTTGGAAATGCTTCCTCCCGCAGACATAAGACAAAAATCTGTGTCAGAAAAATCGTAAGTATCCAGTGCTTTTACTTTTAAAGTTTTATCTCCATAAGAAACTTCTTGTCCTAATGAGCGTCGTGATGCTAGAGGGACAATTTCATGCGCAGGAAAACCACGTTCTTCTAAAATTGTAAGCATTTCACGACCAACATTTCCGGTCGCGCCGACAATTGCAACTTTAAAACTCATTTTCTATATACTCCTCATGTCTCTCCACATTTATTCCCCGTGCTATACTCAGGAGAGAGTGAGTTGGTCAAGGAACATCATTAAATTATATTTTTGATTTTCAACAACTCAATTTTGTGCACAGCAATCATCATCGTTAGCACAATAAATTGTTTTATTTCAAATGATACGTCTTTTTTAATCTTTCAGAATTGAAAAAATTGAATATTTTACGCTAAGCTATTATCTCTTTAGAAAACACTTTAATTAAGTGAATTCCTTATCTTCTGTCAATTGTTTACCTTCACACTTTTGAATTTTTTAAAGATGGTATTACGTATCGCGTTGGTGGAATCTTTTAATACTTTATCTGTTAATTGTTGAATTATTTGATTTTCTCCCTATGCCTTTAAAAGCGAAGCTTCCTATTACAGTCTGTAAACAGCTAGATTCTAGCGGCTTCCCATTTTTCACTTAAACTAAAGGCTCAACAAGCAGGCCTAAAAATATTTAAAAAGATATTGGGTATCTAAAAAACATTTGAATGTTTCAAGGAGGTATGCGTGCTTCATGCCCTCATACCTTAAATGATAGAATTTATGGCACAACAGAATAAACTTAAGTATCCATATATAGATAAATTCTTATGAAAGTTATACATATATTTTTTTCGTGTCTATTTTTTACTTTATATTTCTTATTTTTACTTTAATCCTATTTTGCTATAAATATCAATCTTTGTAGTATGGTGGTATAAGATCTTTAATCTTTCTCGATATATTTAAGTGTTTTTTTAGTGTGTGGGAATATTCTTAGGCTTGTTTGGAGAGCCTTTTGTTTAAGTGAGTCATATGAGTGGAAAGCCGTTGAACACTCCCATATTTACGTTTAATAAAAGAGCAAGTTAGCACCATCATACATTTTTTTAGCACCCAATGTCGTTACAGCTCTTGGTATGTGAGACGATTCAATAAGAGGTATGCCTTTTTGTACGTTTTTACTCACACGCCAACTTTGCTTGTGTTGTGCAAACAAGAGATTTTGATTGATTCAATATAGAACACGTTTGAAATGAAAGAATTTTACGATATTCGAAACACTTATTCAATATCAATAACGTTAGATTATCATTATAAATCAACGTGCTATTTCTAAGTTAAACTCGTTAGAATTCGGATTATTTACAAATCAGATTAGATTAAGAATTTTCATTCTCATGAGGTGTGGGGAGACAGTCACAATTCTTGTCAAGATTATTAAGGACGTTGATTGTCCTTTCAGTGAATTTATGAAAATAAGGGGTCATTTTTTCATCAGAAATCAACTGCAAAATTGCTCTTTGTTTTTTGCGGGTCAGTATTCTGAAATTTTTTAAAAGTAAATATTCTGCTTTGCTTGCTATTCTGTCATCACAATGATAGGGGCTCTCTTCTTTTTTTGCGCTATCAGCATAAAAGAAGGAAACGGGAACATCTAATATATGAGCAATTTCCTGTAAACGTCTTGCACTTACGCGATTTAAGCCTTTTTCATACTTTTGGATTTGTTGGAATGTTACGCCTAAATGACTTCCTAATTGTTTTTGAGAAAAACCCATGACGTTTCTTCTGAAGCGAATTTTTTGGCCTAAAGAAATATCGTAAAAATGTAGATTTTTGGCTTTCACTTGATGTCCCCACCGGTTGCGAGCGCCCTCGCATTAGTATTCCGGGGTCTGGCAACACATTGATTTATAATAATAAATCATCATTTTTCAACTTGAATCATAACTCCGAATATAGTAAGATTTTCTCATCACAAACCCTCTCAGATTGAATCAATTAATATCACTTGCTTGCACGTCAAAAGCGGGGCTGGTGTGTGGGTAAAAATGAGGAAAGAAAGGAGTAAAAATGCCTCTTATGAATCGTCTTAATGCAAGGGCTGTCGCAACATTGGGGGCTGGCAAATATAATGATGGTGCCGGCTTGCTTCTCCATAAGCGTAAAGATGGTGGTGCTCAATGGCTTTATCGTTATACCATTCATGGTCGGCGCCGCGAAATGGGCTTGGGTGCGTTGCGAAATGTTTCTTTAAAAAAAGCCCGTGAATTAGCAAATCAATGGCGTTCTGTTTTGCATGAGGGGCGTGATCCCATTAAAGAACGTGAGAAACAAAAGCGTGAGGCAATAAGTAATCTCCATTATTTAAAAGACATTGCCTTAGATGCTTTTGAAAGTCGTAAAGCTGAATTAAAAGGAGATGGCAAGGCTGGGAATTGGTTTCTACCTTTACAACTTTATATTCTCCCCAAATTAGGCTGTATTCCTATTTCAGAAATTACACAAACAGAGATACGCAATGTTCTTGCTCCCATCTGGCATGCAAAAGCTGCAACCGCAGAGAAAGCAATAAATCGTCTTAATATTTGTCTCAAACATGCTGCTGCTTTGGGGCTGGATGTTGATTTACAAGCAACGATAAAAGCACGGGCTCTCTTAGGGAAACAACGCCATAAAGCACAAAATTTACCAGCAATGGACTGGAAAGATGTTCCTGCCTTTTATCAGTCACTCTGCAAAACAACAACAATGACACAACTGGCTTTGCGTTTTCTTATTCTTACAGGCGTTCGTACACGTCCTTTGCGCTATATGCATGAAGATCAGATTGATGGGGATATATGGACCATTCCTGCTGAAAGTATGAAAGGACGACGCGATGCTACAGAAGAATTCCGCGTTCCTTTATCATCAGAAGCACTAAAAGTGATTAAACAAGCACGCCTTTTATCTCGTAATGGGTTTCTTTTTTCTGCAACCGGTCGTGGTCCCCTTGCACAGAACAGCATGTTACAATACATGAAAAAAACAGGACTTGAAGCCTGTCCGCATGGTTTTCGCTCTAGTTTACGTGATTGGCTCGCAGAAACAACCAATGCCCCTTATGAGGTTGCTGAAACCATTCTAGGTCATACGGTTGGGGGAAAAGTGGAGCGTGCCTATCGTCGGACTGACTATTTAGAACAGCGTCGTATTTTTATGGATAGATGGGCTTCTTATGTTACTGATCAAAACAATAAAAGTTGTGGATAGCTCTATGTCTCCATTTTCCTTATTTTATCCATAACGGATAATACAATCACAAATTATTGCTTCTCTTGATAAAAAATCACAAGATATTGTTTTTTTGCTGGAAAAGTTTGCTACGAATTGCTATTTATATATAGTTAATAAACAGTGATTCTATCATTTAATATAAAGGGGATTCCATGATTCCAAACGGACCACTCCTCACAGTACGTGAGAGTGCAAAACTACTTAATATAAGCGTTTCAACACTTTGGCGGCGGGTCGCTGATGGCTCGGTACCAAAGCCTTTAAAGATTGGTTCCTTAGCGCGCTGGTTACAATCTGACCTTTGCGATGTAATCGAAAAGGCAAAAAACCAACGTGGCAACGACGCCGCCTAAAGAAAACTTCGCCTTATAGGACAGACAAAGTATTTCGACTTTCGCAAATCCCGAAATAACAGAATCTGTCCTGTAATGCAAGTAGCAGGAAGGGATTTTATGCATTTTACAAATGCTACAACAAGCAATGCTTATGCATTGCATACAACAGCTCAAAAAATTACTTGTGCATTACGTGGAGTTTGGCATGGGCGTTATGGAATAGCCCGTTGCCCTGCTCATGATGATAGGCTGCCTAGCTTATCCCTTGCCAATGGACATGATGGGCGTCTCTTACTCTATTGTTATGCTGGCTGCTCTTTTAGAGAGATCATACAAGCACTCATTAGAATTGGATTGCTTGGAAAACAAGCTTATGATCAGACGCTCTCTTTCTCCAAACAGTTTTGTGCTGATCTCAAACGAGCAAAACAGAAAGCAGAGAGAGCAAAAGCAATTTGGCAACAAAGCCAACCAATCAAAAATACTTTAGCAGAAACCTATTTACGCATGCGGGGTATTACATGTGATTTGCCTGCTGATTTACGTTTTCACGACAAGTGTCTATACCCCTCTGGGGGTACACTGCCCGCGTTGGTGGCTCTTGTTAAGGGCGCTGGCTCTTTCGCCATTCATAGAACCTTTTTACAAGCCAATGGCTGCAAAACAGACCAAAAACCAGCAAAAGCCATGTTGGGATCTGTAACGGGTGGTGGGGTGCATTTAAGCCAAGCCAATCCAAAACATTTGGTCATTTGTGAGGGCATTGAAACGGGTCTGGCTCTTTTGTCTGGGTTGTTATCTGAGCCTGTGAATTTATGGGCGTCTCTTTCAACCAGTGGCATGATGCGTGTGAATTTACCCCCTACAAAAGGGCGTCTCACCATTGCAATGGACGGCGATGATGCGGGTCGTAAAGCAGGTTTTACCCTCGCTGCGCGTGCCTATAACCATGGCTTTGAGGTCTTTATGATGCAAGCTCCAAAAGGAACGGATTTTAATAACGTATTACTTTCTTAAAAGAGGGAAACTATGAAAGATAGTAATTTACAAAACAATAATGAAAATACTCCCGTCAATGATAACGATAATGTCTCTTTAAACGAAAATACTTGTTTAAAAGCCATTCCTTATGAACAAGCCTTGCAACAAAATGGTTGGGGGCAATTAAAACCGATTGCTACGGCTCTCTTACCTGTCGAGCCTTTTAGCTTATTACAGCTTCCAATGCCATTAATGGACTATATTTATGAGGTTGCCGATCTTCAACAATCTTCTATCGATTTTATTGCTATCTCTGCTTTATGTGGCTTGGCTGCTGTGATTGGCAATGGCGTGCGGATTGCTCCCAAAAAACATGATAATAATTGGAAAATTGTTCCTAATCTCTGGGGTGCTCTTGTGGGGCAACCTTCAACACTCAAAACACCTACCATGCAAGCCGCTTTAACTCCTCTCTATGCCTTTCAAGAGGAATGGCATCAAGAATGGTTAAAGAAGAAAGAACAGCAAGAAAAGAAAGATATTCTTATTGAATTAGATAAACGAGAAAAGAAAAAACAAGCCTATAAAGCACTCAAAGATCAAGATGAGGAACAAGCCCTTGCCCTTCTTTCACAATCTATTGAACACAAAGAAAGTGATGATAACACTCTTGATAAACGACGTCTTATTGTCAACGATGTGACTGTCGAAAAGCTTGGGGAACTCTTAAAAGAAAACCCCCGTGGTCTCTTGATGGTACGAGATGAATTGGCTGGGTTTTTAGCTAATATGGAAAGAAAGGAATACCAAACAGACCGTGCCTTTTATCTAACAGCTTTTAATGGCAATACGTCATACACCTATGACCGTATTGAACGTGGAACCATTCATATTCCCAATGCAACCATTTCCATTATTGGGGGCATTCAACCCTCACGCATTATTCCCATTATTCAAGCCATGTGCCATGGAATAAATGATGATGGTTTCATGCAACGATTTCAAATGATTGTATGGCCCGACGAACGAAAAAAGCGGTTATGGACGGATAGACCTCCCAATCAAAAGGCATGGGAAAGCTATCAAGGGGTCTTTCGTTCTCTTTATGATAAACCGTTAGGCTCACCAAAGCATCCGATAACCATACACTTTTCTACTGATGCCCAAGAGATCTTTCGTGTATGGTGGGAAGATTTTCAGAAAAAAATAAATAGTGGTCATTTCTCTACAAATTTACAATCGTATCTTTTGAAAATGGATAAAACCATACCAACACTTGCGTTGATTTTTGAATTGACCGAAGGGGGTCGTTTTGAAATCAATAGAAATGCTCTTGAGAGAGCCTTGTATTGGGAAAAATATCTGTTAAGTCATGCCAAACGTCTTTATGCGGCGCATGATACATTAGCAACAGAAAGTGCAAACTTGCTTGTCAAGCGCTGTGATTGTTTACCTAATGTTTTTACTGCACGGGATGTTTATAAACGTGATTGGAAATGTTTAAAAGACAATGAAGCTGTGAAGCAAGCTTTAGAGCTTTTATGCCGTTGCAATTATATTCGTGAAATCTCTGGAGACAATAACTCCCAAGGCGGTCGACCTACCATACGCTATGAATGGCATCCTTTAGTGAAAAGTCATAAAACATTTCAATGAATGAATTTTAAATTCCAATAAAACATATAACTTATGTATTCATAAAATGAAACCTTCAAAACACTTCCCATCTATTGGTTTTGGAGGTTTTGGGGGTTTTGGAGGTGCTTTTTATTCCCCTCTTTATATATTTTAAAAATCAAAATAAAAGTCACTATATTTCAATATGTTAATTTTTATCAACTTTTCAAAAAACAATCTATATCAACATTACAACCTGTAAATTCAACTTATAGCATAGGTTTTGTAGGGGTTTTGGGGGTATAGGGGGGGTATATGCTTTTTATCTTTCTTACAAAGCAAGCAATAAAAGCCTATCAAAACATACATTCTGATATCTTAAAAGCACATATCAAATTTGTCTTTTTTCCATAAAACGAACAGCAAATTTCACTATTTTGCTGATTTTACCTCATGTCATAGGCTGTGGATAAGTAGCCTTTAATAAAATTTCTTTTTAAGCAGGTTATGGGTCTTTAGCACCCTTTTTTTATTTTATTATTGCTATTTGTTTTAAATAGATCTAGCAGATTCTATTTAAAGTTTTTTGACACCTATAGATCAACGCTTATAAAGCGGTGGGGTTTTATTATAAATGCTTCAATCTCATAACAAACCACTGACATTACGCTCTCTGTTACAATCCTACCGTGATCATACAGAAAGTGCGCGCGATAGAGGAACTTCTTTTGAAAAGTTTGTAATTGCTTATTTGACGCAAGACCCTCTACAATGCCAAGAATATGAAAAGGTTCAAACCTATTGTGAATGGGCAAAAGAGCATGGAGAAGATGGGCGTGATATCGGCATTGATCTGGTTGCTAAAATTCGTGATGAAGAAGGATATGCCGCTATTCAATGTAAGTTTTATAGTGCAAATCATCAAATCAAGAAGGAAGATATTGATAGCTTTATTGCTGCCTCGGGAAAAAAGATCTTCACACGCCGTATTCTGGTTGATAGCACCGAAGGTAATTGGAGTAACAATGCCGATCTCACCTGTGAAGGACAAGGAATCCGCATTCAACGGATTAATCTTTTTGATCTGGAAAACAGTCAAATAGATTGGTCAACCTTTGAAAGCAAAGGGGAAGCTACTCTTAAGAAAAAAGAACCGAAAAAGCTTTTAGATCATCAACAAGAAGCGCTTAAAGCTGTTTGTGAAGGGTTAAAAGAAGCAGACCGCGGCAAGCTGATTATGGCGTGTGGAACGGGAAAGACCTTTACCAGTCTGAAGATAGCAGAAGCTCTTGCTGGTCAAGGTAAACGTGTTTTATTTCTTGTCCCCTCTCTTTCTTTAATGTCACAAACAATAAGAGAATGGACAGGAGATACAGCAATACCCTTGCGTTCCTTTGCGGTGTGTTCTGATACACAAGTTGGAAAACGTCGTAAAGCCCAAGATGATGCCGCCGAACTCGATGTCTCGGATCTCGCTCTACCAGCAACAACAGATTCTCAAAAGCTTGGAGAAAAAGCCAATAAGGTTTCTCCTGATGCCATGACAGTGGTCTTTGCTACCTACCATTCGATCCAAGTGATTTCGGATGCGCAAAAGAAATATGCTTTACCGGAATTTGATCTGATCATTTGTGATGAAGCACACCGTACCACTGGAGCTGTGTTAGGAACAGACAAGAGTGAATCTGAGTTTATCAAGGTTCATAATAATAGCCTTATTCGGGGCAAGAAACGTCTGTATATGACAGCAACCCCTCGTATCTTTAGTGATAATGCCAAAAAACAAGCTAATGAGATTGATGCTGTTCTGGCTTCTATGGATGATGAAGAGCTTTATGGCAAAATCTTTTATTCTTATAGTTTCTCCCATGCTGTAAAAAATGGACTTTTAACGCCTTACAAGATTATCGTTTTAGGTGTTGATGAAGGAGAAGTGAGTAAATCTATCCAGCATCTGATGACAGATGAGAATTATGAACTTATTCTTGATGATAGAACAAAGATCATGGGTTGTTATCAAGCTCTTACCAAAATGGATCTGAAAATTGATCTTGGGGATGATACAAGACCCATGCATCGGGCTTTGGCTTTTTGTAGAGATATTGATACTTCTGAACGCATATGTAGAACATTCAACGATGAAGAAGTTAAGAAAGATTTACGTAATCTTCATGAAAACCATAAAAATATTCCCCCTCTTAACTGTCAAGTAGATCATATTAATGGAAAATCTGGTGCCAAAAACCGTACGATAAAACTTGATTGGTTGAAAGAAGATGCGGGTGAGAATGTCTGCCGTATATTAACCAATGTACGCTGCCTTTCAGAAGGTGTTGATGTTCCTTCCCTTGATGCGGTTATGTTTTTACACCCGCGTAAAAGCCAAGTGGATGTGATACAAGCAGTGGGACGTGTGATGCGTCGTGCAAAAGGCAAAAAGATGGGCTATATCATTTTGCCGGTTGGTGTTCCTGCTGGTGTTTCACCAGAAGAGGCATTAAAAAACAATAAGAGATACAGTGTTGTCTGGCAAGTTCTCAATGCTTTGCTTGCCCATGATGAGAATTTTAGTAAAACCCTTAACCAGATGGTCTTAGGACAAGACGTAAGCTCTATCATCGACATTGTTACAGTTTCTAAAAAGACCGAATTAGAGAATGTCACCACGGTTATTGACGAAATCACGCTCCACGAAAAATCAGAAAAATCCGGACTTCGTATTGGGACACAAGCTCATGAACCGCACCAAACATATGAAGGACAAGGAAGATTGCCCTTTTTTGTTGAGTTTCCCAATGCTCTCAAAACACTGATTGTTAAAAAATCTACCATGAGTGATTATTGGGGCATTTGGGCTGGCAATGTTGCTGAGATTGCACAAAACCATATCACACGCCTTCAAACTATGCTTTCTGATCAGACAAGCGAAGCTTATCATGCCTTTGATACGTTTTATAAAGAATTAAAAAACAACTTAAACAGTGAGATAAAGCAAGAAGAAGCGATTGAGATGTTAGCGCAACATCTTGTAACGCGTCCCGTGTTTGAAGCTTTGTTTGAGGGCAATGAATTTGTGCAAAACAATGCCATTTCGCAAGCAATGGAAAAAATCTTAACAGAACTCGACAAAACCAATATCGAGGAAGAATCCAAAGAATTACAAGAGTTTTATGACAGCGTAAAGTTCCGTGCCTCTGGCATTACAGAACCACAGGCAAGACAAAATCTTATTATCAAACTTTACGAAGATTTTTTTACCAAGGCATTTAAGAAAACCACGGATAGGCTTGGGATTGTTTATACCCCCGTTGAGGTCGTGGATTTTATCATTCATTCTGTTGATGATGTTTTACGCAATGAATTTGGAAAAAGCTTGGGGTCACGTGGTGTTTCTATTCTTGACCCTTTCACTGGAACGGGGACCTTTATCACAAGGCTTTTACAATCAAAGCTCATAAAACCAGAGGATATGGAATATAAGTTCCGTCATGATATCCATGCCAATGAGATTGTTTTGCTAGCGTACTACATAGCAGCCATTAACATTGAATCGACCTATCATAGTATCATGAAAGGACATTATATTCCTTTCAAGCATATTGGTTTAACCGATACATTCCGGATGCTTGAAAAACAAGATCTGATGAGAGGTTTACTAGAGAAAAACAGTGAATATTTAGAACTTCAGAAAAACCTCAATATTGAAGTTATTTTTGGGAATCCTCCTTATTCAGTAGGGCAAAAAAGCGAAAATGATAATGCAAAGAACAGCCCTTATCCCATATTAGATGAACGTATCCGTAAAACTTATGCTGCTCAATCGAAAGTAACGAATATACGAGCACTTTATGACAGCTATATCCGTGCCATTCGTTGGGCAAGTGACCGTATTAGTAATGCTGGGGTAATAGGCTTTGTTTCTGGTTCTGGTTACATAGAAAAGCCAACAATGGATAGCTTACGAAAATCTTTAGCCAAAGAGTTTACGAGTATTTATGTGCTTAATTTACGGGGGGATATTCGTAAAAATATGTTAAGCGATGGGAAAGCTCAAGAAGGTGAAAATGTTTTTGGCAATGGTAGTATGACTGGTATTGCTATAACATTGTTTATCAAAAATCCCAATGCTTCCGGAGATTGTAAAATTTACTATCATGACATTGGTAATAATTTCACGACAAAAGAAAAACTTACAGCTCTTGAATACTTTGGTAGTATTGATGGCATTACACGTGAACAAAGTTGGCAAATGATCACGCCGGATGAACATGGTGATTGGATAAATCAACGTGATGAGAGTTTCAAAACATTCCTAGCCCTAGGTGATAAGAAAAGTCATGGTAAAAAGCTGTTTGAAAATTTTTCTCGCGGTATTATGACGAGTCGTGATGCTTGGACATACAACTCAAGCCCTGAAGCTCTAGCAAAAAACATGAGTAATATGATTGCCTTCTATAACAGTGAAGTGGAACGTTTTAATGATACTTATGCACACACTGACCGTAAAATACATACCAATGTTGTAAATAATTTTGTAAATTCAGATGAAAGTAAGATAAGTTGGAGCCGTGGACTTAAACAAGAGTTGACAAAAAGAAAATTTTTTGAATTTGAAGAGACATGCCTCATACCAAGTCTGTATCGTCCTTTTACACAACGATGGCTTTATTATAATCGTACCTTCAATGATATGGTTTACCAAATGCCGCGGATATTTCCTATAGAAAAAGCGACTGAAAATAAAGTGATACAAGTTTCTTCTGTAGGAGCAAGAAGTGGATTTTCTATCTTGATGACTAAAAATGTACCTGATGTGAGTGTAATAGATACAGGTCAATGCTTTCCACGCTATATTTACAAAGATGATACGGTTTCAAAAAGTAAAAATGAAAAACAATCCCATTTATTTTTAATTTCTACAGAAGAAAGTAAAACAGCTGATTTACAGAGGCGTGATGCCATTACTGATGAAGGATTAGCACATTTTAAAGCAGCTTATCCGAATGAAAAAATCACTAAAGATGATTTGTTCTATTACGTCTACGGATTGTTACATTCGGAAGATTATCGTGCTCGTTATGCTGATAACCTCTCTAAAGAATTGCCTCGCATCCCTTGTGTAAAAAGCGCTGAAGATTTTTGGAAGTTTGTTAATGCTGGACGTGAACTAGGGCATTTGCACGTGAATTATGAAACTGTAGAGCCTTATCCCGTGACCTTTAAAAAGGGTAATCCAAAATTAACTGACATCTCTAATCCCGAAAAGTTTTATTACGTTACAGAAATGAAATTCGCAAAAGCAGGTAAAGAGAAAGATAAATCGATTGTTTTTTATAACAGCAATATCACAATAACAGATATCCCTCTTGAAGCTTATGAGTATATCGTCAATGGCAAGCCCGCTCTTGAATGGGTTATGGGGCGTCAATGTGTAAAGACTGATAAAAAGAGTGGCATTGTGAATGATGCCAATCACTATGCTGTTGAAACCGTTGGCAACCCTGCTTATCCATTAGAGTTGTTTCAAAGGGTTATTACCGTAAGTTTAGAGACAATGAAAATCGTTAAGAACCTACCAAAACTAGAAATTAGAGAAACTGAATAACTTAAAAGCGTGCTCACATAATGGGTATGATAAACTCACAACGGGTATAAGGTTTTATACCTATAGGTTCTATGCCCCTTTTATAAATTGCTTACATATAATCTTTAAAAGAATATTTTATATGCGTTATCATAAAAGATAAGGCTTTGCACTTTTTAACACTGTACTTTGGATTGCTTTAAGATTTTTAATAAATCCCATCTTAAAGTGAATACGCTTCTTTTACATTGCCTTTAAAAGATTATACCGTAATCTAAAATGATAGCTTTATTGTTATCAGAAGCTTTGTTTAAAGAGAGTTATGTATATTCATTTTCTTATATTACTTATAGGTTTTGAATGTTTCTCAAACCCCCAAAACACCTACAAAACCCTCTTAAATATATATTAAAGATTGTATTTATGTTTTGTGTTTAATATAGGTTGTTTATTTGAAAGATTAACTTATTGAAATATAATGACTTTTATTTTTTATTGAAAAATATGTAAAGGGGGGAGCGTAAAAAGCACCTCCAAAACCCCCTAAACCTCCAAAACTCATAACCATAATGGTCTTGATAGCATCTATTATGATTATAATCCCTTTCTTTTGAAAGGCTTAAAGGATCATATGCTTTTCATAAAGCACATTTTAATCATTCACTAAAATCATAAGATTCGTCTGTTAAATAAACTGACATAACCGATAAAATAGACAAAAGCCCATAAAAAGTAATTTTAATAATCTATGAAATAATAGGCTGTTTCATTAAAATCTTGCACCAAAACCATGATCAGAGCCACACTACTGTTGAGTTTCTCAACTAGTGATCAAGGCTTTGGAGCGCGTCTTATTTTCTAAATTTCTGAAATCTTTTCGATATTTTTTAGGTGCTATTTCTTGTCTTTTTTTCCGATAAAATTGACTATTTTCTCTTTCCACGAGCGGGGTTGCTCCTTGCTGGTAACCTCTTGTGGATCATCAAGCTTTTCTGCCACCTGTTTAATCAAAGCGTAACTCACTTGCTTCACCTTTGCTACTTCTTTGGCTAAAGCTAATGCACGTTCAAGGTGGGTTTTGTTGATGCTCTCGTCAAAACCTAGGTGATCACCTGCCGTAAAGCTTTGCTGATAAGATTGTAAGGTCTCAACATCACCCAACAAAGCAAGAGCGCCAAGATGAAGTAAAGCATAATCCGTATCGTTTGCTTTAGACGTAGCGCCTTTTTCCCAAGGAGCTATACCATAATCAGAGCGTAGCCTTTTAGAAAGGTCAATGTCTTTGACTGACCATTTTAGCGCATCATCAAGTGCTTGCTTTAAGCGATCCGCAGTGACTTCTGGTTCAAAGATTTCTAATCCCTTGGCTTCAAAATTAAGCTGTATATCTGGAATATCTTCCGTGTGGGTAGGATCAATGAATTTACAAGCGGTGGAAAGAATGCCCGTGCTAATCAAAAAGGCGCTATCAAATTGTGGGTAGTCTTTGGCAATTTCGTCGTTATAAAGAATATCTACTTCACGATCAGCCAATTGATAGCTTGCCATATGGTCATTCTCATTGATTTTCTCGGTTGACCAGCCTAGGATTTTTAAAATTGCATGAGCACTTTCCATGGTGAGACGATCATCAGTGTCATCCGCTTCATCCACTTCCTCTGCCACTTCAACAGAAGTTGTTTTAGAAGCAACAGATGCTGTTTGCGTATCCAAGCTTAAAATCGGAGCATTTTTAGGAAAACCAGTCCGATAACGGCGTGCAAGAGTAAGGACGTTATCAATAATATGTGCTATGTTTTCCCTTATCAAAGCTGAAAAGTTTTTATCCTTCAAACTTTCCTTATAAAATTTGAGTTTTTCAACATCCCCAATAAGAATAAGTGCAATAAGGTGCAACTTCGCAAAATCATATTCACTGTCTGGGGACAAAGCCGCATAATCATAGATGATTTGATTCACATTTTGTCGATCAGCCCAGCACAAAATATCCGCACAGATCTGCTTCAGTTTACCTTCATCCAATTCAGTACTAGAAACTGTATAAAATTCTTCTGCCTCTTTGAGAGCTATATATTGGGGCAATCTAGGAAACATCTCTCTATGAGCAGTAGAAAAACTAAGTGTTGAAAGGGAAGCCTTAAATACAACAATCGGCTCTTCTTCATCACTTTGAAGGTTATACATTATATTGATGATAAGGTCTTTACTTACAAAATAAGCATTGCGATCATAGTTCTTATCTCGATAAACTGTCCACCCCATCCTTTTTAAGTCTTCAGAAACTGTATTAAGAAAAGACAAATCTTGCAAACTAAGACGATCATCTATGGCTTTTCGCTCATTAAAGATTTTCAGATGTCTTTCTGCAAATTCAACAGCGTGATTAACATACCCCTCCAGTTCTTCATCAAGATTTTGCAAATGCTCAGGAATCTTATCCTCTGCAATAGAATCTTGATAGGATTTTAGGACATCAATTTGACCTGTCAATGCTAAACAAGCCAAATGCCAAATCACAGCTGGATAATAGCTATATTTTTGGATAAGCGTTTTGCTTTCTATTGACGCTTGTAAATCTTGGGCACGTGCCCACTGTATCACCCGCTCAGAGATTTTTGTCAACTCTTGCTCATTCAATATCTCTACACAAATATCAATTCCTTTATCAACCCCACGAAAATTCTCTCCTCCAATCGTATTAAAAGATCGATAAATATCCGTAGGTCGTACAAGATTACGTTGTCCACAAAAATGAATATACAAGCAAGCCAAAGAAATCTCTTCATTAGATATTTCAGCTTCGAGATGAATATTGTACTGATCATAGAGATGTACAAAGCCAAAATCTAACTTAATAAAACGATCCGGCAAAACCAACCACATTTTCCCAAGCTCTGTGGCAAACCACCCTTGAATTTTAAAAATGCGAGTTGCTGCTGTAAGACTCATCGACCACTGTTTAGGTTTTTTACGCGCTAAAATGTCATCTAACTCCCCGTTTTTATAAGCTTGCGCAAAAAGAATGAGGCGCTCAATCCACCCTATTGTTTTGTAATCTGAAAATTCTGGTACATGTAATTGGGGTGTAAACTTAGAACTTTTTAAAGCCTCAATATCACCAAGTAATGCTTCTGCAACAGCAGAATGATTGGCTGCTTTTTCACGTAATTTTTGTTCAATATCTTGTTCTTTCGCCCAAGCGATAACCCTATTTAAAGATTCCTTAACATGGCTTTCTGAGAGATCTGAAGCTGTAACATCGAAATCCTCTTTCGCAGAAAACAGCGTATCTTCATACTTATCCTGTGATACTTCACCACTAGCATATTCCCAAGCAAGGCAATAAGCAGCAGTGGTAAGATCAGCCGATAGCCGAAATTTTCCCCCATCCTCTCCATAATCTACAACATCATAACTAATGCCTACAATGCGATCGGGAAGATGATAATGCGCAAACATACTACCATCTTCAGCACGATAAGGTTCCCAGCCAAGCGTTTTTAAAATCTCTGTCACGTCTTTAGTTCGCATCGCTATTCACTTTCATTCAAAAAGTCCTGGATAATGAAAAACGTTAACGTCAGTTTTGTCTAACTTATTATTCAATTGTTCTTTAATCCATTTTCTATTCTCATTTTCCAATTCTTTCTTACTTCCTTTAAAATCTTTGAAATCTTTTTGATATTTTTCTAAGAACTCTTTGTTATCTTTAAGAAATTCCGTAAATTTGCCTTTTGTGGGCTCTGCATTTCCTTCTTTATATGCCTCTTTTAAAATCTTTTGTTGTTCACTTAATTTAGAATTCTTCCCCGTTTTTACCTCGCCAATTTTTATTTTACCATTCTCTATATAAACAATATCCGCACGAGATCTTACTACCCCCTTATCCGTCTTAGTTTTGAATACTATTTCTGTTTTGCATGTTCTACATCCTTCATCCTTTAATTCTTGTTTTTTCTCATCGCGTTTTTTATCATGATGCTTCCTGACTTGTCCAAGTATGTTACCCGTTCCATCATTATTGTTTTGTGGTTCTTTATTGTTTCCGTTTTTTTTCTTATTTTTACTTTCCTTCTGAGAATCTTTATTTTTTTCTTCTTGTGAGTTTTGATTTGTTTTTTCGCTATCTTCTGCAGAATTTTTCGATGCAAACCAATAGGTAAGGAAATCAGCTATAGCGGTTCTATTGTTAGGAGATTGAACAATAGTTGCTCCACCAGCCATAAAAAGAGACAGAGCTGCCAACTCTTGTGGCGTAAGCGACACAATGAACGCTACAGCAGCTGCTACCGCAGGAAGAAAATTATTTTCGGCAGCATTACCTGCGGCATCAGCGCCAGTATTGACATCACCACCAGCAAGGGCAGCAGCAAAGCCCCCCGCTATGCGCGCGATATCAATGGCATGATCATTAAAATCAGAAAACTGTGCTTCAATCTTTGCATTGATACGCGCTTGTTCTTCTGCCGTTGGAACACGACCATCCAATGCTGCTATTTCTTTTTGTATAAAATTTTTGGTCGACAGTTTAAACTGGAGCATGGCTGTGGCTTCGCCCACAGCACCCCCCACAGCACCGGCCGTGCAAGCACCACTCGCAACAGCGCCTTTTAAGCAGCCAAGACCAGCGTGGGCAACGATCTGTGTGACCGTATCTATTTTGCCTTCTGCCTTGGCGGTACCGATTTCTTCTGCCAACGATTTGCCAACCGTATCAGACAGGGCGATGCGCAGATTGTTAAAAAAGTTCTTGTCAAGAGAGCCGCCCTCAAGAGCCGTCTGCACGCCTGTGCCAATGGCGGCTTTGATCAAGTTCTTTTTCGCTTCAAGGGCGATACGATCGACAAAAGGAGCGGTTTTTGGCAAAGATTGTCCAACACCTGCCATTTCCGTTAGTTGGCTGGTTAAGCCCGCCGTTAACATCGATGAGACAATGCTGAGAACATTCTTTGAAGAGCCAAGCTCATGCAAGGCGCCGGCAATGTTGCCGCGATTATTGACAAGAGCCACAGCGCTTTTGTTAATCAGTGCTTGGACACCTGCCTGTATCGCCGCATTCATGGCGGTACTCGAGCCAAGCCCCAAAGCACCGGTAATGGCACTGGCAGCGCCCGAGGCTGCTCCGCCCGTAACCGCCGTGACAGCCAAGGCCACGATAGCCGCACCGGCTTCTGTCAGCCCTTGGGCTTTATAATCCCAGTCTTTAAATTCAGCCTTAACTGCTTGCCAATCCACTTGCTTGGATAATTCTGGATCATCACGCAGTTGCTTGATCCATGCCATGCCTGGAGAGCGAGACAATTGCTCAAGAGATTTGTCTAAATCACCAGTTGCCTCATACTCAACAACAAAGCCATCACCCGCATCAAGCTTTATGCCACCCTTAGCATCTATGGTGACATGTTCGATGGTCTCCTTAAGGTAACCTTTATCGCTCTCACTCCACCACACAAGGTTTTCATTACGCTGATAAACATCCTTAAAATCTTGATCCTTGTTGGTCAGAAACTTGATTTTTCCCGTATCTGATGCCAAATGCGTCTGACCACCACTTGATAGCCCTGCCGCACCAAGTGTGAGATGCCCATCTTTGGCATGCATGGAGAGGTCGCCCTCTGCTTCTATCGTGGTTTTGTTTGTAGTAACTTCTGTTGATTGTTGACGAAACTTATTCTTTTGCTTCGATTTGTCGCCTTCTTTGCCCCTATCATCCAAATCAGAACTGTTAAAATCTTGCACCGAAGTCACGGTGAGAGCGCCACCACTGGTGAAATCACCATTGCCCTTGGCTTTAAACTTTCCCTCAAGGTTCAGTTCACCACCTGTGACAATGGTCAAATCTCCATCACTTTTGACTTCTGTCAAACGGTGCTCACTGCTTTGGGCGTTATAATGCCCTTTTTCCAATGTCTCCTTATGGTCACTCTCTAGCACTAATGAACCAAACGTAGCAGAACCACCGACAATCACCGTCATCGGACCGCCGCTGGTGAATTCCCCACCCTCTGAGCCAAGATCACCAAGGGATTGAATGTTTAATTCATGATCAGAGAGAATTTGTCCCTTCTGCCCAGCTCGATCAACAAAACCATATTCATTCGTGTCACGGATTTTAGCGGTACTATTGACAATCGTATCACCCGTCATGGTAACCGTATCACCATGAATAACACCGGAAGAATTCGCTAAAAGACCGTTACTGGTGAGTTCTACAGCACCTCTGGCATCTAAAAAACCACCATCATTAAACAATGTTTGCGTGGTCGAAACGTGCAGTGCATCATTACTTACCACAGCACCGCTATTGGTAAGACGGTCCGTCTCTATAGTGACGCCATTGCCTTTCAAACGCGCACTGGCAAGGTTTCCTTGCAATCCTTGTGCGTTTTTTATCCCTTGTTCTGAAGAGGAGGTTGGCGCCAAATAAACGTGGGGCACTAAGACCTCTTGTCCGTCGACAAGGTGAGTTTCAAGCCAGATCATATCCTTTTTGATCCCAGCAATCTGCTGAGGCGTTAAGGGCTTGCCTAGCACTAACCCCAAAGGACCCTGCTGCTCCACAGCATTGTCATAAAGCCTTTGCATTTGAGCGTTAGGATCTTCAACATCAAGAAGAGTGCGATTGCCTGTCAGTTCAAAGATTTGCTCACCCACCAGACGATATTCAAAATAAGCATCCCCCAATCTTTTAAACACGTGCTCAGGCTTATAATTGCCAATCTTTTTTAAGTAATAGTCCGATCCTAAAAATTTACTTGGGTTGATAAAATCCTGTCGCGTCTCAACTAAAAACGGCACATCCGGTGATTGGCTGCCAGCCAACTCTGTCTTGACAGAGTTAAGCCCATCTTGCGTTGGCACTTGTATGGATTCTGGTGCGGGTGTTTTTGTGCTTGGTGCAAAAAGTCCTTTGTGCCCTTTCAAACCATTGATGATGCCGTCCAATCGATCATCACTAATCAGTGGTTTGGAACCGTCAAAATCGGTGTTTTTAACACCAGCCAAACCTTTATCGCCAGAGCTTAAGCCAACTTGCTCAACCCCCTCACGCACCGCATGATTGTCAATATAGCCTGTCAACTTGGCATCAAGCGTGCCACCAGCTTCAATCGTGCCATAAACAGCATCATAGGTACGTTTGGGTGTTTGGGTAAAAGTAGGACCATCCCATTCTTCTGCACCTTGCCCTATACATGCTGGATTTGTGATACTACATTGCTTATATCTGTAGCGTGTTTCAGTTACAATCTTGGTTGTTTCAATTAAATCACGCCCCTCATTGAGCAGCGTATCACCCTGCATCTCAATGTTGCCATTAGCAGCAATCAAACTATAGCTATTGCGGATATCACCGGCATGGACCGTGAGATGACGCCCTACCAAAATCTGTGCCGCATTATTGGTAAAATGAGGCTGCTGACGAATGATCGTAGTGTCGATATTTTTCTTGATCCTTGTGTGTTTATCAACATTTGGGATATTTTCCCATTCTCCTCGCACGTAACTGTGAGAAATCACTTTATCGCTAACTTCAACCCCACCTTCGCGCATGTTGGTGAGAGCTGAGACATCGAAGGTCATATCGCCTGACACGGCTTCTAAAAGACCCGAGCTGTTGATTACATGACCAGCCCGCTCTCCACTTAAACCACGGATGATGAGATTGTCTTCAGCAATGACATCGGCAAACTTATTGATAAAATCCCCATCTAAGGAGAAAATGGCAGATTTCTTGGCATAAATCAGCCCGCTATTGCTCAGATCAGCGCTCACATTGAGCGCAACCCCATCACCACTTGAACCAATACTGCCGGCATTGTCCAAAACATCTGCGGTTAAGACAAAAGCACCACCACTTTTGAGAACTCCGTCTTCACCATTTAAAACCAGAGCAACTTGCCCCAATGACGGATCATGGCTTTCTGCTATAAGCGTAAAACTGTCACTGGCTAAAAGCTGACCGGAATTGGCTAAAGACCCGAGAGTTGCATCAACAACACCGCCCACCATGATACCGGAATTGCTTAAAACATCATGGCTGTTGAGAGTAAGTACTCCGCCTTGCGCTTCCACAAGCCCATCTTGGGTGAGTGTGCCTGCCTTCAGCGTTACATCATAGGCGCCAACCTCACTTGTCTCGCCCAGCGTCAAGATGCCATCACTGGAAAGCTCTATCCGCTTTTTAGAGACAATGCGCCCCGTTTGGTTCAGAGTGTTTTGCGCATGCAAAGCAATGGTATCATTGCTTTCTATTGTGCCACTATTGCTTAAATCACCGTGGCTGGTCAGTTGAAGGTCACCACGCTCAATCTCTATGTGCCCTGCTTGGATCACACTATCAGCAACAATATTAACTGCCCCTTGCGTAGAAATGAGACCATCAACATTCTCAAAACTGCCCACATCAATGCGCAAACCATCCCGCGCTAAAACATGCGCACCTTCATCATGTGTAGCGTTTTGTTGGTCTGAATTTGTCGTTTCAGCGCTTTTATTGACAAAAGACGTTGCAACAATCTTCATCTCACCGGCTAAAGCACTGAGAAGACCAGCCTCATTATTTATATGACCAGCACGTATCTCTTTCAGCCCACCAATGCTGAGAGCCTCTTCAGCAATAATTCTGCCCTGTGTGTTGGTTAAATCACCATCACTGAATAGATCCATAGATTTTTTGGCGTAAATCAGCCCGCTATTGCTGACATTTCCTGCCACATTGAGGGCAACATTCTCACCACTAGAGCCAAGCACACCGGCATTGTCTAATTGCCCTGCGATCACAACAAAAACACCACCACTTTGAAGGACACCTTCGGATGTATTCTTCAGAAAGGCTTGTTGCGGATCGGCGCCTTCTTGTGTGCTTACCATCAAATGCAAATCATCGGTTGCAATAAACGTCCCTTGATTGGTAAATGCACCAATATGAGCATCGACACTCTCACCGCGCATTGTGCCGTTATTTGCAACCCCATCACGCACTTGAAGGGTTAATGCTCCTTCTTGAGCTTCCACAGTCCCTGCTTGGGTTAAAGCATCAGCACTTAAAACCACATCATAACTTAAAATCGTGCTCTCTTGACCGGTTGTGAGCATGCCACCCGCTGTCAATGCAACCTGCTGCATACTGATAATATCACCCGTATGATTGAGGGCACCATGGGCATCCAGCGTTATCTCCCCATTAGACCAGACAGTGCCTTCTTGGACAAGATCACCGCTACGCGCATAAAGGTCAATTTTTTGCTCTGCCACTAAGCGCGCACGTGATGTAAGCTCTGCCGCTTGCACCAAAAGAGAGCCGCCGGCGCTATAATGTCCAGCGCCTACAGTGAGCGCATCATCGGCGCTCAAGACAATATTCCCCTTGGCACCAATATGGTTGTTTAAAGCGGTGATTTGATTGGTTTTAATGATCAAATCGCCAAGGGAAGAAACCCCTGTTTGATCATTGTCTTGCATGCGGCTTAGATCAATTGTTGCTGCTTGGATCTCTAAAAGATCACCGGCGGCTATCCGCCCATTCCCCGCCTCAAGCTTTGCTGCCTGTAAATGCAAAGAACCCGTCGCTGACTGTTGACCATCACTCCCAATACCGCTTGCTAGAAGAGCATGGGACTGGAGCTTGATCACATCGGCGTGCACATCAACAGCACCGCTTGCCGCAACGCGAGCTTGCTCAGCCAATTCAACATGTTTCAAAGCCTTCAGTTCAACCGCTTCTTCTGAAAAAAGCAGATCTTTCACGTGCACACTATCGTGGTGCGAATGAGCCTTCACCGCACCTTTGGCACGTGCTTTGGCAATCACCAGCTTGCCATCACTTGTCAATCTCATGGCGCCTGCATTGGCAACCATGTCTCCGCGCATTTTAACGCCGGCGCCTTTATCATTGGCAATCACGCGGATCTGCCCCGCATACATTCCACCAAACTCACTGGAATCAATCGCCAATTCTGGCTCTTTGCCATCAGAACCAAGAGAAGTTGCTTCGCGCTTGTGATAATCAAAATGATTGTGACCAGCGATAACAGCCAAATCTCCTTTGACCTGTATAGGACCCCCGACACTGATCTTGCGCGAAACAAGATCAAAAATATCTAATGAACTCCCATCAGCACCACGAGCGCCTATGGTGATATCACCACCCTCAACACGCAACCCACTCAAAGCGCCATCGGCTCCAATGATCGGTTGTCCGGTCGATAAAGTCACCCGTGGGGTATTGATAAAGCCACAACCGTTACAGGTAATCCCATTGGGGTTGGCGATAATAACATCCGCCATTTGCCCGTGTACTTCGCTCACACCTTCAAGACGCGAGCGATTGGCACTCACCACTTCATTAAGGATAACCTTTGCTGCACCGCTATAACGCAAATTGCCGTTGCCTGGCACCAATCCCCCAAGCTGTGAACGCGAGACTTCCTCAGTCGAATTGTTCAAAATCACGCCATGGGTATCAACATTGAAACTGTCATATTTGTTATGAGAAAGACCTTGTCCATTGGGGCGAACAATATCAATCAGCGGCACATCATTGCCAGCTTTCCCCACCGTGGGGCGGAAAACAGAGCCAACCCCATCAGCTGCTTTAATCCCTTGGCTCTCTTGTGCAACAGGACTTCGCGCTCCAAGCGCTTGTGCTTGCAACAACAAAGGCTGAAAAGCTAAGCAAAAACTTAAAACCAGTGAAAGCCCCTTATGGATCCCTCGCTGCAAAACACAAAGAACGCGCTTTCCTCGCTTGTATCCATATCCCAATCTATGCTTTTGATTTTTCAATCCCCGCATTTTTAGCTCCTCATAAAATTCTTTATCTCTTAAAAAAAACAACCCATATGGGTGTAAACAGCGCAGCGATATTTTTACCGCCCCTTTGCTCTAAAATCTCAATAATGCCCGTACTTGAAATAACCCTGTCGAATTTCCCTTTTCTCGCACTGTCGATTGGGTTAAAATATTCGAATAAGATACATCAATATCCGTAATGTCTCCGGTTGCATGGAAACCAAGAGTTGCCCCAACGAGGCTCCCGCCAAAACTGTTTTTGTTTGCATCATTGGCTACAGCCCCCAGATCAAGCGCCATATAAGGGGCAAATTGGCTCATAAATTTACGCCCCATTCTCGACGAAAAACCTGGCAACAACAGCGACAATTCATTGCGCCAAAACGCCCCATTATTGCCGTAATAAATCGCCTCACGCACCCCGCGCACAGAGGAACTACCACCAAGCGATATTTGCTCTGAACTAAACAACGTGTCGGGTGATAATTGTCCTGAAAACAGTGTGTTATAGCGAAAGTTATATTGTTTGAGCGAAAAAGGACGCACGTAGCCTAGGGAAAAAGACAATTTGGAAAATTGCCCTTTGGGTGAATTTTTTGTTGCATTCTCTTGCTCTTTATCATCATAAGCGCCAAGAATTGCCAACCCTTTATGAAACCCTATATGCGCGCTTAACTCTCCTCCAAGCCACTTGCGCGAATGATCAAGCTCAAAGGTTGCAATAGCCAGTTTACGGCTGGAAACATCAACCCGACTGCCCATAATAAAATTATCAGAATATTTCCATGTTAAGCGTCCCGTAAGCCAGGTCTTTCCCTCTTGATCACGGTCAATAACCCGTGAAATCCACGGTGTCAGCGATAAAGACTTACCCTCAGTCATAATATCGGAAAATATCCCCTTAACACTCGAATGATATTGGCTCCACGTCCCATCAAAACCTGTTGTCCAAGTGCCATAGGGAAGAGAAAATGATCCCGTTAGAGTATCACTATTGGGACGCTTGTGAGAAAAATGATACGGACTACCATCCATAGAACGCTGATAGCTAAACGACCATTGATCATTGATCCCTAACAGATCATCAAAAGAAAGGCTCAAGCGCGTTTGATAAAGCCCTGTTGCTTTAGCGCCAAGATTATCGCTGGAAAGCGTAATAAGCCAAGGTTTCTGTTTTTCAATATGAACATCGAGTATCGAACCACCCGAATTGCTCCCCGCACCAAGATTAATGGTGGCTTGGCGTGAGAAAAGCCGATTGATTTGATCAAGCCCTTGCTCTATCTGGCGCAGATTGATCGGCTTTCCAATAAGGTTTGGAAAAGCCGTGGTGATTTCTCCTTGAAGTCTCCTCTCAACTTTATGCCCATCAAGGGTAATATCTTCCATCATGCCTTCAACAACAACAATCTTGAGATGACCGCCGCTTAAATCTTGCTCAGGCAAATAAGCCCGCACCGCAATATAGCCGCGCTTCATATAAAGCTTGGTCACCGCTTTGAGCACTTTGTTGATTTCGGCAATCCCCAAACACCGCCCTTCCCAAAGAGAAATGGCTTCATGAAGGTCGGTATGAGAAATCAACTGAGCATCAACAAATTCAATGCTTTTGATCAGCAAACAGGTTGTACCAGACGAAGCACCATAGGCAGATGTGGTATCATCGTCTGGCAAAAATACCCCATGGGTTTCGTTTCTACGGTGCAATCGTTGAAAACGCTGTTCTTGCGTTTGTTGTCGTTGGATGCTCTCTGATTGATTAATCGCTTTCTCACGAATGTTTTGGGCAAAACTCGGCAACGAGAAAAGGCACAAAATAGCCGCAAAAATAAAAGTGAAAAAAAATCTATGCATTCATTGTGCCCTCAAAGTGAGCAACCAAATGAACCATATCATCAGCGTCACAGAAAAAATCGCCAACCGCGTAACAATTTTTTAATTTTTTGATGAGAGTAATACTTATAACATCTGAGAGAAAAGCATAGACTGTACTGTATACACTTGCTTTATGTGTTGTGCAAACCATATCATTTCCCCCGCTTGTGAAGATTTTACAATGACACTGTTAAATGACAATCATATGCTCTATATGCTTCTTAATTTTAAGGTGTTGCATGTAATATAATCTTGAGCTTAAAGTAAAGACTCTTATTCATAGAATAGACCAAATTTATTGGAACTGTTACATATTAGAGACAACAAGAGACACTCCATTGATTGTCGCTTGATAAGAAAAATAGTATGACAATAGCTTATTTACTAAAATAAGAAAATGCGTAATGCCATAACTGATGAAGAATTAGCATATTTTAAAGCCGCTTATCCTAATGAAAAAATTACTAAAGATGATCTATTTTATTATGTTTACGGTCTCTTGCATTCAGAAGATTATCGTGCTCGTTATGCTCATAACTTATGCAAAGAACTGCCTCGTATCCCTTGTGTAAAAACTGCTAAGGATTTTGGAAATTTGTAACAGCAGGGCATGAATTGGGTCATTTGCACGTGAATTATGAAACTGTAGAGCCTTATCCTGTGACCTTTAAAAAGGGTAATCCAAAATTAACTGATATCTCTAATCCAGAAAAGTTTTATTATGTGACTGAAATGAAATTCGCAAAAATTAAGGATAGTAAGGAAAAGAATAAATCAACAGTTACTTATAATAGCAATATCATCATGACAGATATCTCTCTTGAATGGGTTATGGAACGTCAATGTGTAAAGACAGATAAGAAGAGTGGCATTGTTAATGATGCCAATCGCTATGCTGTTGAAACCGTTGGCAACCCTGCTTATCCATTGGAGTTGTTTCAAAGGGTTATTACCGTAAGTTTAGAAACAATGAAAATCGTTAAGAACTTACCAAAATTAGAAATAAGAGAAACTGAATAGATTTGGCATGCTCAGATGATAGGCATGTTAACCTCACAAGGGGTATAAGGTCTTATAACCTATAGGTTCTATACCTCTTTTGTTAAGTTGCTTACATATAATCCTGAAAGGATAGTCTATATGCGTTATTCTAAAAAGAAGAAACTTGCAATTTTAGATACTCTTATTTGGATTGCCTTTAAAAGATTATATCGTAATCTAAAATGATAGCTTTGTTTAAAGAGGGTTATGTATATTCATTTTCTTATATTACTTATAGGTTTTGAAGGTTCTTAACCCCCCCAAACCCCCTACAAAACGTATGTTATTGATTGAATTTAAAGGTTGTATTATTGATATAGGTTGTTTTTT
Source organism: Bartonella sp. CL25QHWL (assembly GCF_042195335.1). Classification (NCBI taxonomy): domain Bacteria; kingdom Pseudomonadati; phylum Pseudomonadota; class Alphaproteobacteria; order Hyphomicrobiales; family Bartonellaceae; genus Bartonella; species Bartonella sp. CL25QHWL. The sequence continues at coordinate 26,353 of NZ_JBHIOE010000012.1, read as the reverse complement.
TGAAAAGTTGATAAAAATTAACATATTGAAATATAATGACTTTTATTTTGATTTTTAAAATATATAAAGAGGGGGCGTAAAAAGCACCTCCAAAACCCCCAAAAACCCCTAAACCTCCAAAACTCACAACCATAATGGTCTTGATAGCATTTATTATGATTATAATCCCTTTCTTTTGAAAGGCTTTAAAAGATCACATACTCTCATAAGACACGTTTTAATCATTCACTAAATGATCACTTTTGTCGATTCAATGTACTGACACAAACTGACAAATATATATTTATAGTTGTATTTATTTGTTATGGTTGTTTTAATAAGTTGTATTTTGAAAAATTCATAAAACTTAACTTGTTGAAATATAATGATTTTAATTTTTTATCATTTAAAAAAAATGATATAGGTTCTAAAAAGAACTGACAAAAATGACAAAAGTTTATTAAAAGGGATTTTGCTCATCTCTATAATGATCAGTTTCTATTGAGATGTTTTCATAACAAGCAATAAATCACAATTATCCTATTTATCATTTCTCTTATGAACATGAAAAATGATACCATGGCTATAAAGAACATAACAGCTATAGAGAAAGCAAAAATGCAAATGAAAGCATTTGTTATAAGAGCGCAGTGCTATTAAGGTCGTTTAAATTAAAGCCCCTTATAAACAAAATTCACAAAAAATTTAAAATTCATTTAGTAAAAAAATGATAGGTTATAAAGCTAAAAATACGCATTATGAGAGCGTTTTTAAATATTATAAATGTATAGATTCAGAAAATAACGCAATCGTTTCATAAAGCCCATAATATAGCTTTAAAAGCACATAAATATAAAAGAAGCAATTAATAAGCATAAGATATTATCAACACATAACGTATTTAAAAAATATCAAAAAAGATAAAATAATAATTGACAATAAATACGTATTTTGTTATATGAATACTTAAGTGCTTAACAACACTAAACAGTAAGCGAATAGGTTGCGATAAACCTAATCCTATTAAAAACTGACTATCTTTTATGCTTTTGTTAGCATATATAGTGATTTTGTCGGGTGTAGTTACACCATACAATACCCATTTATGGGAAAAGTGTAACGACGGACTTACTGCCGTGTTTGTTAGCACCCGGCGCCTCTATAGAGGTGTCAATAACAAACATTTAATCAGTAAGGTTTAATTATGAAAAATACAGTAAAAAACATCCCCGTTATCTCTAATATTGCAAACGAAATCACATCTGTTAATCAACAAGAGCCTGCAAAAAAATACGAATTTACCAATGAAAAATTCACTTTTGATGGTCTTACTTTACACCGTATACGTGCTCTAAGAGATTTTGATGATGTTAAGGCGGGGGACCTCGGCGGTTTTATTGAAAATGAAAGTAACTTATCCCATGATGGCAATTGCTGGGTCTATGATAATGCCGCGGTTCTTTTCAATGCAACTGTTTATGAAAATGCTAAAATTTATAATGACGCTAAAATCTTTAGAGGTGCCAAGGTGTATGGCAATGCTATCGTTAATGGCAAGGCATTGGTTTTTGATACAACCGCTCATATTTATGATATTGCAAAAATTCATGATAACGCTAAGGTCTGTGGGCATGTTTATGGTAATGCCGTAATTAGTGATAATGCTACTATTTCTAATGGTGCCAAGGTTTATGACAATGCCCGTGTCTATGAAAGTGCCTATGTTTGTGGCTATATTTTTGGCAATGCCCATGTGTATGGCAAGTCACGCATTTATGTCTGGGCGCGCGTTTATGATAATGCCCATGTTTTTTGTAATGCCTGGATTAAGGATTATTCAAGTATCTATGGTTATGCCAAGGTTTCTGGCTCGGCTCGTGTTGGTTGCTTTGTAAGGATTTATGATAATGCCAAGGTCTATGGCAAATCAAATATTGATCATCATGTGCAAATTTATGGCAATGCTGTTGTCAATAGCCGTGCAAAAATTCGTAATGATATCTGTGATGATAATCAGTCACTAAAAGACGCTGCTTAAATAACGCGTGGGCGCAGCGGGGGCGCCCTCCTTTAAATATCTCATTTAAAAATTTAAATCTCTTTATGAAGGAATTGTGCTATGCAAAAGAAGTTTGCACTCACAAATGAAACGCGTGTATTTGGTAATCATACCCTTTATCGCATTAAAGCATTAAAAGACTTTTCTGATGTTAGAGCTGGTGCCTTGGGTGGCTTTATTGAAAAGGAAGATAACCTCTCTCATGAGGGAAATTGCTGGGTGTATGATGAGGCTCTTGTGTTTAAAAATGGTCACGTTTATGAAAATGCAAGAGTTTTTGGCAATGCTGTCACTTGTGGTCATATCTATGGTCATGCGCGGGTTTATGACAATGCTATCATTGCTGGCTATGTTTATGATAATGCCCATGTTTATGGCAATGCTGTTATTTCTGATAATTCCCGTGTCTATGGTAATGCTCATGTGTATGGCAAGGCTATTATTTATGATAATGCCTATGTTTATGACAATGCTAGGGTTTATGAAAACGCTCGTATAGCAAATAACGTACATGTTTATGAAAATGCCAATATTCATGGCATTGCTGTTATTCGTGAAAATGTCGGCGGGTCTACTAAAATAAAAACCTATACTGAACGTCTCTCTCCTTATGGTGAATTAGAGATTGTCTGGGTCTAATCAATAAAGCAGTGTAAATGAAAGCACGGGCGCGGCGGGGGCGCCCCTCTTTCAAATTTTCCCATTTCAAATTTTAGAAAACGTTTATCACATTAAATTGTGAGGGTATCTCTATGTGCAAAAAATATGAATTAACCAGTGAAATCAAAAAAATCAAACATGCTCTTACTCGAAATATTATAAACCTTTATCGCATTAAAGCTTTAAAAGATTTTGATGATGTAAAGGCGGGGTCCTTAGGCGGCTTTATTGAAAAGGAAGTTAACCTATCCCATGATGGTAATTGCTGGGTGTATGATGAGGCTTGTGTCTATGGTCATGCAAGAGTGTATGAAAATGCAAAAATACGCCATTTTTCTCAAGTCTGTGGTCAAGTTTATGGCAATGCTGAAGTCTATGGAAAAGCTTTTATCTCTCAATATGCTAAAGTTTATGACCATGCTTTTGTCTATGGCAATGCTCATGTTTATGGCAATATTTATGGTAATGCTCATGTGAATGGTAGTGCCCGCGTTCTTGCTGATGCTCATATTTATGACCATGCGCATGTTTCTTATGATGCTACGGTTTTTAGTTATGCACGCGTTTATGGTCATGCCAAGGTTTCTGGCTTGGCTTGTATTTATAGCCATGCAAAAATTTATAATTATGCTGTTATTAATGGTCGTGCAAAAATTTATGGCAAGGTTTATGGGAATGCTTGTGTGAGTGGCTCTTGTGAGATTTATGGCTCTGTTTATGGCAATGCTAAAATCTCATATTGTGCAACAATCTGGGGGCGTGCTTATGGCAATGCAAAAATCAACAAAAAAAGCAAAGTAAGGTTGGTTCCAAAAAATTGTGAGGTTTATGAAAGCGATAATGTTGTCAATATAACTAATAAAACAGAATAAAGAACGGCGTGGGGGGCGTGCATTCTTTATGGTTATAAACGCATATAAAATGCATTGCTATAAACATATCATAAAAGAGAGGGTAAAATAAAAAAAAAAGCCGTGCCAAGTGATATGACGCGGCTTTCAAATGTCTATTCTAATGATTAAAATGAATCATCCACAATGGAGTAATGAATGCATATATACAAAACGTATCATATTGCAAGCGCTCTATGAGAGATATGAAAACTTATCAAAAGGAACGTAAATGTGCGTATGATCTTTAAGCACTCATTTGAATTATAGAGCCTATAAACGCTTTCATAGCTATCAAACGTATCAATCATAACGTCTTTATCTTAAGCACATTATCAAAACGCTTGGTAGCTTTAACAAAACCCGTTTTTTACATTTACGAGCATTGGTTTTCAAAACCATCTCTCATAAGACAATAAACAACCTATTTTATCAAACGCAAGGCTTTAAAAACTGTTATAAACATCAGTTTCAAACGTTTAAACGTGCATTTAGAAAAGCTTTCATAAGCGTATTTTCATTTTGCACTCAAATGTAACTTCTTTGCAAATTAATCGCTCTATATTTGGCTAGCAAAATTAAGTAAAATCCCATGCCTTATAATGTTAAATATTTTTGAATTTTGCTTGCTTATCTTTGTCTCAATAGCTGCCCCCAATTTTGGGGTGAGTAAATCACTCAGTCCATATTTGGCTCTGTGCTTTTAAACGGTAACTTTTAAAACGTTTTCTAGTACCATGTCTAAGTAGATAGTATTTTACTGCTATTGCATTGTTCGTTTCCATTTTTTTGTGGAAGCGAATACAGTTTCGTTTTTAAAATTAGCATAGCTGTTGTGATGATACTATATTTATGCTTCTTACTTATCGTTCTAAATTTTTAGAAAGCGTTTTTAAAAGCGATCTTGTCTTTAAATCCTTTTATGCAATCTTTATAAATTAAACCTATAAGCTTATAAAAGTTTTAAATGATTACCTTCTTATAGGATAATCTAATGTTGCGATAACATCTTTAGATTTTACGCTTCTCAATTTTGAGAACTGTAATTTTATGTTTTTATCATGGGATTAACAATCCAATCATTAAAACAAGATGTGATCTTTAAACGTATGTTATCGATAATTCCAAACAACTAAATTTTTAACAGTGTAATTTGTGCTGTGATAAAAACGTATCATAAAATTTATAAACTGTTATGAATGATATCGGCTTTTCATTTCGTCTGAATGCACACATGCGTTATAATATTTGCATCATGCTTAGCTTTTTAGGGTCTATTTATACATGGCAATCTTATATAAAAAAGGGTCAAATGGATCATGTATAAAAGTGTGGATTCTTAAGTGGATTCATATAAAATAATTGCATATAACACACTGAATTTATTATGTTTTTATGGAATAAGCGTTTCCGGGGTCTGGAAGTGCTGACTCAAAACAGCCCCTTGCTTTTAGTGCTGAAAGCACTTGGACATAACAAGAGCCCTCGGAAATTCCGGGATATCCGCAAAAGCGGTTTTATTTCTAGTTTGAGTTTTTCGGGCTTCCAGACCCTATTTGATTATCGCGTATACAACCAAAAACACAAGCCTCCTTCATAAGGCAATGACTTTCAATCGTCAATTGAAATTACAACAGTGTTTCTTGTTTGTTTTTTCAAGTTTTCACGTAATTAATGCGTATATTATACATAAAAATATTGCTTGAGATACTTTAGATACTTGTAAAAATTGTAAAGCGAAATTAAAGGGTGATGGCAAGGTAATGGGGTGATTTTCTCCTTTACGATTTTATGTTTTCTCCCCAAAATTAGGCTGTTTCCCCGCTTTGAAAAGTAAACAAACAGATAAATATTCTTGTCCCGATATGGTATACATAAGATGATACAGCTTATCGTTTTTCTTCATCTTAAATCGAGGTATCTCAAACATGTTGCTCGTGAAGGGTATAACGTAAAGTTCATGAAATATAACAATCTTATATTTAATAAATAAATTTCATTTACCTGAGTTGGTTCAAAATGTTATTATAATTCTTGCTTTTAAGAAGTTCAGAAGAGCCATTTTTATTCCCTTTTTTAATTGTTTTTGTTCAGATGCTTGTGTGGTGCAAGCGAATGGTTTTGATTGCTTCAGTATGAACAGGCTGGAATGAGATAAATCTGATGATATTTTTGGCTTTTGTTACAAGGTGTAAAGCGATATAAATATCTTTATTGTAAAACTCTTTTTTCAGAAATCGTAGATATTGAGATATCATATTGATAGAGGATTGATAGCAGTGGGCTTGTAGAGGAAAATTGCATGAGGGTTTTTTATTTTTTATGCGTTATTTCTTCATTGTTTTGCAAAGGGCGCGCTTCTGAGGCAAGCATAATGGGAACGCCATCACGAATAGGATAGGCAAGTTTGGCTTTGAGAGAAATGAGTTCTTGTGTTTTTCGGTTGAAAGAGAGAGTGCCTTTCGTTATTGGGCAGACGAGCAATTCGAGCATTTTGGGATCTGTGGTCATTTTTTTCATGTTGGGACATTCATTAGTTTAAGCGGTAATCTGTTCTTGTTTGTTTCATGAGTGAGCGCTCTGTTAATGCAAGAAGAGTTTGGGCACGGCTTTCGATATCTGGAGCTTCAAGGAGAGCTTGTTTTTCTGCTGGTGTAAAGGGGATAAGGGCTGAAAAAGCATTAACCAATATAGGTGTAGGGGCTTCTATGATACTGCTCCAATTATATTCCATTTCATGTATGGTTAGATATTTTTCTACAACGTCGAGTAAGTTCTCTCGGTTAATGTTTTCTTCAATATCAAATTCTTGCAAGTCTTTTATGTTTGATTGGATGAGAGCTGTTCGATAGGATTTTGTGTTTGTCAATTCTTGTTCTAAGGTGAAGCGGCAAACACCTTGTAAGATAATGAACAGTTGTCCATTTCCTGTTTCACTGTAGTTTGTAATGCGCCCTATACAGCCTGTTTTATAAAGTTGTGTAGAGAAGCGGTCTGTATCCGATGAAAGTGGTTGAATAATGCCCAATAGACGATCAGTTACCATAACGTTTTCAATCATTTCAAGTGATTCTGGTTCAAAAATGTTGAGTGATAAAAAACCACCGGGTAGTAAGAGTGCACCTTCTAAAGGAAAAAGAGCAATTTGCTTTGGAAGATCATTTTCGCAATTGTAAGAGATATTACCAGCTTTCATGAGTATTTTGTCACCTTTGTTCGGTAGTTTTAGTCTGTAGATAGTCGCAATTTATGACACTATGGAGTAAAGCAGAAAAACCACTTCTTGTGCATTAAAATCATACTTATAAAATACTTGAAGTCCTTAATTCTAAAAAAGAATATGAAACCCTATCTTTAAGGTTGAACTGCGCGCGAAAGAATATTGCTTTGCGATCTTTTTAGTGTGTGACGTTTTGCATGATTTTCAAGAGGTATTTTTGTTTATAGCTTTTGATTTTTGTCTTAAATTTCCTAAAATGTGTTCCTTGCAATTTTTGTAAGGTTCAAAAGGACACTATTATAAATCTTTTGAAGCAGCTTATGCAAGTTTTAAAATGAGAACATTTTCATCACTTTACTAATGACAGTGTGATAAAGATAGGCTATAGGTTAAAATATGCTGGAAAGAGCGTTATTGTTTCTTTCATTCTTTTGCGGGAGAGTGCAGATTGCAAATTTTCGCATTGCCGCCGAAGGGGAAATAGCCCATAATCTCTCAGGCTTTAAGGACCGTAAAAGGAAGAAGGCAGATCTGGAAAGTCGGGAGAACCCGCGCCGAAGGTGTAAGCGAAAAATCTTTTCGCGAGTCTCTCAGGTTGATGACAGAGGGGGCAGAGACGGCCATATTCTGTGGGCGTTAGCGCAGCTTTGGAGTTATTATGGGCACAACACAAGAAACATCTTTTTTAAAAACACTTCCTTTATATGATTTGCATGAAAAAGCAGGAGCAAAATTTGGTGCTTTTGCGGGCTGGAACATGCCTTTAACTTATCCTCTTGGCGTTTTGAAAGAACATCTTCATACGCGTGCACATGCAGGACTTTTTGATATTTCTCATATGAAATTGATTGCTGTTGAAGGGGCACAAGCCGTGGAATTTTTGTCCTATGCTTTTCCCATTGATGCAGCAGCTTTAAAGATTGGGCATTCACGGTATAATTATTTGCTTAATGAGCAGGCTGGTATTCTTGATGATCTTATCATTACCCGTTTGGAAGAGGGCCGTTTTATGTTGGTCGCCAATGCTGGGAATGCACAGGCTGATTTTGTAGAATTGGAAAAGCGTGCGGTTGATTTTGAATGTCAAGTGATTGCCCTTGAAAGGGTATTGCTTGCTCTTCAAGGTCCTGAAGCGGCAGCTGTTCTTGCTGATGCCGATTTACCAGGGAATGAATTGTTCTTTATGCAAGGATTCGAACCACAGCAGGATTGGTTTATAACGCGTTCTGGTTATACGGGAGAGGATGGTTTTGAAATTGCTTTGCCTATAGGGCATGCGCATATGTTGGCTGAAAAATTGCTGAGTGATTCTCGTGTTGAGTGGATTGGACTTGCAGCACGCGATAGCTTGCGGTTGGAAGCAGGGCTGTGTTTGCATGGAAATGATATTACCCCTGATACGACACCTATTGATGCGGCTCTAATATGGGCTGTTCCTAAAAATGTTCGAGAAAAAGCACAATTTTATGGTGCAAAAGCTTTTCTTGAAGCACTGCAAAAAGGACCTGCTCGTTGTCGTGTTGGATTAAAACCGCAAACGCGTCAACCTATTCGTGCCGGTGCGGTACTTCTTGATGATCAAGGTAATGAGATTGGCGTTGTAACATCAGGTGGTTTTGGTCCTTCTTTTGATGGTCCTGTCGCGATGGGTTATGTTCCTGTTGATTTTAAAGTTGAAGGGACACAAGTCTTTACAGAACTGCGAGGCAAAAAGATTGTACTATCAGTTCATTCACTTCCCTTTGTTGAACAACGTTATTTTAAAGGATGATTTTTTATGTCTAAAACTTATTTTACACAAGACCATGAATGGCTTAGCGTTGAAGGGCAAGTGGTGACTGTTGGGGTTACGCATTATGCGCAAGAGCAATTAGGGGATTTGGTTTTTGTTGATTTACCACAAAGTGGAACAAAACTTTCCAAAGGAGAGGCGGCGGCTGTTGTGGAATCAGTGAAGGCGGCTTCAGATGTTTATGCTCCTCTTGATGGTGAAGTGGTCGAAATAAATGAAGCCTTGGCTGATAATCCTGAACTGGTGAATCAGAAATCCGAAACAGAAGGCTGGTTATGGAAAATGACATTGCAGGATGAGACACAACTGGAAGGGTTGTTAGATAAAGATGCTTATAAGGCTTTGATTGGATGAGTGGCATGATCGAGCGTTCTTTTTCTTCTCGACATATTGGGCTTCGTCCTGATGAAACACAAAAAATGCTTGATGTTTTAGAGCTTGATTGTGTTGATACACTCATTTCTCAAGCTGTTCCACACTCTATCCACTTGGGACGTTCATTGAATCTTCCAGAGGCTGCTAGTGAAGGACAAGCCTTGGAAGAACTCTCCAAGATGATGGAGCGTAACCATGTGCACAAAAGTTTTATTGGACAAGGATATCATGGAACTTATGTGCCTCCGGTTATTTTACGAAATCTGTTTGAAAATCCGGCTTGGTATACTGCTTATACGCCTTATCAAGCAGAAATTAGCCAGGGTCGTTTAGAACTTTTGTTTTATTTTCAGACATTGGTTAGTGAACTAACAGGTTTGCCTGTTGCTGCTGCTTCTCTTCTTGATGAAGCAACTGCTTTAGCTGAAGCCAATGCCCTTGCTTTTCGCTTTTTCCGTGAGAAAAAAACAAAAATTTCTCTTCAGAGTCTTTTACATCCTCAGATTTTGAGTGTTGCACAAACGCGTGCTGAAACACAAGGGATTCAGATTAGCCAAAATGGCGAAATTGCTTCTGATACAGCAGCAATTGTTTTATCTTGGCCAGATACAAAAGGTGCTTTTCATGATTACAGTGAGATCATAAAAGAGGCAAAGGAAAAGGGAGCTTTAGTTATCGTTGTGGCTGATCCTTTAGCGCTTACCCTTATGGAGCCACCGGCTCAATGGGGGGCAGATATCGTTGTTGGCTCTATGCAGCGTTATGGCGTTCCGATGGGATTTGGTGGTCCACATGCTGGTTACCTTGCCGTGAGTGATGCGTTAACGCGGCTTATTCCAGGGCGTATTGTTGGTCAATCCGTGGATACGAGAGGGCGTGTTGGTTTTCGTTTAGCTTTGCAAACACGCGAACAACATATTCGGCGCGATAAAGCGACGTCAAATATTTGTACAGCGCAGGCTTTATTGGCTAATATGGCAACCGCTTATGCTGTTTGGCATGGGCCAAAAGGCTTACAAGAAATTGCGCAGCGAATTCATCATTTAACATGTCGTTTTGTTGCTGGTTTAGAAGCAGCAGGGGTTCATGTTGAAGGGAAAAGCTTTTTTGATTGTGTGAGTATTTCTGTTAAGGGAAAAGCGCGAGAGATTGCGCATCAAGCCAAAATAGGTGGACGCCTTATTCGTGTTCTCGATGATGACACTATTGCAATCAATTTTGATGAATTATCGACAGAAGAAGATGCTGGTGCTTTAGCGCAGCTTTTTGGGGCACAATTAGGCGATCAGGTTTCTCCACAGCTCTATGGAAAAAAACGGGATGCTGCTTTTCTTTCTCAGCCTTTTTTTCATGCTGTTCATTCAGAGACAGATATGATGCGCTTTTTGCGTCGTTTGGCGGATAAGGATTTGGCGCTGGACCGTGCTATGATCCCTCTTGGTTCTTGTACAATGAAGCTTAATGCCGCGGCTGAACTAATGCCTGTAAGTTGGGCGAGCATGGCCAATATACACCCCTTTGTTTCACAAGAGGATGCAGCGGGTTATTTGGAGATGATCAATCAGTTAAATGCGTGGTTGTGCGAAATTACAGGATTTGCGCAAGTTTCTTTTCAGCCAAATTCTGGTGCTCAAGGTGAATATGCTGGGCTTTTGGCTATCCGACGATATTACCAATCACGGGGAGAACATCAACGTACAGTTTGTCTTATTCCTGCATCTGCGCATGGTACCAATCCAGCTTCGGCCCATATGGCAGGGATGGAAGTCGTTGTGGTAAAATGTTTAAGCGATGGTGATGTTGATGTAGACGATCTCAAAATGAAAGCGCAATTGCATAAAGATAAATTGGCTGCTCTCATGATTACTTATCCTTCAACCCATGGTGTTTACGAGGAAAGCATTAAGGAAATTTGTTCTATTATTCATGAAAATGGCGGACAAGTTTATTTTGATGGTGCTAATCTCAATGCCCTTGTGGGTCTTGCTCGTCCTGCGGATATTGGCGCTGATGTTTGTCATATGAATCTTCATAAAACATTTGCTATTCCTCATGGTGGTGGTGGTCCTGGTATGGGACCAATTGGAGTTGCTGCGCATCTCAAACCATTCTTACCAGGTCATGAACAGGATGGGACAACACATGCGGTTTCTGCTGCTCCTTATGGAAGTGCATCTATTCTTGCGATTACATGGATGTATATTCGAATGATGGGGGCTGATGGCTTAAAATATGCAACACAAATAGCCATTTTAAATGCCAATTATATTGCTGCACGTCTTTCAGCCGCTTATTCCATTCTTTATCGGGGCAAGCATGGACGTGTTGCGCACGAATGTATTGTGGATACACGCGTGTTGAAAGAGCAGTATGGGGTGAGTGTTGATGATATTGCAAAACGTCTCATTGATTATGGATTTCATGCGCCCACGATGTCGTTCCCTGTTCCGGGAACTTTGATGATTGAGCCAACGGAATCAGAACCAAAAGCAGAGATTGATCGTTTTTGTGATGCTTTACTCTCTATTGCTGAAGAAGCTAAGAAAGTTGGTAGCGGGGTTTGGCCAAAAGACAATAATCCATTGGTGAATGCCCCTCATACAGTGGCAGATACTTTAGATGATGCTTGGGCACGACCCTATTCGCGACAAGAAGCTGCTTTTCCCAACAGTTCTCTTGATCCAGCCAATAAATATTGGCCTCCTGTATCGCGTATTGATAATGTTGCGGGAGACAGAATGCTCATTTGTTCGTGCCCGCCATTGGGAAATACCTATTAAATAACAAATATGTATTTAATTTATTTATTTGCATAAACAAAAAAAGCCCACACATTTTGTGTGGGTTTTTTACTTGTTGATCATGATGGCGTTATTTGTCTATTTTCTAGAATTTTGCATTGTTTTTTTACAACATGAGCAAAATCGAAAAAGTCGACAAAAAAGCTGTGTTTTGTCGGCAATAGGCATGCTCTCCTTTGTCTTCTACTGTATGACATGGTTTTAGTGACTAGTCGGCATCGGTCTAGCCAGCTAATTCATGTAAACGAGAGTGAAACCTATGAGGATAGGGGCACGTCTGTTGCATGTGTTGTGATATACTACTTCTCACTAAGGTGACGACGACCGGTTGTAGAAAGAATAAAATCAATTTTAGTGTTTTTGATGATAAAGACACGCGAAACTCTGTTGTTGTATCTTTTCGAGTCAAGAATTGTCTAAATATTTCTCTTTAATCTGCTTTTTATAAATATGACGCAAAAATATGTAAGAACACCTGTCAGAATGAGCAAACGCAAAGCCAAATGTATTATGGTTGTTTTTTACAAGGGGTCTTATAAAAGCCGGCACATCTTTCCACTTCATTGCAAGTCAGTTTGTGACTTTACGGCGCTGTTTTTCTAAGAGCTCGTGTTCTTTCGCTGTTACCTGTAAATCAACATCCAAACTTAACGCAGCGACATGTTTTAAGTTAGAGATTGAGAAAAAAAGAGCTTTATGAGTCGTTCCTGCTTTTGTCTGTCAGATGAGGGCGGGGGGATTGTGTATTTCTGTTGACGTAACCTTTGAAACTGGAAGACAATCTAATTTTGGGAAAATGTAAAGCCGTAAAGGTGAAAATCAATCCTCAGTTTGTCATCTCCTCTTAATTCAGCTTTGCGGCTTTCAAAAGCATTTAAAGCAATATTTTTTTAATAATGGGGATTACACATTGCTCCATACCTTATATTTATTGTGTTCTTTAGTGGGGGAATGATCCTCATGTAAAACAGAACGCTCCAAAAAGAATATACTTGAGTTGTTAATTCACGTGTTTGTTTTAAAGAGACACTTCGCTCCCAATCCCATTTCGCGACGGCGCTCGTGAATGGTGTAAGGGTAAATCCATTGATTCCCCACTATCTTTACGCTCTATGAAGAAGGAAATTGGCACTATCATACACTTTTCCAGCTCGTGGGTGCTGCTTACAGCCCTTGGTATTTGAGGCGGTTCGTTAGAAGCATTATTCTTTTCTTAAATCATTTTTATCTACACATAGTTCAGCTTGTGGTATGCAAGCGAATGATTTTAATTGGGCAGTTAATTTTAAAAACTTTGTAGTAGATGCTTTTTTGTCAATTTATGGGGAAAGGCTAAGTTTTTGTATTTTGGGTGAAAGCTACTTCCATAAAACAGTCCATCAACTTGTCTGTTTTGAGATTTCTGTGAATGCACGGTGTCTATGACCATTCTATGTGGTTGATTGTTGTAAAATCTTTTGTAAAAGCCCCTCAATTTTCTAAAAGGATGATTTTTATCAATTTATTTTTTTTAAGAGTTTTTATGTGTAAATGTATTTATAGCGGGAGCCAAGAGATGTTAGAATTTCATTGGGAAGGGTATCGGCATCTATAGATACTTTTTCAAGTGTTTGATGGGGGCCAATGAGTTCTACCCAGTCACCTGTTTGAGGTTTTTGTTCAAGATCGGTCGTATCTACAATAATGGAATCCATAGAAACCCGCCCAACCATGGGAAGTTTGTGCCCGTTGAAATAAACTGTTCCTTTATTCGAAAGAGCACGGAGCCAGCCGTCTGCGTAGCCTATAGAAATGGTTGCAAGAGTGCTTGGTCTGTTGGTTATAAAGCTTTCTCCATAACCAATAGGTGCTCCTATATCAACAACGCGGCTTTGAATGACTTGGGCTTCAAGTCTTAAAACAGGTTTTAGAAGGGATGTGTGTTTTTCTTGGGGGGCGATTCCGTAAAGTGCAATACCGGGACGAACAAGATCAAAATAAAAATCTGATCCTAGAAAGATACCTCCAGAATTGGCAAAGGAAACTTTGCAAGCAGGCAGTTGTGCAAGGATCGTTTTGAAAGCAGTCAATTGGGCATAATTTGATGGGTGGGTATCATCTTCTCCGTTAGAAAGGTGACTAAGAATATATTTTATTTCTGCTTTTTCGAAAATTGTAGGGTGTTTGATGAGTTTTTGTAATTCTTTTTGATTAAGTCCTAATCGGTTCATATGGGTATCGATTTGAACAATTGCTGGAAATTTTTTATCTTTTTTTTGACAAATTTTTTGCCAATTTTCAATGGCATTCCAAGAGTTTAGAACAGGAACAATACCAGATTGTGCGACAAACTCTTCTGCTAAGTGTGGAAGTCCATTCAGAAGGGAAATCGTGACATTTGATGGTAAAATGCTTTTTAATTGGAGTGCTTCTATGATTTGGGCGACAAAAAAAGTGCGACAACCAGCTTGATAAAGGGCAGGAGCAATTTTGTGAGCTCCTAATCCATAGGCGTTTGCCTTTACAACTGCTGAACATTGCGTTGGAGCTACACGTTTGGCTAAAGTGATATAATTGGCAACAATGGCACTGACATCGACGGTTGCTACAGCTGCATAGAGTGATGTATCTATTTCATCATTAACGGATTTTTTCATTTTAAAAGCTTATCTGTGTTCGTGAAATACGGGTTTTTTTGGTTATTTCATTGAGGTTCTTTACGATATAGGGAAAGGCACTATTTTCTATGGTCAAAATCATAAGAATCCTATACTGCCATTAAAGTCGTTTTTTATGTAAAATGCTACTTTGGATATAAGAGATACTTTAGTTTTATTTGTGTTGTTATCAACATGGTATCTTCTAATAATTTGTAAAACATAAACTTTTTACTTATTTTCCCTAGTTTAGGCATATAAAAAATAAACATAGTTTATTGTATTGTATCATTTTGAAGAGTGCAATATTAGGCTGTTGTTGCTGGTGCGATTGTTTTGATTAAATATTGCACTGGCTGCTTATTCAGAGAAGATAAAATGATTAAATTAACCACGTTAAATCAATGCATTACAAGTTTTTTACCATGAGGGGAAAGATCACTTATCTGTGCAATTTTGGATGTCGTCTTATGCACTTAAAATTATTTTTGTTAAATGGAAAACAGTGTGTAAACATTTTCTGATACATTAAAAACTGTTGACTTAGAAAACCCGTTGATTTGGATATTATTTCTTTTCAAGATGGATTGGGTATCCAATATTTACTTTCTAGTCTTTGATTGGTTTTAAGTGAAATCAATTTTATCGCTGATAGAGCGCGCTAGATTCATTTATTTAATTTTGACATAAAAGTGTTAACCTTGAGGCTTTTGTTTTAAGAAAATTGTTGGCAGATGGTTGTGCAAGTACTATATCACGTCAAGGATTCGAAATTTAACGTTCAATAAAATATAGGGAAGAGTATGAATACGTCTGCTACCAATGTTCCGTCAAGCATCAGCAGCGTTGCAAATTTTCCGATTCCTGAGAATGTGTTCGCCCTTACTGTCCAAGAGGTTTGTCACTACACAGATCGGTTATTTAAATTCCGTCTGAATCGTCCGGAAAGTTTTCGTTTTCGTTCGGGTGAGTTTGTTATGATCGGTTTGCCAAATGCAGAAAAGCCGATTTATCGCGCTTATTCGATTGCAAGCCCCTTTTGGGATGAACAGCTTGAGTTTTTTTCGATAAAAGTTCCAGGGGGACCTTTAACCGAGCATCTCCAAAAAATTAAAATTGGTGATACAGTTCTCATGCGTAAAAAATCTACAGGAACGCTGGTTCTTGATGCTCTTATTCCTGGAAAACGTCTTTATCTTCTTTCAACTGGGACGGGAATTGCTCCTTTTGCAAGCCTTATTCGTGATCCTGAAACTTATGAAAAGTTTGCAGAAGTTGTCCTTATTCAAACAACGCGCGAAAAGAATGAGTTAATTTATGCAAAAGATCTTGTTTCCTCTTTGCAACAAGATCCACTCATTGGAGAATATGCACAACAGTTGAGATTTTATCCTATGACTACTCGTGAATCTTCTGAGCATATGGGGCGTATTACGACTGTTATGGAAAGTGGGGACTTTTTTGAAACAACTGGCCTTCCTAAAATTCATCCTGATGAAGATCGGGTGATGATTTGTGGTTCCATGGCAATGTTAAAAGATTGCGCAAGGATGTGTGAAAGCTTTGGTCTTGTTGAAGGGGCCAATAATGCTCCTGCTACTTATGTTGTAGAGCGCGCTTTTGTGGAGTAATTAGGTGGGAAAATTGGTGCTTTATCTTCTTTCAAACCGGTACGGGGTTTTTCCTTTTGCAAGCTTTATTCGTGATTCTGACACTTATGAAAAATTTTCAGAAGTTGTTCTTATTTAAATAACGCGCGAAAAGAATGAGTTAATTTGTGCAAAAGATCTTGTTTTCTCTTTGCAACAAGATTCATTCATTGGGGCATATGCACAACAGTTGAAATTTTATCCTATGACTACTTGTGAGCTTTCTGAGCATATGGGGCGTATTACGACTGTTATGGAGAGTGGGAGCTTTTTTGAAACAATAGCACTCCCCAAAATTCATCCTGATGAAGATCGGGTGATGATTTGTGGTTCCATGGCAATGTTAAAAGATTGCGTAAGGATGTGTGAAAGCTTTGGTCTTGTTGAAGGGGCTGATATTCTTGCACTTTATATTAGATTGTAGAAAGAGCTTTTTTCGAGGGAGAGGGAAGTTGTGATGCGGTATATGCTAATGCAGTAATCGAATCCCAATCACTTATTGCAATGAGTTGTTGGGGCGCTATCCAAGAACCACCAACGCAGAAGACATTGGGCAGTTGGAGCCATTGTGTTGCACTTTTTTGTGTAATACCGCCTGTTGGGCAAAACCGGATATCAGAGAAGGGAGATGCTAAAGCTTCAATGAAGGAAATACCTCCAGCAGCTTCAGCAGGGAAAAATTTAAGATATGAATAGCCTTTGTTTAATGCTTGCATGAGTTCACTTGGGGTCATTGCAGCGGGAAGAAGGGGAATTTCACTATTTTTTGCACAATTGATTAGTTCATTGGATAATCCGGGGCTTACAATAAACTTGGCTCCAGCTTGTTCGGCTTTTTCGTAATGTGTTGTGTTGAGAATTGTGCCGGCTCCAACAATTGCTTCAGGGACTTCTTGTGTAATTTTCTGAATTGCTTTGAGGGCATTTGGTGTTCGCAAGGTGATCTCAATTGTTTTTAATCCACCTTTGACAAGAGCGCGTGTTAAGGGTACAGCACTTTGTAGATTGTCAATGAGCAAAACAGGTATAACAGTTTGTCCTTGGAGATATAATAAAAGCTTTTCTCTTTTTTGGCACATGATATTTTTTCTTCTTGGAGATGATATTGTTTGTATCGTTTGATTAAGCACAATATGTTAAAGAGTACATGAATAAATCTTGAAATTGAATGAAACGCGCGTTATGGCAAAACACATGGAAAAGAATTTTAAAGTTGCTGCACTTTATTGCTTTGCAGATTTGAAACATTATCATCAATTACAAAAACCTTTGCAGGAATTATGTCAAGCAAAGGATATCAAAGGCACTCTGCTTTTAGCACAAGAGGGAATTAATGGAACAGTTGCTGGTTCTTGTGCGGCAATTGAGGCATTGGTGGACTTTATTATGGCTGAACCAGCGTTTCAAACGCCGGAGATTAAATATTCATGGGCATCAAAAATGCCTTTTCATCGCATGAAAGTGCGGTTGAAAAAAGAGATTGTGACAATGGGGGTTGAAGGGGTTGATCCGCTAAAAGTTGTTGGTACGTATGTGGATCCTGAAGATTGGAATGCTCTTATTCAAGATGAAGAGACAATTTTGATCGATACGCGTAATGATTATGAATATGCAATAGGGAGTTTTCAAGGAGCGATTGATCCGCAGATTAAAACATTTCGCGAATTTCCTGAATGGGTGCGTAAACATGAGGCTGAGTTAAAGAAAAAAAAGAAAATTGCCATGTTTTGTACAGGTGGTATTCGGTGTGAAAAATCAACAGCTTATGTTCGTGATCTTGGTTATGAGCAAGTCTACCATCTAAAAGGAGGTATTCTCAAATATTTAGAAAAAATTCCAAAAGAGAAAAGTTTATGGTGGGGTGAGTGTTTTGTTTTTGATGAGCGTGTTTCTGTTCATCATGGTCTTGAAGAATGTGGACGCGAATTATGTCGCGCGTGTCGTTCTCCTCTTAATGCTGAAAGCAAATTATCGCCTCATTATGAGGAAGGTGTTTCCTGTGATGCTTGTTATAACACGCGTAGTGAAGCCGATAGAGAGCGCTTTCGTGAGCGCCATAGGCAGTTTCAATTGTTGAAGTTGCGTGCAATTGATTCTCATCAAGGGACATAAGGATATCGCAGTGTAGGGCTTTAAATTGTAGCGTTTTTCTCTTAAATTTAAGAGAGAAGAGTTTTTTAATATTAGTAGAAAAATATTTTATAAGACCGGATATTATTCGGTCTTTTTGTTTATGTTAAATTATTTGACTTATAAGTAATCATTATAGATTGTTTACTTTCTTTGACTTTATAGGATTGAGTATTTCAAATACTTTTCATTTTAAAATAGAAAAGTCATTTACGAACAATTTAGCACATTGATTTATAATAATTGGCTATTTACATCTTGAATAAGAGATCTAAATATCGTCAGAATTCTCTCATTCCAAGCCTGTTTCTATGGTTGAATCAATAAAAACCATATCTCTTCCACGTTACAAGCGGGGAAAGTCACGTGGAGTAAAACAATACAAGAAGGACGTGCCTCTTATTAATCGTCTCAAATGTCAAGGGCTGTCACAACATTGGGGGCTTAGTGTGTGATGATGATCAGCTTGCTCTTTTATGAAGCCTAAAAATAGTGGGTTCAATAGATTTTATATTATTTTATTGGGGGTACTATTCTATCATTTATGGGCGCTGGTGTGAAGTTGGCTCGAGCACTTTAAGAAATGTTTCTTTAAAGAAAGTACGTGAAGATACAACCCAACTATATTCCGTTTGGGGTATTCTGTTTTACATGAGGGGAGTGATCCCATGAAAGTGGATGAATGACCTTGTTTGGTGGGGGAGAGTGTTGTTTTTTCGCATCATTTTATCTTTAAGAATTAAAAAATGTTTAAAATTAAAAAAATGATTGAAATGAGAAAGAATTCGTTTTATAGGATGCCTTGCCCAAAGTCGCACGTGCCTGTGGGTGTCCGCTGGTTCTCAAATGGTGAGATTAACCGGTACGGTACCTGGAACTAACCGCTCCAGTCATTCTTACAGCCAATTGCAAGAATGAGGACATCTTGAAGCAACGACGGTGCGGGCCTTTCTGGTGTCTTCCAGCTTTTAAATGCTGGGATAACTATAGAGGCACACCTCATTGCCTTCAGTGCGGAAGTGGTTTTCTCAACTCCAATCAAAAAGGCATATAAAATAGAATAACGCGGTTTCGCGCTGTTCTTTCGCAGCATGCAATGCTAATTTCTGGTTTTTTGTAATCAGAATGGGGATGGTTGTTGTGTGTTTTTTGTCCTTTAGCTTTTGGCAGCTTTGGCTGTCTAAGCATAGAGTGGGGGAGCGTTCCCTCAAGGAGAATTGCAGATGGCAACGCAACGTATTCGCGATTTTCTTGCAACACATCGTTCTGAAGGTCCATGCTTAATTGTTGACCTTGATGTTGTTCGTGATAACTATTTAAATTTTGAAAAAGCTCTGCCGCAGTCTCGTATTTTTTACGCAATAAAGGCAAATCCAGCTCCTGAAATCTTGCGTTTGCTAAGTTCTTTAGGATCTTCTTTTGATGCGGCTTCTGTTGCAGAAATTGAAATGGCTTTAAAAGCAGGAGCAACGTCAGAGCGTATTTCTTTTGGAAATACGATTAAAAAAGAGCGTGATATTGCACGAGCATATGCATTGGGAGTTTCACTTTATGCTGTTGATTGTGTTGAAGAAGTGGAAAAAATTGCGCGTGTTGCTCCAGGAGCACGTGTTTTTTGCCGTGTTCTTACCGATGGCAAAGGTGCAGAGTGGCCATTGTCACGCAAATTTGGTTGTGTTCCAGATATGGCGGTTGATGTTCTAAGACGGGCACACCAATTGGGTTTGCAAGCCTATGGTGTTTCTTTTCATGTTGGATCTCAGCAGGTTGATTTGAGTGCGTGGGATCGTGCTTTATCGGATGCTTCTACAGTTTTTAAGCGTTTGGAACAAGAAGGAATTTCACTAAGGTTGGTGAATATGGGGGGCGGTTTTCCAACGCGTTATTTGAAAGATGTCCCTACAGAACAAGCTTATGGTACAGCAGTTTTTGATTCATTGAAAAAGCATTTTGGTAATCGTATCCCTGAGACGATTATTGAGCCAGGACGTGCGATGGTTGGCAATGCTGGTGTTATTCGTACAGAAGTTGTTCTAATATCTAAAAAAGCTGATAACGATAATGTACGATGGGTTTATCTTGATATTGGGAAATTTAATGGTCTTGCTGAGACTATGGATGAAGCCATTCGTTATCCTATTGAGACACCTCATGATGATAAGGTGATGGAGCCTTGTATTTTGGCTGGACCGACATGCGATTCGGCAGATGTTCTCTATGAAAAAACACCTTATCCGCTTCCTCTATCCCTAACGATAGGAGATGAAATATTGATTCATGGAACGGGTGCTTACACAACAACTTACGCATCGGTTGCTTTTAATGGTTTTGAGCCTTTACGATCATATGTGATCTGACATTTCCTTTTAACTATAGTTTTTTAGATTTTTTGCTATGCTCGTCATGGCGCTGTAAGAGGGCGGTTATAGAGATGAACATGATTAATTTTCAAACAAAAGATGGGGCATGTTTTACACTTTTATTGGAGCAAGAAGCCGATAAGCCTTATCGAGAAAATTTGCTTGATTCAATGATGGGGTATGGACGTAAACGTAAATCATCAGAGGTTTTACGTCGTGGTCGTTTGGCTGCTCAAGGGCTCTCTTTTGTGGTTAAAAATGTGCTTGGAGAGCTTGTGGGAAGTGTCCGTCTTTGGCATGTTTCTTTTTCTAAAGAAAAAAATGAAACACAACATGCTTTACTTTTAGGCCCCTTGGCTGTTGCGTCTGAATGTGCTGGTATGGGAATAGGATCAATTTTAGTCCGCCATGCAATTGAAACAGCAAAAAAATTGGGATATGGCGCCATTTTGCTGGTAGGGGATTTTGAATTTTATCAACGTTTTGGCTTTTCAAATAGTTTAACAGAAAATTTGGCAATGCCTGGTCCTTACGAAAAACATCGCTTTCAAGCGTTGGAACTGATACCACATTATCTTTCTGGGTGTTATGGCACTTTGGTTCCTAGTGGAGAACGAGAAGTTTCAAATCGTTTTCAGCATCATAAAGTCGCTTGAAGATAGTGTTTATTTCGTTTTTCAGCAGCTGCCATTGAGAAGAGCATACCGTTTTGACAGTGCCAAGGTATTTAGCGGTACAAAGTTTTGGGGAGTTGTATTGCGATTTTATTATATGGCTTTTTCTTTATGGGGCTGGTTTCTTATTTTTGATAATTTCAGTTAAGTGAGTAAGAATATATTTTAAGCTCATTTTTTGAAATAGTGTCTTATTTTATAATACTGAAGGAACCGGATTTTTGAGTTGTCTTGTGTTCTTTTAAAGTCGCTATCATCATACAGTTTTCCAGTTTTCAATATCGTTGATAAATCTTGCATCAAAACGGTTGGATATTTTACTTTTTTCTTAAACAGTTTTTATTTCTTTGCTTTTTATGTGCAAGGGAATGGTTTTGATTGATTCAATAGAGAGATATTTTGAGAAATTTTATACCATTTCAGCTCTTGTTGAAAGAGAAGGGGCTTAAGAAAGAAAAATATGTAGCAGTAGAATCAAAATTGTAAGTATCAGCTTTTTTTAAAGAGTGTAAAAAAATAAAATTACATGTTTAAAAGCAGCTTTTTTGAAAAAAATATATCATTACTTTTTTGCTATAAAGGTAAATCGTTTTGCAATTGGCATGAGAGTATCAAATACAAAATGATTTTCTCATGTAAAATTTTGCATTCAGAATCAAAAAAACGTTATCCTACACATTATAAGAGAAATATGTGCGTGAATAAAAATCACAAGAATCATAAATCTTTTATGAATATTCTTGTAAGAATCAAAAGAGTGAAGGGCACAGAATCTTAACAAAATAGTTTTTATGAGGATAGTAGCGTAAAAAGGGGGTAGATAGATGAGAGATTTAATGTTTTTTACCCTATGGTGATAAATCAAAAATCTTATAGAAATGGCTGCTTTATCTTTATGGTGTGGAGCACTTTAGATAAGCTCTTTGTTTATTATCATCTAGAACAATTTTTGTATGCGAGAAGTTGTTTTTAAGTGCGGAAAGAGCCCGCATTAAAAGAATTTTTATCAGAAGAATCATTTAGAATCATATGTTTATTTATACTGTCTCTTGAGACAAGATAAAGTGCATAGGAAACGAGCAAAGTGATAAGGATAAAAAATATTTCTCAATTTTAATTAAGTTTAGTGATTTGGTGGTGAATCCATGAGAGGTGGTATTTTTTTGAGAAACATGGTCATAAATGTCAAAACACCAAAAATGATGGTTATGATAAAGAAAATATCACTAATAGCCATAATGGTTGCTTGTATGCGTACCATACCAAACAATTGAGAAAGAGCCAGAGTATAGGAATCAAAGGTTTCTGTTTTGAATAATACAGTAAGATTTGAAAGCATTTCAGTTGCTTGTCTGTTTGCGTAGTTAAGAGTTTCGGCTATTCGTTCATGATGGAAGTCTGTGCGTTTTGTTATGAGAGTGTTGATAATGGCAAGCCCTACAGCCCCACCTAGATTCCGGGTGAGATTAAAGAGTCCGGAAGCATTTTGCATCCGTTCTGGTGGGAGTGTTCCCAAGGCAATATTATTAATAGGAACCATACATAACATTACAGAAGCACCACGGAAAACTTGCGGCCAAAAAAGCTGCCAAAAATCCCAGTTATCTGTGATAGAGCTCGCCATCCAAATACCTATTGCAAAACCAAAAAGTCCTATTGCCATCATTAAACGTGCATCCATTCGTGCTGAAAGAAATCCAGCAAGCGGGGCAGTTAATAACATGACGAATCCTGAAAGAAACAATGTTTCTCCAATCATGAGGGCATCAAAGTGGCGGATTTGGCTTAAATAGACAGGATAAAGGTACGTGAGTCCATAAAGGCCTATTCCCAATGAAAAGGAAAAAATGGATGCAGCTGAAAAATTAAAATTAGAAAAAGTAGAGAGATCTACAATGGGTTCTTTTACTGTAAAAGCACGCCAGAAGAATAAGGCTGCAGCAAGAATCATGGTAATGAACAAATCCCGAATCAGCGTATCACTCAGCCAATCATGACGTGCTCCTTCTTCTAGAATATACTCTAAAGTTCCCAAGAAAGTAGCCATAGAAATGAATCCTAACCAATCAAACTTCTTCATTAAAGAGGGATCAGCTTTATCAAAATCAATTAATTTCCAAGCGAGAATTGAGATGATAATCCCGCAGGGTACATTGATGAGAAAGAGCCAATGCCATGATGAAAGATGACAAATATAGCCTCCCACGGTTGGACCAATGGTGGGGGCCAATGTTGCTACTAGTCCAACAATAGGGGTAACAATTGGGCGTTTGGAAGGAGGAAAAAGAACATAAGAGGCGACAAAAACGCTTGGGATAATTCCTCCACCAATAAAACCTTGTAGTGCGCGATACAAAATCATCTCTCCAATAGATGTTGCTGTTGCACAAAGAACAGAAGTAATCGTAAACCCGATCGCTGATATGGTGAAGAAAACACGTGTTGAAAGCAATCTTCCTAAAAATCCAGAAAGCGGCAACATGATGACTTCAGCGATGAGATAGGAGGTTTGAACCCATGAAATTTCTTCAGAGCTTGCTGTAAGACCCGCTTGAATTTCAGCTAAAGAAGAGGAAACGATTTGGATATCTAAGATTGCCATAAACATGCCAAAAGACATAGCAATAAAAACTACAATTTTGCGCATTCCTATGCGTTCTTGAGACTGTATGAGCTCTGGTATGGAAGATGTCATAGTAAGATCTTCTACTTTTTTTATAAGAGACTTTTATCTTGTGGCTTTGTACGTGTATCAATTTTCACTGAAACACTCATTCCTGCTCGGATATGTCCGGTTTTTAAGACTTCTTCTGGAATAGAAATACGTACGGGAATGCGCTGGACAATCTTTGTAAAGTTACCGGTAGCATTTTGTGGAGGCAGAAGAGAAAAAACAGCGCCTGTTGCGGGCGAAATAGAAAGCACTGTTCCTGTAAAAACATCATCTTCGAAGGCATCAACAGAAATATAAGCTTTTTGTCCGGTATGAATGTCTTGTAGCTGTGTTTCTTTATAGTTTGCTTCAATATAAAGTGCATGTATGGGGACTAACGCCGCAAGACGTTGGCCATTTACAACAAAATCTCCCGTTTTTGCTGTTAAATTTCCTATAACTCCATCAAATGGCGCTCGTATAATGGTCGAATCAAGATCACGTTGTGCTTTTTTACGCGAGAGCTCTAAACTCTTTGTTTCGCTTTCTGTTTCACTTCGTTGCGCTTCTAGCACTCGGATATTTGCACGTGCTGAAGCCATTTTTGCATCCGCTCTGTTAACATTCGCAATGGCTTGTTCATAAGCGGATTTGGCATCATCAACATTGGATTGAGGAGCATAACGATTGGCTTTCAGTTCTGTTACACGTTTTAAGGTGAGTTGTGCATTGGTTGCTATGGCTGAAGCGGCTGCTTTTTGTGCTTTTGCATCATCTAAAGAACTACGAGCGGCTGTGATTTGCGCATCAATGCGTAGAAGTGTTTTTTTCTGTGTGTTAAGATGCGCTTCTGTTTGATCCAAGGCTATTTGATAATCACCATTGTCTAGGTAAAATAAAACATCGTCCTTTTTTACAACTTGGTTGGCTTTAATGGCAATTTTTTCAATATATCCATTTAATTTAGTCGCAATAGCGGCTATATCTCCTTGCACATAGGCATCTTCAGTGGACAGCATATAACGCCATTGCGTCGTCCACTTATAGCTAAACCAAAGTACAAAAAGCGCAAAGACGATAAGAAGAGCCTTGATTACTTTTTTTCGTTTCGTTTTATCGAGATTTTTTGTTGAAAAAATGGTCTCAGATACGGACATGATTTTATACTTTCAATATTTATGTTCTAACGAGTATAATAAGCCTCTCACTCTAGGGTAGGGTGATATATGCACGGACGATAAGAGCTTTTCCAACAATAAGGCGATCCCTGCTACATAATACTAAATATATAAACTTGCAAGTTAGAGATCTTATTTTCAAGTTAGATGTCTTATTTTATTGCGCATTTTTTACAAAGACCTCGTACTTCTAGGGTGCTTTTGTGTGCTTGGAAGCCAACCGCTTGAACCATCTGTTTTAAACTTGATACAATCGTTTGATTTTGTATTTCGTTGACTGTGCCACAGTTTAGGCATCTTCAGTGGACAGCATATAACACCATTGCGTCGTCCACTTATAGCTAAACCAAAGTACAAAAAGCGCAAAGATGATAAGAAGAGCTTTGATTACTTTTTTTCGTTTCATTTTATCGAGATTTTTTGTTGAAAAAATGGTCTCAGATACGGACATGATTTTATACTTTCAATATTTATGTTCTAACGAGTATAATAAGCCTCTCACTCTAGGGTAGGGTGATATATGCACGGACGATAAGAGCTTTTCCAACAATAAGGCGATCCCTGCTACATAATACTAAATATATAAACTTGCAAGTTAGAGATCTTATTTTCAAGTTAGATGTCTTATTTTATTGCGCATTTTTTACAAAGACCTCGTACTTCTAGGGTGCTTTTGTGTGCTTGGAAGTCAACCGCTTGAACCATCTGTTTTAAACTTGATACAATCGTTTGATTTTGTATTTCGTTGACTGTGCCACAGTTTTCGCAAATTATAAACGTTGTAAGTTCATGTTGACAGTTTTCAGGGTGTAAACAGACCATAAAGGCATTTACACTTTCAAGACGATGAATACACTTTAACTGTACGAGTTTTTCTAACGCACGATAAACTTGGAGAGGTGCGCGAAAACCTTCTTCGCGTAAGTGATTGAGAATCGCATAAGCACTTAAAGGCCCTTTTGCATTTTTTAAAGTATTTAAAACCAATGTTTGGTTACGCGTCAGTTTAGATGACATGGACATCTTCCTTTTGCTCCCATGGAAAAGCATAAAGCGTGTAAGATATTTATGCAATGGTGATTATAGAATATGTACTCTAATCTTTAGCCGTTTACATGACATCATTGCGATATGTAAGAAAAGTTGCAACCGTTGTGAGGGGAGGGGTATTATAATCTGAAAGCCGCTGCTATCCAGCAAGAAACTTTTATACGCTTCTTATTTTTCCAATAATGTCTTGAAATAGGATTTTTTGTTACAATATTTTATTGGAAATGTTTGGGTTATTTTATTTAAA
>NZ_JBHIOE010000011.1:0-74395 GCF_042195335.1 Bartonella sp. CL25QHWL | reverse complement strand
GGAATGCGAGTTTCCATGTTTTATCTCCTTGAATATGCTGGAGATACAATGCCTTTTTGTAAATTATGTTCCAAAAGGGATAAAGAGCCGCTAAAAAGGAATAGGAAAGATCTAAAGTTAAGATCGAGATCATCATGGTGGGGCATTTTCTTTTGAAACTTTTGTTTAAAACGCGTTCATAGAGAGTTTTTGTTGATCATAAAAAAGGGTGTGAAAACGACAAGGTACGCCTATAGGGCTTTATGAGGTCATAATAATATGGATGCTTTTTTGTTTATATTCTTTCATAAATTTGAATTTTTATCTCATGACAACGTCTTGGTCGATAAACATATGATAAGCGTTACGAATGGGAATATATTTATGTTTCATAAATAAAAGCACATTTTGTATAGAGAGCTCTTTCTTTGTGTTTTCGCTATTGTATTCTTTTGACAAATGGTTTTCTTTTTGATTGTATCAAAAAGTTTAAAGAGAGACCTTGTTAGGATATAAAATGTTTCGTTCAACTTTTTTTAAAAATCGTGAAATCTATGGACCTCTTTGTATTGGCTTTGATCCGAGCCATAAAGTTTTGCAATCGTGGAAACTAAGCTTTGATTATAAAGGTCTAAAAGATTTTTGTGATATCCTCTTAACAGCGGTTGTGGGTAAAGTGGGGATTATAAAGCCGCAAGTCGCATTTTTTGAATTATATGGTGTGGAAGGTCTTCAAGCTCTCAAAGAACTGATTGAAAATGCACACGAACAAGGCATATTGGTTCTGGCGGATGTAAAGAGGGGAGATATTGGCTCTACTGCTGAAGCCTATGGTAAAGCTTGGCTGGGTCCAAGCAGTGCGTTCAAAGCTGATGCCATCACAGTTAATCCTTTTTTGGGTTTTGATGCTCTTATTCCTCTGATAAAGGTTGCAGAAGAAACAGGAGCAGGAGTTTTTGTGGTTGTTCAATCCTCTAATCCAGAGGGAAAACAAATACGAAATGCGCTTATTGGTGATCAGACACTCTCTCTTCATCTAGCACAGTGTATTTGTGATTATAATTCTCAGTCTCCGGTTCTCCATCATAATATTGGTCCCATAGGTGCGGTTATAGGAGCGACATTAGGATCTGGATCAAAAGACACAATCGAGCAGTTAAATAATAGTCTGTTTCTCGTTCCGGGTATTGGCGCCCAAGGTGGAACAATGACACAATTAGCAAATCAATTTCCACAAAGACTTTGGCAGAATGTTATTCCCTCTGTATCACGCTCTATTACAGATGTTGGACGAAATATTGTTGATTTAAAAAATGTTATCAATCATTTTGCAGAACAAGCGCAAAGCACACTGATGTCTTGAGGATTTTTGCATCTGTAATAAATCTGAAGAATTTTGAGAGGGAGGGCTTTTGAGGGGGATGTTTCCGATTTATCCAGAATCAACAGTTGCTTTGTGGTTTCGTTCAAAAAGCGCGGATGTCTTTTCATTGAATGTTAAGCGGGCATTTCATGTTGAGCGGGAGGCTATGTTCCTATTGAAAGTACAAATATTTTCAGTAGATTGCCTTAAGGGTAAAGGTTTACATCCTTCAAAAGCAAAAGCTTATGCATATTGTTACCAGTTTCCAGTTGATAAAGTTATTGCAGCGTTTGTTTCTATAAGATAGACACACGTTATCGGTGAATATATATATTGTTGTTAGAGAAAAACATGTCATCAAAACAAGAAAAAACCAAAGCCCGTTTACCCCGTGGTTTTGTGGATCGTACAAGTGCACAGTTGTATGCAACTGAAACAATGATTGCGCAAATTCGTGAAGTTTATGAACTTTACGGTTTTGAAGCACTAGAAACTCCAATTTTTGAATATACAGATGTGCTGGGTAAGTTTTTACCGGATTCAGATCGTCCAAATGCGGGCGTTTTTTCGCTACAAGATGATGATGAGCAATGGATGTCTTTGCGCTATGATCTTACCGCGCCTCTTGCTCGTTATTTTGCCGAGAATTTTGAAGTTTTGCCAAAGCCTTATCGCAGTTATCGTCTTGGCTTTGTTTTTCGCAATGAAAAACCAGGTCCAGGGCGGTTTCGGCAATTTATGCAGTTTGATGCGGATATTGTTGGAACACCAACGGTTGCAGCTGATGCCGAAATTTGCATGATGGCAGCCGATAGTTTGGAAAAACTAGGGTTTCAGCATCATGAATATGCCATTCGTCTGAACAACAGAAAAATTCTCGATTGCGTTTTAGAGAAAATTGGTTTGGGGGGAAATGAGCAGGCTGAAAAGCGCTTAACTGTCTTAAGAGCAATTGATAAACTGGATAAATTTGGTTCTGAAGGGGTGCGTTTGCTTTTGGGAAAAGGGCGTTTGGATGAAAGTGGTGACTTTACAAAAGGGGCGGAGCTTAAGGATAAAGAGATTGAGTGTATTCTTACCTTAACTGTTGCTGGAGCTGAAACAGCAGAAGAAACGCTTGAGGTTCTTAAAGAAGTGGTTGGTGATCATGTTCAAGGGCGTGAGGGAATTCGTGAGCTTGAGGAAATGCAAGCAATTTTTGTCGCAAATGGCATTCAGAATCGTATCAAGATTGATCCATCGGTGGTGCGTGGACTGGATTATTATACAGGTCCTGTTTTTGAGGCTACGTTGCTTTTTGATGTTTTCAATGATGATGGGCAGAAAGTTGTTTTTGGCTCCGTTGGTGGTGGTGGGCGCTATGATGGATTGGTGGCACGCTTTCGTGGTGAAAACATTCCAGCAACAGGTTTTTCAATCGGGGTCTCACGCTTGATCGCTGCTTTGCAAAATCTTGGAAAGTTGCCTATGAAAGAGTCAACAGGGCCGGTTGTTGTGCTGATGATGGATAAAGAGCCAGAGGCGGTTGCTGGTTATCAAAAAATGGTGATGCAGTTGCGTGGTGCCGGAATTCGTGCTGAGCTCTATTTGGGGGCATCGGGGATAAAAGCGCAGATGAAATATGCAGATCGACGCCAAGCGCCTTGTGTGGTTATCCAAGGCTCACAAGAACGTGAGAGTGGAAAAATACAGATCAAAGATTTGATTGAAGGGGCGCGGTTATCTCATGAAATTAAGGATAATCAAACATGGCGTGAAAGTCGACCAGCACAAGTGACGGTTGATGAAGATCAATTGGTCAAAACGGTACAGGATATTTTAGCAGCTCAAAAATGATAATGGTAAAAGTCTTTATACAAGTGATTGTTCGAAATATTTTGGAAATTTGAAACTCAATTTTTTAAATTTGTACTTTGCTCGTTTACACGTGCTGACGCACGCGTTCAAAATCGAGTTTTTGGAGTGCGTGCGGAATAAAAGAGAGATTTTTAAAGAGGTAAATAAGCGCTATTTGCTATAAAATGTGCCCTTCTGAGGATGCGATGATAATGCGTTAAAATGAGCAAAAAAATTTTAACGAAGAAAAAACTCTGAGAAAATTAAAGGGTTTCACGTAACGCTTCTGCAAAAGTTTATAAAAATATTGACAAGTTCATATTGGCTTCATCTTTGAATTCTCATCTATGAGCATCAAATCCTTTGATGTTCTCTTCTTGGACATTACAAAATCTAGTCTTATTGCAAAAGGAGGGAGAACTAGAGCGTTTTATCCTAAAAGACTTTTTAAGCTTCAAAAAACAATGGAATGACTTAAATCGAACAATTTTTTACAGGAGCATGTTTGGATGAATTGTCAGCTGCCATAATGGTAACTTACTGATAATATGTATTATTTCATAAAATCAACTCTTTAATGGAGAAATGAAAATGGTCCAATATGATTTTACTCTGCTCTATGAACGAAATCCCTTTATTCTTGAAAGACCTGAGAATATTGGAAAGTCATTTAAACTTCCTCCTTCAAATTTCGGATTTGAAGATCTTCCGCAAATTACCTTTTCAGGCGCCTCGTCATGTCGGCGTATGATTTTTGGGCTATCATTTAGTGGTATGAAAGCATTTTTTGTGATGTTGTGGCAGATAGGGAAAATGTTAGATGAGGGGGATGATGTGGATTTATGGTTTGATCAGATAACATTGGATCATGATATTCTTGAGGAATTTTTGACTTGCGATCTTTCAATTCAAGAACCAGAATATCTTAATTTTGAAAGTTTTAAAGAAGGTATCAAAGAATTAGAAAAGAATAAAATTGTAGCGAAGGGGACAAAAAAAGATTGTTATTTCATCAATCCAGATATTTTTGGTCTTCCTGAATGTGATGAAGATTTTGAGTTCGATGAAGAGGAAGAGATAGAAGCACACTTTACGGTAGAATACCCGAATAAACAACTCCTTTAACCGTTTTTCTCTTAGAGAAAAATAAAAGCTTAGAATAAATAGCTATGAGAACAGCAATGAGTCTGTTTATGGTATGTGAATTGGAATGTTTGCGGGATCTGTTTTGATTTAATATTCTCCATGAATGGTTCTTTATGCAGAGCGGTTTTTATGCCATATTTTCTTCTTTTTATGAGACATAAGTTAATTTGAACTGTGCACCTCTTCAAACAAATGTTTGATCTGTATTTTCTTTCTTGATACTTTTGTAAACTTTGCAGTAATGATGTTCATAGCTCTTGTATTTTGGCGCGTTTACGAGAGGTATTTTTACTCTTTTTAATCGTTTATTCATATGCCAATCCCACTTGCTAATGAGCAAGAAAATAGTTTTAAGGGATTCAATATAAGAAGGGATAAAATAAAACAATTTTATGATATTCGGCTCCTCTCATTCAATATGCAAAATTATAAATTATCTTTATAAATCAAAGTATTGTTCGATACAAAGTTTTTCTCAGTATGAGAAATTTAGCATTGATCTTGCATATTTCATCAATACGTTAGTCCTTGATGTTTCTGAGAGAGTTTTGCATGAATTTGCGCATTTGGCAATTGCATCCCCATTTTTTGATAGCGTGCAACAGCTTTTAACTCTTTGATTTTTTAGCCCCACAACGGGTCCAGATTTTTCATCAGCAATTTTTCAAGTTTTTTCAAAGCCGTTAAAGCATGAAATATTTATTGAAAAAATTATTGCTGTAATATTTTCTCACAGAAGGCGCACAATCAACTTATCGTGTCTGTTTTCACGAATAGATGTTGTAAAAAGTAAACGACACAAATCTTCCTCCTCAGGAAATTTGTGTCGTAAAATTTTGTTTAAATAGACGATTGGGGGAATTAGCTTTTCAAGGCTTCTAAAACATGTTGTGGTGAAGAAACTTCATAAGGATCTGTTGCACAATTATCTGAAAAACCTGCTTCTTCGAACCATTGTTCAACCACACCATCATTAATAACAGCTGCATAGCGCCATGATCGCATGCCGAAACCAACATTGTCTTTTGCAACCAGCATACCCATTTTGCGTGTGAATTCACCAGAGCCATCGGGAATTAATTTCACGTTTTTGATATTTTGTGCTTTTCCCCAAGCATTCATGACAAAAGCATCATTGACGGAAAGGCAATAAATTTCATCAATACCCGCTTGTTTAAATTCATCATAGAGTTTTTCAAAATCAGGCAGCTGAAAGGTTGAGCAAGTAGGGGTAAAAGCTCCAGGAAGAGAAAAAAGAATAACACGCTTTCCTTTAAAGTAAGCATCGCTGTTAACTTCTTGCCACCGATAAGGATTGTCTCCAGCCATTGATTCATCGCGTACGCGTGTGTGGAATGTTACATTGGGAACTGTTTTTTTCATCATCATGATGCTCCTGTATTCTTTTACGAAAATTTTGTTTTAAAACAGCCTTCGTATTTAAAAACATATGGCAAAAAGCGTTTTAAACAAAAGGGCTTCTTTAAAAATTCTTACTTCTAACGAGTGTGCAAATATTTCACACTTCCGTCAAGTAGAATTAATGGTCGACTTTGGATACTCTTCACCTTAAAATTATAGGAAATCATATAAAGGTATTGATATGACCATAAAGACAGTTTTAACCACGGCTTTTGAGGGGCAAAAACCGGGAACGTCTGGTTTGCGCAAAAAAGTGTCTGTTTTTCAACAACCCCATTATGTAGAAAACTTTATACAGTCTCTTTTTGATAACATTGGGCCTCTTGAAGGAAAAATGTTGATTCTTGGGGGAGATGGGCGCACTTTTAATCGTACTCTTCTTCAGATTGTGTTGAAGATGGCGGCGGCGCATGGTGTTTCTTGTATTAAAATGGGAAGGGGCGGTATTCTTTCTACACCTGCTGTTTCGCATCTTATTCGTAAAACTCATGCCCATGGTGGACTTATTCTTTCTGCAAGCCATAATCCTGGTGGTCCAGAGGGAGATTGTGGTATCAAATACAATGTTTCCAATGGTGGACCGGCTCCTAATTCTTTATGTGATGCTATTTTTGCAACATCGCAACGTCTTTCCTTTTATAAAATTCTTGAAGCACCAGATATTGATTTAGATAGGCAAGGTACGGTCTTTATGGGAGCCATGCGGATTGATATTATCGATCCTGTCGCTGATTATGTTTCTTTGATGCAGGAGCTTTTTGATTTTGACTGTATTGCTAAGGCCGTTGCTCGAGGTCTTACTTTACGGTTTGATGCCATGCATGCGGTAACAGGGCCTTATGCTCATGAAATTTTTGAAAAATGCTTAGGATTTTCTGAAGGGACAGTGGTTAATGGTATTCCTTTGCCAGATTTTGGAGGCGGTCATCCAGATCCCAATTTGGTTTATGCCAAGGCTCTTTATGATTTATTGATGTCAGAGCAAGGACCAGATCTTGGCGCAGCCTCTGATGGTGATGGAGATCGTAACCTCATTATTGGTCGTGGGCAATTTGTCTCGCCTTCGGATTCTTTGGCTATTATGGCTGAACATGCACACCTTATTAAAGGATATCGAAAAGGTGTTGTGGGGATAGCGCGTTCTATGCCAACGGGGCGTGCTGCTGATTTAGTTGCGGAAAAACACGGATTAAACTTTTTTGAAACGCCAACGGGATGGAAGTTTTTTGGAACCCTTTTGGATGCGGGGAAAGTAACCTTTTGTGGTGAAGAAAGCTTTGGAACTGGCTCTCATCACATCCGCGAAAAAGATGGTTTATGGGCTGTCCTATTTTGGTTAAATCTTTTAGCGGTAACAGAAAAAACTGTCGCACAAATTGTTCAACAGCATTGGTCCACCTATGGGCGTTTTTACACGTTACGGCATGATTATGAAGAAGTCGAAGCAGATAAAGCTTTGGCATTACTAGAGCATTTGCGTTCGCACTTACCACATGCAGGAACTGAAATTGCTGGATTTTTCGTCAAAAAAGCAGATGATTTTACATATCATGATCCTGTTGATCAGAGCGTTAGCACGCGGCAAGGTATCCGTATTTTTTTCGAGAATGGAGCACGGTTGGTGGTTCGTTTGTCGGGAACAGGGACGCTAGGTGCTACTTTACGACTTTATTTTGAACAGTATGAAAGTGATCCGCGCAAACACAATTTTAATCCGCAAGAAGTTCTCCAACCTTTGCAACAGGTGGCACTAAAACTGTTAAACATACAACAAGCATTGGGGCGAGATCGTCCTGATATTATCACCTAAGATCATTGGAATGTTTTTTTGTAAAGGTATGATGATTGATCACATGGATGTGATTTTAGGGGCGTGATTTTATGTGCATAAGCCAGAGCTTAACTCTATTTTTAGGCGAGACTTGTTTTTTCCACCTTTCCATATCAATCGGATTCCTAAAACTGCCGGATTCTTAAAACTAAATGCTGTAGGAAATTATAATCGAGCATAATCGGAGCATTTATGTCCAATGGGTTTGCTCAATGGCTTGATAGAAATTTTTGTTTAATAGGGGAATGTTTCTCATACAAAACAAAATACGATCATTGTTGCACATTTCATATGTTTGTTTTAAAGAAGCTTCTCTCTCAAGACGCTAAAAACGCATCTTATGCGTGTTGCTTTGAAAGGGATAACCGGCCATCCATCCATTGAGCAGCACCATTTTTACGCTTATGAGAGAGTAAGACGGCACCATCATTCACTTTGCCCGCTTTCAATGTTGGCTCTTATATTTGAGAGTGTTTAGTATTTTGGATAATCGTTTTACACGGATTTTCCTACTTGTAACATGCAAACAAAAGGCTTTGGTTGTTTCAATGTAAAAGGGGTTGAGAGAATCTCAGCTTATTTATCGGCTCTCATTCAATATACAAAACCATTAACTATGATCATAAATTAGTTTGTTCTCTAACATTATGAATGCTTTACTTAAATAAAAGGTCAAGTTGAGGCTATCATTTTCTTGTTTCTCAGTTTTTAGCTCTTTGGAAGCGTTTTTATTCAGAGATGTTCCTTTTCTAATTGTTTTTTATTCATTCGTTAATTGTATTGCTGATGTGTAAGAAAATGATTTTGATTAATTTATTAGAGAGAATGAAGTGAGTAAATTTTATGATATGCGGGGGCTCATTTAAGTTATATAATGATCAATCATTTTTATAAACTCATGTATGGTGTGTGATGATAGCATTCATGAACACAGTTGGCAGATGAGGATTGAAACAAAGGGAAATGTTTTTCTAAAATAATGGACAATAAGCACTTCTTGCTTTATGACCAGTCATAATGAATGATTTTTCTTTTAATAAGGGGAATTTATGACCCAATATCCCAAATGTCCTCGTTGTGATTGTCTTTATACTTATGAAGATGGTGAAAAATTTGTGTGTCCTGAATGCGCACATGAATGGCCGCAAAAAAACGATGATACGGTTCTTGTCAATACTGTTTATGATGCCAATGGTCAGATTTTAACAAACGGAGATACCGTTATGGTGATAAAAGATCTGAAAGTAAAAGGCGCTTCATCTGTTTTAAAAGGTGGTACTAAGGTAAAGAATATTCGCTTGGTGGATGGAGATCATAATATTGATTGCAAAATTCCAGGGATTGGTCAGATGAGTTTAAAGTCGGAGTTTGTGAAAAAAGTTTAAGCATTTGTCCTCTTGCAATTGTTTTTGGATTTCGTTGGTTTTCTATTTTTACATTCTTCTCTAATTGGGCATATTTTCCTCCAGTGGCTTCTTTTCTTGTTTCATAGATTACACCAATCAGATAGAAGCAATATGTTTTCCTTTATTGCAAAGCCATGTATCGCAGAGAAATAGCGACTCTGTCTTTTTCTTTTAATATGCGGTATGGGGGACTGGATGTTGACTCACAAGCAACAATAAAAGTATGCGCTTTATGAGAAGAACAATACCGTAAAGTAGACAAACTTATTCCTGCTGAATTGAAAAAATATTCTCATTTTTTGTATCAGATAATTTTTCAAACAACCATAATAGATCTGGCTTCAATGTATTTATTTTTTACAGGTAGTTATATTTTTGCGTCATGTTTATGGAAATGAGATTGAAAATGATAGGGGGGGAATTCTTGATTTTAAGAATGGAAAAAGGACGCTATGATCTTGATAAGGTCTTATTGCCATGCATTTTCCAGCTCTTAGTACTGCAACAGTCTCTTATAAAAGTGTACATAAGAGCTATTAAAAATAGTTTTTGTTATTATCCAGTTTGTGCTGTGTAAGCGGACGATTTTGATTGATGCAATAAAAACAGAATTGAAATAAGAAGAATGTCAGAATTCTCATTGCAAGTTGCAAAATGTGATCTTTGTCGAGTGGCTGAAACAACATATTGATTTATAATAGTAAATTAGCGTTATTCATATTGAATTAGAACCCCGAATAACGTGGGATTCTCTCATTTCAAATCTGTTCCATGTTGAATCAATTAAAATCACTTGCTTGCACACCACAAGCGGGGCTGGTGTGTGGGTAAAAATGAGGAAAGAAAGGATTAAAATGACTCTTATGAATCGTCTTAATGAAAGAGCTGTCGCATCATTAGGGGCTGGCAGATATGATGATGGTGCCGGCTTGCTACAAGGAGTATTTTGCGTGATTTGTCGTTGGAAGCACTGAGAAAGATAGAGCAAATGAGCACTCTATCTTACAATGTTTTCTTTTTTGGGTTTTCTTTTTTTGTAACGAGGTCGTGTTTTCCTCGTTAAAATTGCATGACAAGATTATAAAACAAAATAAATTTAAAGTGCACACCCATGCATTGTACTTCTGTGTACGATTGGTTTGTTGAAATAACTTATGCTTCTTAAAGGGGGCTTTGAAATCTTTTTAAGGCATATGTGGAGGTGAAAGGTGAGTGAAGGTATCATTATTGGACAGATTTTTTTAACAGTACTCTATCTTTATGGCTGCATAGCTTACTTCTAAAATTTCAGGAATAAAATGACGTAAGATCTTTACATTCCATGTTTGAGCGCTGTTGAAGAGGGGCAATCGGTGTGGTTATTTTATCTATTGAGGTCAATATTTATTGTGGCATGGCTTCAACGCCTAAAACTTCAGGGATAAAATGACGTAAAAGGTTTTCAATACCATGTTTGAGAGTTGCCGTTGAAGAGGGACATCCAGCGCAGGAGCCCCGCATATTGAGATAAACAATACCATTTTCAAATCCGCGAAAAGTAATGTCTCCACCATCATTGGCAACCGCTGGGCGGATACGCGTTTCAAGCAGATCTTTAATGGTTAAGACAATATCAGCATCTTTTTCGTCATAAAATTCTTCGTTAAGGGCATGGGTTTGTGCTTGTGTTGTAGCGTTGGTGGTGATCACTGGCTCATTGGATAGAAAATGTTCCATGATTGTGCCTAAAATGACGGGCTTGAGATGTTGCCATTCCCCTTCTTTTTTGCTTACGGTGATAAAATCATAGCCTAAAAAAACACCATTGATATTGGGAATATTAAACAGTTTAGCCGCCAAAGGTGAGTTTTTAGCTGCTTCTTCAGGGTCACGAAATTCTAATACGCCCTCAGAAAGAACCACGCGTCCTGGCAAGAATTTAAGAGTTGCAGGGTTTGGGGTGGTTTCAGTTTGAATAAACATAGATTCTCCTTTTATAATGAAGGATTGGGAAGATCTTACATTGTAGAATATTATATTTTTTAGGCAATAGATCTAATATCTTCATCGGCAAGATTGCTAGGAATAACAATGACAGGGATTGAAAAAGCTGTTCCTTTATTCCCGATTAATTGAACAAGGGGTCCTGGTCCTTCTGTATGTCCACTGGCTGCTAAAACAATTAGTGCAATCCTTTTATCTTCGTCGATCAGTTTGGAAATCTCATCAATTTTTTTTCCTTCACGCACCACTATTTCTGTTTCAAGCGCATGGGTGGTGCGGACTTCACTGGCAATGTCTCCTAATATTTTATGAGCACTTTGCTTTGATTCTGTGCGCATAACGTTGTTTACACCCAGAAAATGTTGAAATTCTACACTATCAACGACACAAAGTAATACCAATGTTCTACTGGTGTTTTGGGCATGTTGTGCGGCAAACGCAACGGCACGCCGACACTCTGGTGTTTCATCGATAATGACTAAGTTTTTTTTCTTTGGTTCTTTTTTCGGATTTTTGGGTTTGGAAATCATGCACTTTCTCTATTTTGTACAAACGATTTTTTTGCTCTCTACAGTTTTTAGTTTTATTATTTTTATGTATCGTGCAAAAATCCAATAATTTCACGAATTTTTTTCATATTTTCTTCTGCGAGCATACTAGCACGTTTAGCGCCATCATGCAAAACAGAGTCGATATAATCACTTTCTTGATGAAGTCGACGTAATTCTTCTGTTATAGGGGCAAGCTTATGGACAACAAGGTCGGCTAGAGCTGTTTTAAAATGCGAAAATTGTTGACCAGAAAATTCTAAAAGAATCTTTTCTTTGCTAACTTTGGCAAAGGCAGCATAAATACCAAGCAGGTTGTCCACTTCTGGTCGTTCTTTTAAAGCGGTGAGGGTATCGGGAAGAGGAGCCGAATCCGTTTTGGCTTTGCGTATTTTTTTTGCGATAAGATCAGCATCATCGGTCAAATTAATGCGTGAAAAATCTGAAGGATCTGATTTTGACATTTTTTTCGTCCCATCGCGCAAAGACATAACGCGTGTGGCTGTTGTTCCAATAAGCGCCTCTGGGAGGGGAAAAAAGCCTTGTCTTTTTTCTTCATCTGTTTGCATAGAGATACCAAAATTTAATTCGGCAATACGCTGTGCATAGTCGTTGTTAAATTTTTGTGCAATATCGCGTGTGAGTTCAACATGCTGTTTTTGATCTTCGCCTACTGGAACATGCGTTGCACGATAGACTAAAATATCAGCGGCCATCAAAGTGGGATAGGCAAAAAGCCCTAGGGATGCTTTTTCGCGATCTTTTCCTGCTTTATCTTTAAATTGTGTCATGCGTTGAAGCCAGCCAATACGGGCAACACAATTAAAAATCCAGGCGAGTTCAGCATGTTGAAAAACACGTGATTGGTTAAAAATAATGTGTTTTTGAGGATCAATACCGGAGGCTAAAAAGGCTGCTGTCACTGTTTTGGTGGATTCGCGTAAAGTAAGGGGATCTGGGTTGACTGTGAGCGCATGCATATCCACAACACAATAGAGGCAGTGATGAGAGTTTTGCAGTTCAACCCAACGCTGAATGGCTCCAAGATAATTGCCAAGATGTAAATGACCACTCGGTTGTACGCCGGAAAAGACAAGTGGTGTGAAGGTATCCATAGGAGTGCTCTTTCTTCAATTAAGGTTATTCATTTTATTGTTTTTGACAAAGTATAGATATTATGAGCGTTTTTTCAAATTTTTAAGCGTGTGAAAAAAGGAACGGGTGTTGAATAAAAAATAGGCACTAAAATAGATCAAAAATATGCCAATCATGATCCCAGCTAAGGTGATCGCGCGCAAGAAAAATGATGCTTGTGAGGATAAAGGAAAAGACAAAAAAACACACACATTCAATCCGTAATAGAGGGCTAGTGCACTCAAAAGAGTTGCCATCATGAGACATAATATTCGCTTTATCAGTTGGAAGTCGTATTTCCAATAACCGCGTTTGATAAGGACACTCCACAGCAACAGGGTGTTGGCCCATCCAGAGGTAATTTCAGCAATAACAATGCCTCGTGCAGATAGAATAGGAAATAATGTTAAGGCGAGACTGATATTGATGAAAACGCAAATACCTGTAAAAATCATCGGTGTTTTGGTATCTTCATGGGCAAAAAAATTAGGAATAAAGACCTTAATAAGAACAAAAGCTGGAAGTCCTAATCCATAAAGTTCTAGTAATTGTGCAACATGGTGTGTTGATTGACTGGTAAATTGTCCTCGCTCAAAGAGCAAACTGACAATGGGAGTGGAGAGCAGCAAAAAAGCAATGGATGCTGGAAGTGTTAACAACAATGTTAATTCAATAGAGCGATTTTGTAAATGGTGGGTTTCTTTATGCTTTTTGCTCCGCAGAGCGCGTGTTAATTCTGGTAAAAGAACGGTTGCAACGGCAATGGCGATTACGCCTAAAGGCAATTGGTAAAGACGATCAGCGTACATCAAAGAAGAGACAGCACCCGATTGACTAGAAGCAATGTTGGTATTAATGAGCAAATTGATTTGTGTGATGCCACCCGTAATGGCTGCTGGGAATGCTAAAGTTAAT
Organism: Bartonella sp. CL25QHWL; assembly: GCF_042195335.1. Classification (NCBI taxonomy): domain Bacteria; kingdom Pseudomonadati; phylum Pseudomonadota; class Alphaproteobacteria; order Hyphomicrobiales; family Bartonellaceae; genus Bartonella; species Bartonella sp. CL25QHWL. Next base: position 60,832 of record NZ_JBHIOE010000011.1, on the reverse strand, counting down.
AGCTTGCGAACATTAGGACTTAAATGGGGCTGGCGGAAGGAAATTTTCATTCCACTTTGACGCAAAGCAAGGGCAATTAAGGTGAGTTGAAGAAGCCCTGCTGCTAATACACCCCAAGAGAGATTTAAGCCGATATGCCAAGCGTCAAGTTTATAGATCCAAGCATAGGCAAGCACACCAATCAGAATAATGTTTAAAAAGAGTGGGGCAATGGCGGCAATAAAATAGCGTCGCAGAGCATTAAGCATGCCCCCCATCATGGCAGCAAGCGACATGCAGGTTAAATAGGGAAACATGATTGCAGTAAAGTGAATGGTAGCGTTAAATTTTGTTGCATCTTCGGTAAAACCTGGGGCAATAATGGTTCGTACCAAAAAAGGCATACTCAGTTCCATCGCAATCGTTAACAGTAAGAGCAGCGAAAAGAGAACGCCAAAGACTTCTTCTGCAAATTTGCATGCCGTTTCGTGACCTTCTTCAGTGATTTTTTTTGCAAAAAGAGGAATGAAAGCAGCGTTAAAGGCACCTTCAGCAAAAAAACGACGAAATGTGTTGGGAAAACGAAAAGCAGCGTTAAAGGCATCAGAAACAGGACCTGTCCCTAGGGCTGCTGCCATAAGCATTTCGCGTACGAAGCCAAAAATACGGCTCATAAGGGTTCCGGAAGCAACTGTTGCAATTTTTTTAATCAATGTCATAAAGATATATCAACTTTGTTGTAAAAGAGAAGCGATGACAGGAGAAATAAACCGTTTTAAATCGTAAAAATCTGATCTCTATCCTAATCAAGGATACTTTTGGAAAGCGTTTTACGACGGTGTTTATCTCTCTGTCAACAATGGTGCTTGAAGACTTTTTTATGCTCCTTGTTTACTGTTGCATTAAAATTTTTATTGTTGCCATAAAATAATTAAAATTTCTTTTTCAAACTGGAATATGGGAGAAATATCATAACAGTTTTAAGAGACATATAAGGATATATAATGATAATTTCTCTTTATGTTTTGATGTCGTGAATAATGCAACCCAATACCGTACTGTTTTACGTGAGGGGCATGACCCTATTTAAAGAACGCAAATAAAATAAAAGCATGAAACAATGTGCAATTTCCATTATTTAAAAAACAGCGCTTTAGATGTTTTAAAAAGTCGTAAGGTTGAGCTAAAAGGTGATGGTAAAGCTGGTGATTGGTTTTCACTTTTACGGCTTTATGTTCTCTCCAAATTTGGCTGCCTTTTCATTTTAGAGATTACATAAACAAAAGGATAGGAAGATGTGATTTTTCAACAGCATTTTGTCTGTTTTTAGCACGACAGGTAATGAAAGTGATTCATTATCATTTTCAAAAATGATTGATCCTTTTATTTTTCCTGTTCAGGTTTCTTTTCACAGTTGATGAGGATAACATCTGAAAAAATAAGATAAAATTGCTCTCTCATGGTTTCCATTCTCGTTGAGGTCGATTGATTTGCCGATGAAGGCAGGGGGGGTAAAGGCTATCATTTTTACCAGAGAGGGCAAAAAAGTTAAAGTTTATGGACCCTTTAGATATTCATTGCCATTGCTTTTGTGTGCTCTGTTTTGTGAGGTTGAATATTTTCTTGTCTTTTAGGACTCTGATTGACGTTTTCTGTCATTTTTTGCACTTTAATTGCTTCTTTATCGAGAGTGTTGGAACATTTTTTTTCATTATTTTTCTTTATAGATTGATGCTGGATAGATTGATACTGGTTTGGTGCTAAGCGCTCATCGAATTTATGGTTATAAAAATACATGGGTTGTATATGCTGTTCTATCTCTTTTATCTGCTTGATTATTTCCATAATCTCTTTTGCTTTAACGGTTGATGTACCAAGACTCTTCGCAAGTTTTTCAGGATTATTTTCCTTTATAGCTTCATGCTCGCTTGAGGATAAGCGCTCATTGATTTTTTTGATATAAGTCCTTATCTCCCCCCTTAATTCAGGAGAGTTTGATAAAGTTTCTTGCTGTTGTGCTTTTGACAAGGAAAAGAGATTTTTCATCCAAGCCTCAGGAATTTTTACCGACTGTTCACACCGCCTTTGTTTTACATGATGGGTATGGAGAATGTCTCTTTCTGTTTGTTTAAAAATATTGATATAACGATCAATGGCTCTACAGAGGGGCAAAATATTTGCTTCAGCATGGGCACGCGCGTTGTTTTTTATGCCAAATACATTGCTACCAGAAAGCTTAGAAATAGATTGGGGAGAGGTGGTAATTTGATAGGTGAGCTGTTCTCCTTCAGTATGATTTTCATGGATCATCTCAATTCTTTCCTGCAAAATATGACGATTGCCATAAATGATTTGACACAAAGTTTCGATTTCTTTTCTTCTTGCTTGAATGGATGCGTTGTTTTTTATCCTTGTGGCAATTTCATTGTTGGTAAGGGGGGCTATTGTTTGTGCGGGGATAAGCACTTCTTGCTGGTTTTGAACTTTTGGTGCTGTAAAGGAGAGGGCGTCACCGATTTTTAATGTCTGTATTTGCTCTGGGGTGAGATCTTTTTTATTTCCCAAGATGAAAATCCCGTTGGCATCAAGCATGAAGCCATTGGACCCACTGCCTCTGTAGAAGCCTTTATAGGTATGACCTTCTTTTGCTGTTATAATAAGATGATTATGAAGACTCTCAAATCCGATATGTTTCATATTGTCCATGAATTCTTTTAAAATAAGTATTTTTTCTGGATTTGAGATATCTTCAAGCAGATGTTTCATCTCTTCCTTATCGTTATGTTTTAGCGATGCAATGCTGGCAAGATTCATGCGTTTTTCTGTTACAAGAGAAAAGTCGAGTGTGTGGCCAGCAACTTGCCCAAGTTTTTCAAAAAACATTCGTTGTGTGCGTCCATTACCTTCTCTGAAGGGATGCGTATAGTTGAGCTGTATCAACATTTCAGTGACATGTTCAATAAATGTTTCGCGGGTTAAGCCTTTTAAACTATTCGTTTCAGCAAGTATTTTATCTAAATTTTCTAGTCCCTCTTGTATCTGTTTTGCTGAGGCAAAAGAAATCCCAGCTTTTTTCATCATTGGCATATAAGCAACGGTACCATCTTCAAATGTAAATGGTTTTTCGCGTGTTTGTCCGGCCCATTCAAAAGTATTTTTAAATAGGGTGTGATGAATATATTGGAGATATGTGGAAGTTAGTTTTTGCGGTGGCGCTTCTTGGCGTAGATGAATGATTGCTTTTGTTGTATCATGGGCACATTGCACTTTTAATTTTTTATAGTCGTTTATTCCATATTTATTTTTTAAGGTGATACTATTAGGGCAAAAGAAATTACGGTACATTGTCTTATTTTCTTCGGTTTGAGGCGATGAGGATAATTTCTCCTGTAAGGTGAGAGGGACGGTGTCCGTTTTTTTTGTACCAGTGTCCCAGTATGCCATTGCTTTTTTTGGGGGCTGTTTCATTCTTTCTTGATGATCAGAGCGTTTTTCCTTTGTCATTTGGACAGATATTGGATTATTTGTCGCTGTATTGCTGGTCTGTAAAATGTTTTTTTGGAAATCTTTTTGCATTTGCCTCATAGAGGAAGCAGATTGAGCAATTGGTTTGGTCATTTGTTCTTGTTCTTGCAAATTTTCGGGCATAACTTCAATGCTGTCATGTAAAGCATGAGGGGCACTCCATGGTGAAAAATGGGCTTTTTCTTTTTTCTTTGTTTGAATGGATGCGTTGTCTTTGCTCTTTTCAGTTATTTCATCGTTTGTGAGAACGGCTCTTTTTTTTCTGGAAGCAATGTTTTTTTCTGGGTTTTGAGTTTTGGGCGCTGTAAAGGAGAGGGCGTCACCGATTTTTAATGTCTGTATTTGCTCTGGGGTGAGATCTTTTTTATTTCCTAAGATGAAAGTCCCGTTGGCATCAAGCATGAAGCCATTGGGTCCACTGCCTCTGTAGGTACCATGATAGGTTTCTCCTTCTTTTGCGACGACAGCGAGATAATAATTTTTTTCATCCAATCCAAGCTTTCTCATAGAGTTGGTAAATTCTTGTAAAATGAGCAATTTTTCTGGATTTGAGATATCCTCAAGCAGATGCTTCATAGGCTCTGGATCGCCATGTTCCATGGCAGCGGCGCGGACAAAGTCTTTACGTTTTTTGCTCACAAGAGAAAAGTCTAGCTCATGTCCTGCTGCTTGAGCGAGTTTTTCAACAAACAGTCTCTTTGTGCGCCTATTGCCCTCTCTGAAAGGATGCAAGTGGTGCAAATCTATCATTATTCCAGCGGCTTGTTCAACGAATTCTTCGCGCGTTAAGCCTTGTAAATTATTCTTTTCAGAAAGCGTTTTATCTAACTTTTCTAGTCCCTTCTGTATTTTTCTGCCAATCGCAAAAGGTTTTGTAAATTCTTTTCTTTTCAAAATGGGCATAGAAGCAACAGTACCATCTTCAAATGTAAAAGGCTCTTCGCGTGTTTGTCCGGCCCATTCAAATGCACGGGAAAAGAGGCGTTGATGAAGATATTTTAGATAGGAGGAATTAAACTGCTCAGGTAGAGGTTCTTGACGCAGTTTTATCATTTCTTTCTTTACATCATCACAACATCGTTCTTTTAATATTTCTTGCTCTTTGATGCGGTATTTATTTTTAAGCACCTTGCTATTGGGATAAAAGAAATTCTGCGATGCTTCATTGATTTGCTTTGAAATGGCTGCACTAATTGCAGAGTGTTGTTCTTGCAATTTTTCCTGTGAGGAAGAGGCATAATGTTCTGTATTTTCTTTCATGCATATTTCCTTTCAAATGGTAACATTATTTTTTGAAAGCTTTTTTATATTTTTTGCCTTTTATTATTTTATGGTGTTTTCTTTAAAGAAGAATGCCTATTTGAATGATTGAAAAAATTGACCTTATTCGCATGGAGCAAAGTTAATCATGGAACAAAGTTAAAGTGTGTAATTTTTATGAAGTATTATCGTGAAATTTTATCAATGAATTCTGTAAAATAATGGGGTGTCTTATTCAAAGTTTTCTGTATTTTATACACCGTCTTTGATGCAATCTTGGCAAGATAATTCCACCAAAGTTTTGTATGAAAAGCCAACAATTGGGAGATTTATTACGACAAAGCTATAGCTTTTGATGCTTCGGCTCTGCGCTGTCGAATATGCGGCTGGTCTTCTTGTCTACAAGTTTCTGCAACTTCTTGATGCCGCTTTACTGTTGAGCGTTCAGGCAGCTTCGGGGGCTGCGATAAGCTTTGCTGCTTTTGTAATTTTTTATCGAAATCGGTAGGTGGTTGATAACGTTTTTGTTGTTCTTCCTGATGGTTTTGCACAATGGTTTCTCTTAACTGTTTTATTGTATCAGCATAGTCCTTAATGGCGGTACAAAGGGTAGGGATATTTTCTTCAGCGGCTTTGCGTGCTCCGTTTTTTATGCCAAGGGTTTTTCTACCAGCAAGTGGAGCAAAAGATGTAGAATCCTTTTCAATTTGAAATACAAGCTCTTCTCCCATCTCTGGAATTTTGTGCATATCTTCCATTCTATATTGTAAAATAAATGGATCATCATAAACAATTTGGCACCAATATTGGATCTCTCTTTGACCATATTGAACCGATGGATCTTGTTGAACTCTGCGGGCAATTTCCTGATTTGAGAGAGGCTTTATTTTCTTTTCTGAATTGAGCGAATTTTGTAAATGTTGATTTATTGGATCTTTCTCTTGTGCTTGTCGCTGATGTTGTTGTTCCGTGTGAAAACCTTGTGAAATATTTTCACTTTTTGTATATTTTGAAGTATACATATAACCGTTAATAGCAGCACATAGGGTAGGAAGAGTTTCTTCAGCTTGTTTGCGCGCGTTATTTTTTATGCCGAGAACTTTTCTACCAGCAAGCTTAGAAATAGACTTAGGCTGTTCTGTAATATCCCATAAGAGCTGTTCTCCCATATTGGGGTTTTCTTTGATTGCTTCTATTCTTTCTTCTAAAATAAGCCTGTTGCCATAAACCTTTTCGCACAAAAATCGTATTTCTTCTTGATATGCTACGAGTAACAGCTCTCTTTCCATTGTATTAATAGATGATTTTTGTCCGTGAGACGGTTTTGGTTGTTCAATTGCTGTGTGTGGAGAGGCAGGTTTTGGGACGATAGTATCGCTTTGTTTTCTGTTTCCCATACGGTGCGGTTTTCTTGAAGGAGGGACGGCATATGTTCCACTGTCTTGTGATGATGAACTGCTTTGCTGTCTGACTTTCATATGTGATGGTGTTTTGGGTCTAACACTTGGGTCGTATGTTTCAGGATTTTGGATTTTTGTACCGTTTTGCACTCTGTCTCTCATGCGTGGCGATGTTTGCGAAGTAGGCGTTGCATAGAGGAGTTCTCTCTCTTGAACCGTTGTTTTGTTTTGTCCTCTATCTTTTGCACGTGGTGGTCTTTGTGGAGCTGCTTTTGTGTGCGGAGAGGAGTTTTCTTGGATTTGTGAGCTGGGGATTTTTGTTCCGGTTTGTGCTTTTTCCCTCATGCGTGGGGGTGTTTGCGAAGTAGGCGTTGCATAGAGGTGTTCTCTCTCTTGAGCTGTTGTTTTGTTTTGTTCTCTATCTTTTGCACGTGGTGGTCTTTGTGGAGGCGTTTTTGTGTGCGGAGAGGAGCGTTCTTGGATTTGTGAGCTGGGTTGTAGATTTTCTTTTGTGCGTGGGGGTTTGGGCGGAGCTACTTTTGTTTGTAGAGGAGGTATCTCTTGGGTTTTGGTGCTGGGGATTTTAGCGCTGGAGGGCATTGTGCTGGTTTGAGTGTTTGCTCTCATGCGGGGGGGGGGCGGTGGCGCAACCTTTGGGTGGTGTGATAAATTTTCTGGGCGTTTTTCTACAGTTGGTTTTGGCAAATTTTGAGAAACTTGGGAAGGAGGGGTTCTGGTGGGGGATTGTTCAGCCGGTTGTTGAAATTTTTCCATCATTTCGGTGATAAAAGGGGAGGGATTTCTTTTTTTCATGCATGTTCCTTTCAAACTCTTCCAATATTGTTTTTAAATACTATTTAAAAACGTACGTTGGTTTTTATTCTGTTTTATGCTTTTTTACTCGGTCTTTACGAGAGCAGATATGAAACTGAATGGTTTCACAAGATGGGGCTTTCTTGGCGCAAACACCCCTGTTCTGTGTTGCGCCAAGATGTTAGATTTAATGTGAAAACTTATGTCCTGTTTAGCTGGCAAAAGCCATCGCTTTTGGGGCGGTAGTTTTGCGAGGACGAATATCTGTTTCTCTTTGTTGCGTAGAGGTTGTTGCTTCTTCATGCGGTACTATTGAAGGCTCGGGGCGTTGAGCAGACTGTGAGACGCTTTGTTGTTGATGCAAGTTTTGCGATCTCTCAGAAGATGCTTCATTGTGTTCTTGTTTTGTCTGCTGAGTTTTTGAAAAGCTCTCTCTTACTTGTGTTACAGCCGTTGCATAATTGTCAGTGGCGTCAATGAGGTGAGAAAGACCAGCTTCAGCATGCCTGCGTGCTTGATTTTTAAAGCCACAAAAGTTACGACCAGCGTACTTGTGAAAAGATTGAGGATTTCCGACAAGTTGCTGTGCGAGTGCTTCTATTGTTTCAGGGTTTTGGAAAAGTGTTTCCACTTGTGATTGCAAAATGTTTTTGTTGCCAAAAACAACACCGCACCAATATTGGATTTGGGCATGGTGTCTTTTGACTTTTGAATGTTGGTGAATTTGGGTAGAAATTTCTACTTCTGAAAGCGTTGCTTTTTCACGTTGATCTGGTTTTTGTAGAAGTTTAGCGACGGCTTCCTTCCCCATAAAGCGTTCATAGTTTTTGAATTCTTGCTCTGGAGATTGTAAGAGGTTCTCTCTTGCCTGTTTTACAGCTTCTGTATAACAATCAATGGTGATACTGAGAGTGGAATAACTCTCTTCCGCTTGTCTACGCACTCGATTTTTAAAGCCCAACATGCTGGTGCCTAGAAGTTTAGCAATACTTTCAGGATAGGCTGCCATGCGCCATGAGAGCTCTTCTCCTGCAGCTGGATTTCTTTGAATTTCTTGCATTTTTTCTTGCAAAATGTTTGGGTTGCCATAAGCACTTGCGGATAAACGTTGGATTTCTTCTTGATAGGTTCGAACCAATGAATGGTGTGGAAGCAATTGAATGATTTCTTCCTCTGAGAGAACTCTTGTTGTCCTTTGGGAAACTTGTGAAGGAATTGTTGCGTGTGTCGTTTCAGTTTTTTGCGGTCTTTTGGTCGAGCTGCCTCTTGTTAACGAAGCTGTTGGATTTGTTGATGTATATACAGTTTCTTCGTTTAAAAGAGATTGTCTTTCCTCATCTTCTTCCGGTATGGATGACAGTCTTTTGCTTTTTGAAGGCGTTTCTTTAGGAAGGGGGGCTGCGCCTGAGACCTCTGCCGCTGCTTGTTCATAGAGCTTTATAAGTTCTTGTATTGAAGAGGATGGAAAAGGATGAGGGTGGTTTTTTTTCATGCATGTTTCCTTTCAAAAATTGTTTTAGAAAACCTCTTTGGTGCATTTTTGCCTTTTATGCTTGGATCGCTTTGAGACAAAAGAAATATCGAGCTGAATGAGTTTCCAAAGATCTGCGCTATTTGCAATCAGCTTAATGGACATTTGTGTCTTTTATACAGTTTTTTTGTGAAATATTATCAATAAGTTATCAATAGTTGTCGTGAATTACAGGCGCCATTTTTAGGACTATCTTTTGTAACATTCTAAAACAATTCTTGGCGCAATCGCGATGAAACGATTTGCGCCAAGAAACTCACTGAAAAAAAATTACATGAAAAACAAAAACTATCTGTTTTTACGTCTATGCCTCCTTACATGGCATAAGAAAATCCTTTTTCTCCATGTCTTTGTCGTTGAGGGCTGTGCTCTGGACTATTGTGTTCTTGTCCTCTTGTGTGATGATGATGACGATGATGGTGTCTCTCAACTTGCTGAGAATTTTCTTGACGGCGTCTTTGTTCCGCTAGAGGGGTGTGCAATAGCTGTTCCATTGCATTTTCTACAGCTTTCGTATAACCATCAATGGCATCAACGAGCAGTGTAAAACCGTCTTCAGCTGCTTTGCGTGCTTGATTTTTTAAGCCAAGTGTGGAGCGTCCAGCAAGCCTGTGCATAGATTCAGGATTTTCAGCAAGTTGATTTGAAAGCTCTTTTCCTTTAGTGGGATCTTTAAGTATGTCTTGCAAGTGCTGTTGGAAAAGCGTGTCACTGTTATAAACAGTTGTACCCCAATGCACGACCTCTTGTGCATATGCTTGAACTTGTGGACTTTTTAAAAGCATGACACTTATTTGATCAGCTGTGAGGGAAGATGAAGGTCTTCCTCTTTGTTGTGGAGCAACCATTGTATAGTCGGTTTCAGAACTTTCTCTTCCCCGATCAGGATGTCTCCCTCTTGAAGGGGTAACACTGCTAACTGATGCGTATGTAACTTCCTCTTCGCGTTTTGGGGGAGCAACCTCTGTGTAATCGGTTTCAGAACTTTCTCTTCCCCGATCAGGATGTCTCCCTCTTGAAGGAGAAACACTGCTAACAGTTGCGTATGTAACTTCCTCTTCTGGGGTTGGACCGCGCTGGTTTCCTCTGGTTGGTTTCTTAACTTGTGCATAGAGGGCTTCTGGATTTGCAGAAGGATGTGGATGATGTTTTTTCATACATATTTCCTTTCAATATTTTTAGAAAACCTCTTTGGTGCATTCCCCACTTTTAGTTTTGATAACTTTTATATAAAGGAAGATATCCAACCGAATGACCGCCAAAGATTTTGCGCTATTCAATATTGATATGTAATGAACATTTATGTCTTTTATACAGTTTTTTTATGAAATTTTATCAATAAGTTACAATAAATTACAGGATCCACTTTTAGAACTATTTTTTGTAACATTCTAAAACAACTCTTGGCGCAATCGCTATGAAATGATTTGCGCCAAGAGATTCTATGAAAAAAAGATTAAATGAAAAACAAAAACTATCTGTTTTTACGTTTATGTCCACTTACATGGCAAAAGCCATTCCTTTTTCTCCATGTCTTTGTCTTTGTGGGCTGTGCTCTGGACTATTTTGTTCTTGTCCTCTTGCATGACGATGATGATGGTGGTGGTGGTGTCTGTGTTCTGCTTCTCTTTCTGGACTTTCTTGTCTTTGACCTCTTTCTCTTTCATGCTCCCGTGTAAACTGTTTATGGAGCTTTTGTGCCGTATGTATATGCCTCTCAAGAGCTGAGCAAAGGGGAGAAAAACCATCTTCAGCTTCTCTGCGGCTTGGAGACTTTACACCAAGTATTTTGCTCCCCGCAAGCTTGCCAGGACCTTCAGGATTTTCTGCAAGGCCCCATAAGATTTGCTCTGCATTTTGAGGATCGTCAAGAATTTTAGCAAGTTGTTGATTCAAAGCATGTTCGTTACCATAAACAACTCTGCACCACTCTTGCGTTTCTCTTACACCATATTGAAAGTCTACGTTTTTTAAAAGCTTTGTTGTAACCACATCTTTTTGGGTTCTGGGAGGGGGTGTTGCTCCTCCTCCAACGCCTTGGTAGATAGGATTTTCTAGTTGTTCAGACTCTTGCCTACCTTCAGCCCCCATGCCAACCGTTGTATAGACAGATTCGAGTGGTCTTTGGGGAGAGGGCTCACCACGTTCATCAAAGTTAAGCTCTGCATAGAGATGTTCCGGTTCTTGGCGATGTCCTCCACCCTGTGCTCCTCCACCAATTGTGTCATAGGGTGTTTGCCAACCTTGCGCTTCCAAGTCCGTTATTTTATAGGGGTCTACGAGTCTGTCGGTGCGCCGCCCATCACTTGGTCTTCCACCAAGTCTGTCATAGGGATTTCCTAGTGGCTGTTGGGGAGCATAGATCGTTTCTGCTGGTTGTTGAAGTGTGTATTGTTGTTGGTTTCGCTGTTCTTTGGGTGGTTTATTAACCTTTGCGTAGAGGTCTTCTACATTAGGAGATCCTAGGTTTTGTTGGTCAAGTGGCTTTTTGGGAGCAAAGACCGTTTCTGGTGGTTGTTGAAGTGTGTATTGTTGTTGGTTTCGCTGTTCTTTGGGTGGTTTATTAACCTTTGCGTAGAGGTCTTCTACATTAGGAGATCCTAGGTTTTGTTGGTCAAGTGGCTTTTTGGGAGCAAAGACCGTTTCTGGTGGTTGTTGAAGTGTATAGTGTTGTGGGTTGCGCTGTTCTTTGGGTGGTTTATTAACCTTGGCATAGAGGGGGTCTTGGCTCTGGGGTTGTGGGTTCTGGGGGGCTGGTTGTGGGTGACTTTTTTTCATGGCTGTTTCCTTTCAATATTTTTAGAAAACCTCTTTGGCGCATTCCTCACTTTTTTGATAACAACTTTAGGATAAGGTAAGATATCAAATTAAATGACCTCCAAAGATTTCGCGCTATTCATATTGATATATAGTGGACATTTATGTCTTTTATACAGTTTTTTTATGAAATATTATCAATAAGTTACATCAAATTAAAGGATTCATTTTTAGGACTATTTTTTGTACCATTTTAAAACAATTGGTGAGCGTAATGGAGATAAAATGATTGGCGCTAAGAGTTAGTTGGAAGGCAAAAGTTCACGCGTTTTTAGCCGGTAAGAGCAAGCGATGAAGAGCGACTAACTTTCAAGCTGCGGGCTTGACATTGTGCTTCTTGGGTGTTCTTTACAGTATTCGCAATTTCTTTTGCTTTGCTTTCCGATGTCCCAAGGAGGCACGCTAGTCTGGTATGATCTTTTTCTTGTATGGCTTTACGCTCTTCTGAGGATAGACGATTGTGTAGTTGGCGCGAAAAGTGATGGAGTTCTTGTCGTAGTGTTAGAGAATGCAATAAAGCTTCCTTTTGTTGTTCTCTTGGTAAGGCAAAAAGGTTTTGTAAATTTTTTCCAGGTGTTTCGACAGTGTGACTCAGGCGATTTTGTTCTCTTTGATGTTGCTCTAAAATTTCTTCTTTTGTTTGTTGTGTTATTGTGGCATAATTTTTAAGGGCTTGGCTGAGTTGTGGAGCAGTTTGTTCCGCCAGTCTGCGATTTGGGCTTTTCATGTCAAGTATTTTTCTCCCTGCAAGTTTAGAAATTGATTGAGGGTTTTGTAAAATTTCATCAGCAAATTGATTTCCTAAGCTTGGATCAGCCGTTAAGATATCTATTTTTGTATTTAAGGCGTGGATTTTACCATAAACAGTCTTTGATAAATTTTTGATTTCTTTTCGGCATGCTTCAACATAAGCGTCATTTGAAATCTTTGTGAATAACTCTTCATGGGTGAGAGATTCTAATGTTTCTTTTGGGATCAATATTTCTTTTACATTTTGAACGTTGGTTTTTTGAAAGCAGAGGCGAGTACCGTTTTGTAATGTTTTGACGAGTTCTGGGGGGAGATCATCTTTGTGGCCGACTACGAAAGCACCCTCTACTTCCATGACAAAACCTTCTGCTGAAAAACCTCTAAAGACGCCTTCGTAGGTTACATCTTCTTTTGTTGCAACAACAACACGATTGTTAATTTCATCCAGTCCCGCGTTTCTCATTTGGGAGATGAATTCTTTTAAAACAAGGGATTTTTGCGGATGTGTGATATCTTCAAAAAGATCTTTCATCGGTTGGGGATTGCCATATTGCATGGCTTCAATACAAGCTGCTGTCATGCGTCCTTTTGTGATGAAAGAAAAGTCAATGGTATGTCCTGCGGCTTGTCCAAGTTTTTCCATAAACATTCGATTGACGCGCCCATTCCCTTTTCTGAAAGGATGTGCGTGCTCGAGCGCCATAAAAACTTCTGCGGCATTTTCAGCAAATTCTTGGCGCGATAAACCTTTTAAATTGTTCTTCTCATTAAGTGTTTTTTCGAGTTGTTTTAGTTCTTTTTGAATCTGCGGTCCGATAGCAAAAGGAACTTCATAACCTTTGGGACGCATCGCCGGCATATGGGCAGTGGTGCCGTCTTCAAATGTAAAGGATGTATCGCGGGTTTTTCCAGCCCATTCAAAAGTTCTGTGGAAGAGGCTCCAGTGGATTAGTTTTAGATAGGAAGCATCAAATTTTTGTGGAAGTGGTTCGTGGCGAAAATTGACGGCTTCTCTGGCGGTATCATGAGCACAGCGTTCATACAGTTTTTTGGGGTCTTTTATGCCATATTTATTTTTGAGTGTTGGGGTACCTTTATATAGATAATTTTGCTCTAACATATAATCTCTCCTAAGTAGGTAGGGTGGTGGTTGATGAGCGTCTTAAACGCTGCATGTGAAAAATTCCCCTTCGCGTATTCTTTTGAGATTTTGGTAGTTATGAGAGAAAGCACTTTTCCCTCCAGTGTATGGATAGTTGTAGCAATCGTTTTGTGATGCTTTTGAAAGGTTTTTGGTGTAAGAGGTGCAAAATGTTCTGTTATGATTGTTTTCATGCCTATTTTCTTTTTTCATTTATTTTTGAAAAGTTTTTCTGATGGTTCCTTTGTTTATTACCTTGTGCTGTAAAATACTGGTATTGAGGGCCTTGATATGAATCCCATGAGTAGTTAGAAAATGAATTTTCTACAAATTGACTTTGGGTAAAATCTTCGTTCTTTGAGGTGTAAGGAAGAGGTCAAAAAGAAAAATGTTGCTTAAAATTGTTGTTTTTTTCCTTTAACAAAGTTGTTTGCAAGAGCGCTTTGATGAGGGGCGTGGATATGGCGGGTGCGATCGCTCTTGGTTAGCGGATGGTGCTGGTACTTTTTATACACAGTACTCAGATTGGTGAATCTATGGGTAAAAGCAGTTATCAAGAATTTTTCTCCATTATGTTTTTCTTACTGCTCCATATGAATATCTTGCCATACGAACATCTTGTTTGTGTATTTTTGCAACAAAATGTTTTTTATTTTGTATTGTTGCTCTTATTGTATTGCGCTGCTCTAAGATCCATAAGAGAGAAAACTCTTTCTTTGGTTGGGAGAAAAGCCTTTTTCAGCGCTTTATCATTAAAATAGAACACTTTATGATATCGTAAAGGGGGAAAAGCTTGTATAAGAATGATTTATTCATTTTGATGTATATCTTAAATGTTTTTTGGGAAAAATCGATGTTCTTGAGTGTGGGTGTTTTGAGAGTTCTTGTCTCAAAGATCAATCTTTTGTTTTTCTTAAGTCTTGATATTGGGGATTAGCGTTGTGAAATGTTTTTGGTTGTTTGTAGGAGATAAATTATACACAAAAAGCTTTGTAGGAATGTATTTGCAGACTTTCCCAAGTGGAGATGTTGGTTTAGTTATAGGTGATTTGAGGGGGTGGTATTTTTATAAAGATGATGGGCGCTGGTAAAACGATACACAAAATACAAAAAGGAAAAAACACGGATTTTTTTATCATGTTTTCCTTATATGTGTGAGGAAGCGTTCAAAAACTTTTTGTTAACGGGTTTTTAAAAAATAGAAATCTATGTTGTTTTTGTGGTTGTTCTTTTCATAGTCAAGATCTCATAATAGGAGGTTAGTTTTTCTTTTGTGGGGCAAAGCGGTTTTTTGCAGCTGCGGCTAACATTTCTTTTCTTCTGAAATAAATGGCGCGACCACATCGCAAAGGGGGGTGTCCTTGCATAAGAATAATTTGTTCATCTTGACGCATTTCTTGAATAACTTCATGGGGTAAAATCAGGGCTCTTTGTTGGTAATTGACGTTGTATGAACTCTTTCCTAAGGATAAGCCTCTTGATTTGCTTGTTCCGGTGACTTCAACGGTCATTTGGCCACAGCGTTCTGAAATGTCTTTGGCTGTTTGGAGGTCTTTAATGGCAGCATAGCTGACAAAAGAGCAGCTTTCAAACCATGAGCGTGCTCCGGCTTCTCCAAAGTGATTGACCAACTGACCAGAGGATTGATAAAAAAGCATTAAGGATGTACCGTATTTACGTCCACGATCGCGTGCTTCTTCTAAAATATTCATATAGCCTAGAAGATCAACTTCATCTAAGACAAATAAAACACGCTTTTTATAGTTACCGTCTGCTGTAACCATGGCATTGAGAAAGGCGCCAATAATTACACGTCCAATAGCTGGATAACTGTTTAAAATGCTTGCGGGGAGATTGAGAAAAACATCTGTATTGCCATTTGCAATATCTGAGGAAAAAAAATCATCTCCGCAGACAAGATCTGCGTAATTGGACAAAGAAAGCCATTGGGTATCTTTTGAGGCGGTTGTATAGACTCCTGAAAAGGTTTGTTCTGCCATTTCTGTAAAAATACCAACCATTTCACGAATAAAAGGAGAAGGTGTTGTTTCTTGAATCATGCGTAATTGATTAACAACAGCTGTTTCTGATTGAGAGAGAATGCCACGCAATGTTTTTAAATTGCGTTCGCTGTCTTCATATTCATCAGAAAATACAACGTGAGCAAGAAGAGCTGTTAATAAATTATGGGCTTGTGTCGAGAAATATTCTGCTGAAGAATTGTCTGATTTTTTATCTGTAAGGAGCAACTTGGAAAAGCTTACAATATTCGCTTCGCGTTGTGTGCGTGGTACGCTGTCGTCTAAAAGCCAATCGATGACATTAAAATTTTTTGTTAAAAATGAATTGGGATCGAGAACAATGACATTTCTATTCCCCATCTTTTGACGCGCAAATTTGACCATTGGGGCAACTTCTGTTGAAGGATCAAGACAAACAATAGACCCTGGATAGGTTAAACACGTAGGAACTACTGTACTTGTGGTTTTATAGCCACCAGAACCAGCAAAAAAGATCATATGAGTTGAACCAAAATCAAGATTAAAGGTTAGCAAAGGGGCTGTTCCACCCTTTCCCCATGTTGTTTTATTGCCAGGCGCAAAGGGAATTTTGCACACATTATCTTGATCAACACGGTATCTTTCACCCACAACAATTTGCCCATTGGCAGGAAAGATTTTTGCTGCCTCTCTTAAATTCATCCAAGAGGCCTCACCAAAAACACCTTTTTTTGCACGCTTGACCTTATTTTTAGGTGGAGAGGTTGTTATGAATTGAATGATGGAAAGAAAACCACCAATTATGATGCCAAAGACAACCATGGGGTCCATGAATTGAAGCGCATAGCTCCACGTTATTCCTTGTTGGCCAACATAGGGACTTAAACGTTTTATTTCACCACCAATATAGTAAAGAGCGGTTGTTCCAAAAAAAATAACGGAGACAAAAGTGATTATTTTACGTAAGTGCAGTTTTTGCGACAGACTATACAACAATGAAACAGCAGCCGTTAGTGCTAAGACTAATAAAGGCTCAGAACGAAGAGTCCAATAAATTTGATCGCTCTTTAGTCCATTTGTTATTAACAGTAAAAAATGAGGGACAAGGAATATCGTTAAAGCACCTAAAGCGATTGGTGTTAAAATAAGTACCATTTGTGTTTTGGTATATTTCATTGTATTTTACTCTCAATTCTATCAGAATATGTTGCGAAATGCTCTTTTTCAGGTACGTGATATTAACTCTCATCTCTTTTTGCAAAGGTGCAGATAACGCCAAACAGTTTTCGTTTATGAGCCTTTCTCATCAAGGAGGAAGGTTTTATCCATTCTTAGCAGGCCATAGCGAATGCTTTGGAATGGCGCATTGTGCATATTTGTGCTTGCTGATGTACTTCTTTGGTTTGCTTAATAATTTGTGTAATTTGTTTGGCTTTATTTTCTGATACACCAATGCTTTGAGCCAGTGTTTCATAATCATTATTTTGAACTGCTTTATGTTCATTTGGTGAAAGACGGGTGTTGATCTTTTTTACAAAGTTGCTGAGCTCTTTTTGACATAAAGAATTTTTTGCTAAAGCTTCTTGCTGTAATTCTTTTGGCAAGGCGAGGAGATCTTGCAAGCTTTGACTTGGCATTTCTATTGTTTTTGCAAGGCGACTTTGTTCTGTTGCATGTTCTTGCGTGATTTCCTTTTCAGCATATTTTACAGCATACGCGAAATTTGCAACGGCAGTACAGAGCATACCAATATGATTTTTAGCGTTTGCACGTGCCTGATTTTGTAGTCCACATAAACTGAAACCTGCAAGACGAGAAACAGAGCTCGGTGCCCTTTCAATCTTGTTGGCGAGCTGTTGGCCTAAGCTTGGATTTTTGATGATTTCTACCATCTGTTTGTCTAATGTTTTTGTATTACCATAAACAATTTTTGACAGTTTCTGGACCTGTTTTAGGCTTACGTGGACACAGGCATCTTCTGCAACCATTTGGGCCGTTTCATTTTTTGTCAAAGGGGCTAATTTCTCTTCTGGAATAAGAATGCTTTCAAGCTCTTTTGTTTCGGGAACGGTAAAGGTAAATTTATCACCGGGTTTTAATGTTTTGAGTTGTTCTGGTGTGAGATGTTCTTTATTGCCGATAATGTAAGCTCCTTTTACATTGCAGGCAAAGCTGTTAAGACCAGCACCTCTATAGGTGCCCGTGTAGGTTTCACCTTCCTTTGTGACCATAACAGGGCGATCATTCACACTACGCCCAAGTTCTTTCGTGTTGCTCATGAATTCCTTTAAAAGAGGTATTTTATTGGGATTAGAGATATCGTCAAACAGATGTTGCATTGGTTCTAGATTGTCATTTTGTATTGCTGCAACACTAGCAACCAACATGCGTTCTTTTGTAACCAGTGAAAAATCAAGCTGATGCCCTGCGGCTTTGGCAAGATTTTCAAAAAAGATCCGTTGTGTACGTCCGTTGCCTTCTCTAAAGGGGTGTGTATAGTTGAGAGAGGCAAATATTTTGGCTGCTTCATAAGCAAATTCTTTGCATGATAAATCCTGCAAATTATTTTTTTCGGCAAGCGTTTGATCTAATTTTTGTAAACCTTCTTGTAATTCGCTACCGACTGCAAAATTTGTTATTTTTTTCATTACTGGAGCGACGGCAGTAGTACCATCTTCAAATGTAAAGGGAACATTGCGGGTTTGTCCAGCCCATTCAAAGGTATTTTCAAATAGACATTGATGAATAAGGCATAGATAGGAGCTATCAAACTTTTCTGGTAAGGGGGCTTCACGCAGATTAACCATCGCTTTTGCTGAATCATGCGCACATCTTGCCGTAAAAGCGTCAAGGTTTGTTATTCCATATTTATTTTTTAATGTTTTGCTTTTAGGATACATATAATATTCAGGGGAAGGCACTGTGGATGTCACATCTGTTTTTTTTAATTTTGCTTTTGGCATTGTAGCTTCCTTATAATGTCGTGTTGTCCATAAGAGTATTAAATTCCTCGAGTGAAATATTCCCCTTTGCGTATTCTTCTAAAATTTTCAACGTTTTGGAATGAAGCGCTATTCCCTCTATTGCATGGGTGCTGATGGCTGCTTCAACGGCTTCACGGCGTTTTTTCAATTCTTCTTCTGTCATCGATAAAAGATTTTCTCTGTTTTCTGTTTCTTTGGTTTTCACGCATTTTTCCTTTTATTTGCAATCGTTTCTTTAAAAGAGCCTTTGGCAGCCGGTGTGATCTTCCTTTAGTCCCCTCCAAAGATGTTTCGTTGTTTGAAGGGATCGTAATAAATTTCTGTGACTTTAAATTTTCCTTCAATCCGTTTGCATTGGATGATGATATCAATCATTGAAATCAACAGTCCTCGAATATCATCACGCTCTAAATCACCACCGCCTTCACTTTCTTTGACCAAAAGGGTCATCTGCTCAAAGGCTGCAAGGGCTGTTGAGGCATGAACCGTTGTAATGGAGCCTGGATGACCTGAATTGACATTGCGGATATAATAAAAGGCTGTACCATCTCGAAGTTCTTGCAAAAGAATACGATCAGGACGCATCCGTAAAGATGATTCAAGCAACTCTTTGGGGCCAACGGAGGCTAAGCCTTGTCCATCTTTTGAATAGAACATTGAGACATGGTTAGGGTGTGGTATCACCAATTCTTGTGTGTCTTCGATGGTGATAATACGCTCTTCTTGAGGGATTTTTGCGATTAATGCTTTTGATAATGTTGTTTTACCCGAACCGGTTTTTCCCGCAATTAAAATATTTTTTTGGCATTCTACAGCTTGATTTAAAAAGGAGACAAAGTCTTTATTACAGTAGGCATGAGCTAAGTTATGCTCGATGATTTTGAGTTCGTTAAAACGAGAATGATAGTCATGCAAGGGCGTGAAAGATACCCGTTCACATAGCGAGAAGAGGCCCTTATTTGCGAGCTCTTCGAGAGAAAAACTCTGCGATGACGGTTTACGAATTGTCATACTAATCGTGTCTTTTTCGACAGCGGGCGGAATGACAATTTGAATACGCTCATTGCCTGGTAGCGTTGCAGATAATATTGGGTTTTTGTCCGATATGTTTTGCTTGGAATAGGATGCGACAACTTTCGCAATCCCCATAAGCTCATTAAAAGAGAGAGCCGGGGCTTCTATTGTTTTCCATCCATCAAACCCTTCAGTCATTACTTGATAGGGACGATTGATAACAATTTCAAAGAGACTATCATCTTTCAAAAAAGTACTGATGGGTTCAAGTTTTGTGAGAACAATCGCAACGGTTTCATCGCTCATGGTATGTAAGTTTGAGTTCATTCTAAAGTTACCGCCGAATTTTTGTAAAAGTTTCTTGAAACAGCTCGATTGATAATCTGTTTTTTGTTTTCGATGACTTTCAATTTATAAACGCTGGAAAAATCTAAATCGCGGGCAACAAAGATATTCACCATTTCCCCTTGGTTTTTGGATAATGTTGGAGGAATATTGGCGTAATTTTCTACGAGAATGTTTGCGATGTTTTGTCCTGAAGAGACTGTTTCAGTTTCTTCTTTTTCCTGTTTTTTTGATAAACGTTTATTGGCATAGTGTGTTACATCTTTTATTAGTGATACAAGAAGCGCAGACCCAATCCTCTCAAGCCAATGGTTATCAATATCTCCATCCATACCAGAACGCCCTAAAGCATCCGTTGCCGGTGAAGCTAAGGATATAATGATACCATTGGGGGTTTTTGCTCTATTCCATAGTACAAAGAGACGTGTTTGGCCTTTTTTCAATCCGGCGCGATATTCACCAACAATTTGGGTGCCTTTATCAAGAAGGACAACACGACCATTGTCTGATAAGATATCTCTGGAAACAATACAACTGGCAAAACCTTGTTGATCACTGTTGATGGCTGTTTCTAAAATACAAGGGATAGACGTTCCCATCGCGATGATGTAGTTTCGATTGCCAAGGGTTGAAGCACGAATACCTTCAAGCACTGTGGGTTTAAGAAGATGATTAAAACGTTGTGTTATTTCATCAGGTTTGCTTTCAAGTTGGTGAGGCAAAACACCATTATTTGTTTGTGAATCTATTTTGCCTTGTTGTGTACTTGCATAAGCTAATACAGGAGCACGTTGTGCTGCTTCCAGCAGTGAGTTATCAGAATTTAATTGATTGATGTTTGGTGTTGGTAGTTCGACTTTTGGTAATAGAGCGTTATTTCGTTGAGGCTGTTCAAAGGGGGGAGGGGTAGGCTTTGCAGGGCGAAAAAGCTCTGTTTGTTTTATAACGTTTCCTTCTTTTGAAGATTCAATTGGTTGTTTTTTGTCTGTAACAAGTGTTGAATAGGCTAAATAAAGACAGACACTGAAAAGAATAATAAGAGCAATAGCTTTCCCCACATTGTTCTGTTGACTTTTCCCTTGAGCATTTTTTATTGTATCGCGATCATTAATGCTTTTTTCATCCACGGTGTTATTCATGGCTGCTTCCTAGGTTCATTTTACGTTGTACAGATGGTGATGTCGTACCTGTTTCAGGATTAATTCCTTCTGGTACGAACCTTTTATTAAAGATGCACAATACTTCATTCCCACGTCGTAACGTGAATTGTGCACCTGTTGCATGAACAATAACTTTGTTGCCTTTAATCGATTTGGGAATAAGCGCTTCTTGCCCATCAGGCGATACAATGTAAATGGCAGGGATTTCAATGTTGCCTAAAAAGATAAAGGTTGTTGTTTTCCCATTATCATAGACAGAAGCGGGTTCAATAAGGGAAGAGCCTTGGGCTTCATAAGCCCAATTGCGTGGTCCAAAATCTTCATGGATATTTAAAATATCATTGACAAAGTTTTCTTCACGTTGTTTTTCTTTTTCTGCTTCGGCTAATTTCTTACGTAATGCTTCATCTTCTGGGTAACGAAACTTTACCAAGAAATACGTCTCATTGCCGGCTGAAACATCACCTTCACGGACTTGTAGCTCGAATTGATAAGAGCGTTGTGTTCCATCTTGGCGGCTTGTGACAATTTGTAAATTGGTCACAGGTTGGACTTCACGTGGTTTGAGAAAAACAAAGTGTCCAGCCGGAGCAACTTGCCAAGCAACCGAATTTCCAATTCCTACATAGGTTACTTCTTCATCAACGGCAAATTCTAGTTGAACCGAAGAGCGAATGGAGCCAATGATTTGTACGACGTTGTAGGGGTCATAATTGACAAATCTGATGCGGTTATCTTTACGTGCACTGACAGGCGCTGTTTCTGCAAGTGAGAAAACTGTGTGAAAGCTGAAAGTGATCGTAAAAATTAAAGAGATTGTTTGTAAAAGTCTGATCATTTTATCACCTCTGGATCAGATCTATATTCCGATACTTGAAAACCAAGAGGGTTGATAAGACGATCAGACGTTGAAATGTGTGCGTTCACGTAGGAAAAATTTAAGATTGAAATCCAATGGGAAATATTTTCTTTTTCATTAAAGTCTCTGATCGTTTTATAGTAACGAACTTGGATAAGATCTTTGCTTATAAAAGAGATTGATTTGATTGTGACCGTAGCAATCATGTTATGATAAATATTTTGCGGACTTTCTGGATTATTGCCCGCGTACCATTTTGCAAAACGGTTTTGTTCTTTTGGAGAAGATAAAAGAGAAACTAAGCGAAAATTGTTTTCTGCTTCGGATGCTTGAAAACCTTCACGAGCACGAACATATTGGCTGGCAAAATAACGCGTTATCGCTTCATCATAGTCGTTAGGGGATTCTTTTAGGGCGCTTACAGTATCAATAATGCCTGTTGAGTTATCAACGCGGATAACAAAAGGCTCTACTGTTTTCAAAGGCGTCAAAGCTGCGACAGCTAAAGCCAGCGCAATCGTCATCAATCCCAAAAGCACTGTTAAAGCCATGGAAATTTTCATCCGCACGCGCATGCTATGCATGCGATCAATGTCAAATGAGCGCGCTTCTTTTATATATTCTTCAAGGGCATCACTTTTCACGCATAACCTCCACTTTTTTATCAGATCGTGCTTCATGAATAACCGGCTTTAATAAAGCTGAATTGAGTGCCAAATTGGCTGTTACCTTTTCACTTTCCAAAGTATTGAGAATGATGGGAGTGGTAACAGGCTTTACGCTCTTTTCTGAGTGGACAACGTTTTTATTGTCCCAATTCCACTTATCTTTATTTAAAGCACGTGTATGTTTGCCATTACAGCGTGGTGGTTTTTTAGGGCCACTCAAAGAGGCACAACCAGTAAGAGCGATTGTTAGGACCATAACAAAAGTTATTTTTCGTTTCATTTTTTGAACTCACAAATATCTTGGAATACAATGCATGAGAGCCTTTATTCTGAACATGTTTACAAATTTATATGATGCAAGATTTTGATTGGTTTTGTTGTAAGACCCAAGATGCTAGATCTTTCATGGAAAAAGATCATGGTGCGTGCGCCAAAGGGCGCACGCAAGGCAAAAACAAAAATGCTTATTCTTTTAAAGAGGTGCTTTATCTTAAAATCGACCACGTCCACCTCCGGATCTTCCTGCTTTTGCCGCCGCACCTGCCGCACCTTTACCGGCAGCTCCTGAGATTTGTAAAGTGGCACTTTTTATTGCATTCCCACTCGCTCTTGCACTATTGGCAAGCATTGTGAAAACCTGTCCTCCTGAAGAGACAGCAGTGTTAAAGTATGGTCCGCCAGAGGCCAGCGCTGTTGCAATACCGGGAAGCGCACGGAAGATAATAACCCCTATGATCGAAATGACGATGACAGGGGGGAAAAGAACATAGATTGATTCATATGAAACTTTGAGAACCTGTAGGATAACTTGACATATAATGGTTCCAAGCATGATCACGAGAACTTGTAAAATGGTAAAATTGATCAAAGTTGTAATCCATGCATCGGAGTATTTTCGCGTTGCATTGAACAAATACAAACTAATGAATAGAGGACCAAGACCTATAATCATGACGAGTGCAACTTGTGCAAACATTTGCACAATAAAACCACCTATACAAAAAAGAATAACCGCGAGAAGCATGATAGAACCAAGAAGACCCACAATGATCTTTTCAAAAAACCAAGCATTGTATAAGACTTCTTGATAGCGCGAACTTGCCTTTAACAAAATATAATCAAAAACATTGGAGCTTGCAGGATTGCTGTTAAGCGCATTCCCAATAGCGTTGGATAAATCTTTGAAGAAAATATCCTTGACGTAAGTATTAAATGTATCCGCATTCGTTGCCATTGTTGTAACAACAACGATTTTAACAACATTATTGAGAAGACTATGCATGGAAAGCGCAACGCGACCTGTCATAACATTATAGCCATAAAGAAAGATAAAAATGATTGCAGCGAGATTTAAGGGCGCTGAAATAGCAGAAGATAGCCCACTCACCGTTGTGTCCATCACATTATCTAAGGGTTTTAAAATATACCCAGAAACGCTTTCAAAGGGAGAAAAACTAAAGTCTGACATTTGTATTCGTACTTTCAAGTTTTTCTTTTAATTGTTTTTCTTTTTCTTTTAATTGTGCCTCAAGATGTTTATGCTTTTGTTGTTCCTTTTCTTCACGTAATTCATCTTTTGTTTTCGTATCTCTTGCTTGAATCATATCGAGAGACTGAAGTTTTAAAGAACTTACTTGAAGATCTGCTTGAAGAAGAGAAAGCTTTACTTGAATCTCTTGTCGAAGGGTTTGCAATTCTTCGGGTTTTGTGTCTGGTTTTGATTTAATATTTTCAAGTTGATTACTTATTTCTTTAATTTTTTTTGCAGTATCTGTTGCACTTTTATAAATGCTTTCAGCTGTTTCTGATTTTGCAGTATTTAATTTTTGTGTGTTCTCGAGTGCTTGTTTATAATATTCCTCCGCATCGGGTGTCGTTTGTGATATTGCATGAGAAATAAAAGAAAAAGATAACAGTGTAACTAAGCCATATTTTTTCATTGATTTTTTCTCCTTTGATAAAATATGGGCAGCCATTTGTCAGGGTCAGCTCCATATTCGTTGATAATTTCATTCATGAGTTCAATGTTTTTTGTTGTGCCGCTTAAAACGGCGATCTCATCATTCATTCCACGTAAGTTAAGTTCTGCAACAACGGAACTTTGCCCCTGTTTGACGAGAAAACGACGGGATTCTCTGCTTAATTCTGACTGTATCAGTTCAAATTCACGCTCAGTAAGTTTGAAAGCTTCGACATAATCATTATAATTTGCTTTTTGATTTGGAAAAAATATTTGAGTGGGGCACTGCTCAATAATTGTGTGCGCGATTGTTGAGTTCAAAGCATCTTTAGGGCTTTGTGTTGCAAAGAGCATCATGCCATTTTGTTTACGGATTGTTTTTAGCCGATCTTGAGCAAAAGCTTTGAATGAATCATCTTCCAAAGCTTTCCAGAATTCATCAACGACAATAATGATGCGCCGCCCATCAATCAAATCAAGAATGCGGTGAAAGAGATACATCATTAAGGGACGCCGAATTTCTTCATTGTCTAAGAAATCGGTCATGTCATATCCAATGAATTGCGCATTTAAATTGAGATCATCTTGATCATTATCAAAAACCCATCCTAAATCATTGCCTCTAATCCAGCGTTGCAGCCGTATGGCAATCCCTTCTTTGGATGTGTTGTCAAAAAACAGTTGAAGTGCACCAAGAGAGCGCTGGGTTGGGGGTAAGTTTTCTAAGGAATCAATAGCTTTGGCGATATCTTGTCGCTCTTCTTCTGTTACGATTTGCCCTTCAGCGCTTACCAGCTTTAAGATCCAATTACGAAGAAAGATTTTATTTTTTTCGGTGTATTCCATGCCCTTTAAGGGAGCAATACCCGTGGGCTGCCCGTTTTTTAAAGGTTTGTATTTCCCTCCTCCAGCCCGTACAAAAATCTCTGCTCCTTGATCTTTATCAAAAAAAACCATTGTTGGATTGTGTTTTTGTAATTGTGCAAGAAGAAAATTAACAATCACTGTTTTACCGGATCCCGATGGACCACAAACAAACGTGTTTCCAAGATCGCCATAATGAAAATTAAAATAGTAAGGTGAACCAGCCTGTGTTTTTAGCAATGCGACAGCAGCTCCCCAAACATTATCGTTCAGTTTGCCAACGGGAAAAGAATGGAAAGGCGATAAAGCGGCAAAGTTTCTGCTAGTAATGGCGCCTGAACGCGCCCGATAGCTAAAGTTTCCAGGAAGCTGTGCCCACCATGCTGCTTCCAATCCTAAATCTTCTCTGGCAATCACCGCTCCTCCATTGGTTAAATGGGAACGTGCTTTTGATAAGTTTTCAGACAATATTTTGGGATGATCAGCAAAAACAGCTAAAGAAATGTGGTGTTCTCCCAAAACAAAACGGTTTGATTCTAAATCATCTAGCGCTTCATCTAGTGCATCGATTTGTGAGCTAGCACGATCAGCTGCATTGATCATTTGATTTTGTTTGCGGCTCATAATCGCACTGGCGGCTGCCTTACTTTTAAAGACAAAGGATTGTGTTAAAATGAATTCAAATGGCACCGTAAGCAGACCATCAGTCATACCTGGGCGTGTTTTAGAAGGATACTCTTTCCATCCAAACATGCCCACAAAGCGTTCATTGCTTTCATGGCGAATTTCGATAATTTCTTTCCCAAAAATAACACGATCCGAGTAAATTGTTGAAGCAATAGTTCCAAATGTGAGAGGAATACGCTCACGTCTTCCCCCTACCAGCTGGTGGAGAAATTCACTTTGTTCGGAAAATAAAAGTCCTTCATGTTCATAGATTGATAGCAGACGGACTTCATATTCTTCCAAACCTTGCATAAGATCTTGACTTAACTCTTCGAGTTTACGAATAGCTTCCTCATCGGGTTCAGATTGTGTTTTCTTCGCTTTGCTCAAGCGCTGAAAAAATGAAACCAGCTTTTCTGTTTTATCCGCTGCCGGATTCCAAAGCAGTGAAATAAACAAATCATTTCTATACAGTTCTTGTGAAACCATTTTCTTTTTATATTTTTCATCTAATGTTGTTGCAAAAGATGAAAGAAAATGACCTTCTGGGTATATCGTTTCACGGCGGCGGATGATGTGAGAATATAAAGCAAGCCGTTCGTCTGCGATATTTTTTAAAAGGGTGTTTAATTGGTTGTGTAAAGAATTTAATTGATCAATATCCGCAGTGTCAAAATTTATACCCTCAACAGCCAACACAACCATTAAACAACGTGAATTTAAAGCAACGACATGTTGGTTGATGTAGCGTATATAGGGAATATATTCTTCAGGCAAAGTTTCCCGTTTCATTATTGACATCTGTTTCACCGGCTTCGTTCCTTCAGCTTAGTTCCTTATAAGTGCGGATAAGGCGTAAAGGGGAGGTCGAACCTCCTCCCCATCTGTTGAGGTTTTTTTGTTTTCCTCGGGTATTGAGCCATGCAAATAATACGCGAAATTGGTTGTGATCATATTTTGTCACTTCTCGCAAAATAAAGTGCATCCCAATCCCAAGACCAAACATGGTAAAATCACTGGTCAAAATGAAAAGAATGGATGTCGCCATGACATTGAGCGCCATCGCTTCCATTGTAACACCAGCAAACATGGCTGGGCGCGTACAGGCAAGGAAAAGAGTATCTTCGTTCATTTATGCTGTGCTCGCTAATTTACCGACGAGAGCGGGGGCACCAAAAACAATAGCAATTCCCAGAACACAGTAAGCTGCTTTGCGTAAATCAATAAAGCCGTACATCCAACCAATCCCCACAGCAGCAACACATATAATAGCAATGAGCTTTGCCGTTGGACCCGTCATCATCGCAACAATGTTGCCTAAAACACCATCGAGCTTCCCGAAACCACCTCCATCAGCAGCTGCATAAGAAGGATCTGATACAAGCAATGCTGTAAAAAGCAGCATGGTCACGATAAAAATGATGTTTTGGAATCTATTATCTGTCATTTTACCTCTCTTTAACAAATAATATTTGTTCATATGTCGACATTCCATTGCCTCTAACAAACTGGAGAGTGTTGTCATTTGATGACAGTTTAATTCTCCTCATTTGTTTGTTTTAAAAGCCTTGATCGTGGATCTGTTCACTCTCAAGCTCTTCTTCTTAAAGAGACAGAAGTCTTTTCAAATTGAGATTGTGCTACATGAAAATGGCAATTTTAAGTTGTACTCGTTTGTAAAAACAACAATATTAAAACAATGCAAGAAGGAATATTATTCTTTACAAAGTGTAGTTAATATGCAACACAGATATTTGAATTTTTTCTTTAAAAACAAGGGGATTGCTGATAAATAATGTGAAAGGATAGAAAAACAATGAATTTTTTGAGCGAGCGTGTTAAGAAATGCTATTTAAATTGATTGTTATTGTTTACATTATGGGTTCCATAGTGTGGGGATTAAGCCAATATAAAGATAAAATGGATTTCAGCATTCTTAAAACATTTGAGACGCAAGATATACAAGATATTGTCGATCTCTATCGAGAAGAAAAAAAGTTGGGTAAATCTATCACCAAACAGCAATTAGAAAAAAATGAATCAGATCTCGATTTGCAGAAGAGTGTTTCATTAAACGATGTTGCAAATAATGCTGTTGTTTTTCATGGTAAGGCCTCTGTTACAAGTGGGGTTACATTTAAATTACTGACGCCTTCTGCACAATCTTGGCGATCACATATCATCCGTGATATTCATCTTTATGGTGTAGACACATGTGCACCCCGTCAAAAAGCAAGATTAAATGATCAAGAATGGCCCTGTGGTGTGGTTACAATGGCTTGGCTTGTCACCAAAACACTTGGGCAGGATTTATCCTGTAAACAGGCTTTGATGCACAATGGTGTTTATTATGCGCAATGTTTTGTTCAAGGGGTTGATTTAGCTGAGGCAGGTCTTACAGAAGGTATGTTGGTACTCTCAAAAGAGGGAAAAAATCCTATTCCAGCCCAGTATCATCATGCGGAAGAAAAAGCACGTGGCAACAAGATTGGTCTTTGGTCAAGTGATTTCACTGAACCTTTAAAATGGCGGAGAGATAATGGATCTTACAACCCCTTTGCAAGTCCGTGATTGGTTTTAACGAACATATTTACTTAAATCTTTATAGAGAAAGCTTTATCAATAAAATTGTACCAAACCATAGAGCAAATTTGAATAAACCGTGAGATTATTTTCGTTTATGAAGTAAATGGATGATACTTGCTTTTTCAGGGAGGTTTGCTCTCAAAATCGCTCTTCTATTTTTACTTATGTGTTTTATACAAGCAGGAAAACTTCATTGTTGGTGGCAAAGCATTTTTGAGTATTTGTGTTTGAAGGAGAAAGTGAGACGATAAAAAACGCTCAAGAAACGGATTTCTAGAGCGAAGTTGAAAAAGTGAAAAATGAACAGCCCCCAAAATGGGATAACGTTTGATATAACTGATAGAATATTTTACAATGCCTTAAAAGAATTCCTAGCAAAAGTTTTCTTCATCAGAATTTTATCTTCAGGATTGGATCACGTTTTTTACTTCTTTAAAAGTGATCAATCTGTTGCATTCCTTGAAAAGCTTTCATAATTATCTGCTTCTAAATTCAGATTTCTAAAAGATGGATGGATTTCAAGTAGACTCTACACGAAGAAATCTTCGTAAAAATGATTTGCCTTGTTGATTGTTTTCTATGTACCATAAAACGTTTCTATTTAAGCATTCGATGGGGGAACAATAATCAACATACAAATAGGTAAAAAGAGCTCATACTTTTTTGTTATGGCTTTGTGGTTCAATGATCGTGAGACTTAAGTATTATAATGCTCATAGGCTTTCTATAGGGCTAGGGGCGATGCCTATTGCAATGTAACTATTTGAAATCAGTTGAACAAAAGCATTAATGCGTCTTCTGATTTCGTCATTTGTGTTCAGTTTTGGCCCTTTCCCTTCTCATTGTATTTTATGACAAACTCATATGATAGCTATTGTGAGCTCTTCTTTGCGTTATTTTACTCAGAGTGTTCACTTTGAAAGCAAGTCAGTGATAGTGAGGCTGTATTCTCATACAGTGTGAAAATTCAACCCTCATTTGGGGGATGATATTAACAGATAAGATATTTAAAGAGGGATAAAATGAAAAAAAATTATTTTATTATGCACGGCTCTATTATTCGTCGTGGGGTGTGAAAAAAACTATAGCGTAGAAGATTTTAAAAAAGATGCAAAATTAAAAGAAGAATGGGGAATGAAGTGTTTTTTTTCAGGACAAGCTGTTAAGGAATCTAAAAACTGTCAAAATGTCTTACAAGCAGATACTGAAATGTTTTTCTCGCCAAAGCTTGATGTTACAGACAGTGGTCATGCATCTCAACAGTAAAGTGTGATATAAAAATTCTAAAATAAAGAAGTTACGGCTCAACAGAATGCTCGCTTCTTCAATTGTTATAGCGGAATTTTTTATCATTTTTCATCTTTCAGATGAGCTCCCTAAATCATATTCGCAATCCTATTGTTTGTTTCAACTTTATCAGATTGAGGATTATGATCATGAGAGAACTAGATACATTGTCTTATAGAAATATCTCTCAAGGTATCCAAGCCTATTTTGCGACGCTGTTCGTAAAGGGTATAACGGTAAAGCCATTGAGCCCCCCATCTTTACGCTTCATAACGGAGTAAGCCTTGCACCATCACATAGTTTGCCAGCTCGTGGGTGTTGCTTACAGCTCTTGGTACTTGAGACGGTTCATTAGAGGCATTTTTAATTCTTACTTAATAGTTTTTATCCATACGCCTCTTCCCACTTGTAACCTGCTAGAGATATAGTTTTGGTTGATTCAACATGGAACAGATTTGAAATGAAAGAATCTTACGATATTCTGGATTCTCATTTAACATGTAAAATAATGAATACTCATTATAAATCAATGTGTTGCCTTATGATGGAGTTGCTGTAGCATTGAGATTTTAAAGGAAAAATATGCCTTTAAGACTTTATAACAGATACTAAGTCTTTAATAGAAGATATATTAAATGCACATCATCTAAAATAAAGAGAGCGTCCATAGCGAAAAGGTAGCCCCCTTTAAATACGGATAAATGCTTATTCTGTTGTGCTGTAAAACGCTATCGTTTGCGGGTGTGGTGATATAAGACATAAGACTTTATACATGGGGTGTTTTGATGAGAGAGTGTGATGAATATTCAAGGGAGGGCTTGCTTGTATAATTTTGTGAAAGGAACCATATGAAATGGGAATCTGAGAAGGAGCTATTTTTGAGAAGGCGGATTATTC
This sequence comes from Bartonella sp. CL25QHWL, assembly GCF_042195335.1. Classification (NCBI taxonomy): domain Bacteria; kingdom Pseudomonadati; phylum Pseudomonadota; class Alphaproteobacteria; order Hyphomicrobiales; family Bartonellaceae; genus Bartonella; species Bartonella sp. CL25QHWL. The sequence goes on along the minus strand of NZ_JBHIOE010000011.1, from coordinate 30,326 downwards.
ATCAACCGGTTTAAGAAGGGGGTTGCATCCTTTGAAGGTGTGGGGAGAAAGCCAAGAATAGGGCGTGTAGTACCCTATAGCTATGCTTTTAAAGCGTTTTAATTTTGATCACAAATTAAGTTTAAAATCGCTTTCTGCTTGACAGATGTGAGGACTCTAAAACTTTTTAAAAGCAAATATTCCTCTTTGCTCGAGGCGATTTCATCATAATGGTACGGGGTGTTGTCTTTTTTGATGATATCAGTGTAAAAAAAGGCAAGTGGAACATTCAAAATATCGGAAATTTCCTTTAAACGCCCTGCGCTCACGCGATTTAAGCTTTTTTCATACTTTTGGATTTGTTGGAAAGTGACACCTAAATAATGCCCTAATGTTTTTTGAGACATTTTTAGCATTTTTCGCCTAAAGCGAATCTTTTTGCCTACAAAAAGATCAATATTAAGATTTGGAGCTTGCATTTTTCCCCACCGGCTGCGAGCGCCCTCGCATGAGTATTCCGGGAGTTAAAAGTACTCAACTCAAATCAGCATTTTGCTTTTAGTGCTGAGAAGAACTTGGACATAGCAAAATCTCCCGGAATTCCGGGATACCCGCAAAGCGGGGTCAATTCATGTTTGAGTTTTCAGGCTTTTAATCCCTATTGGTCGTTGCGTATGCGACCAAGACACTTTCTGACTCATAAAGTAATTTTAGGAGATTGGCAATAAAAATAGTTTTTCTTGAGACGGACAGATTTTTCCAAATGAGAGATTGTTTGCCTTTCAAACTTTTAAGGTTTGCTTACTAAACGCATGACATCAGATATGCATTTTACGAAGGTAAACCTTGGTTTTTAAGCTCAAGGCACCGCTTACGGTGTTGCTCTTAACCAATACCAAAATGGCTTGTTTTGATGCGTCTGAGATATCATGATGATAGGGGAAAGCTTTTATGAGTAAAGAGCCCTCATGCAAAATAAACTCAAAACATTATAGATCTGATTGTTGTATATTCACATGTTTGTTTTAGAAGATATTTCTCAATGTTAGCGTCTATTTTACAATGGCGCTTCGTAAAGTATATAGCGTAAAAGCCTCTATGAATGGGATAAAAGCTATATTGAAAAAAAGATGCTCGGACGGCATATACTCTCGGCCAGTTAAAATATTACGACAGTTTTTGCCTTTGAAAGGGAGCATAAGAGCTATTTTTTCTTTCTTCACGTGTTTTTATCTGTACGCTCTCCGTTTATAATGTGTAAGTCAATAGTTTTGATTGATTCAATATAAACGGATTTGAAATGAGAAAATATATTGGGCTTTCTCATGATGCATGTTTTTAAGAGGGGGATACGTTTATTTTCTCAGTGAAGAATTTGAGTATTTTAGATAAAAAACTCTACCAACGTCGTTGTTGTTAGAATTAAAATTTTTATGAGAAAAATGAGCATTGGGGAATGATAAGCTTTTGCTATCAAGCATTTTAGAATTTTGCACAACTTAATGATAACTTAGTTATTTTATCATTTCTTATGATCTCTATAGACGATAAAAAGTTGGGATATGGTTTGAGAAAGCAGATGACACAAGTATTATCTTTCGGTAAGTAATTTTGAAGTAAAAGACAGCTTTAAATGACAAATAGAGATAGGTGCACCATGAATGAAGTTACCCATATTGAGACTATTATAGCGCATTATGATGCTGTTTTTTGTGATGTGTGGGGTGTTGTGCATAACGGTGTACATGCATTTGAACCAGCGTTGAAGGCGTTGTATAAAATCCGACAAATGGGAAAAACTGTCATTTTATTGACCAATTCTCCTCGGCTACGGGAAGATGTTGCTGCTCAATTACAAAGTATGAATGTTCATAGCGACTATTATGATGCCATTATCACTTCAGGGGATGTAACGCGCGATCTTATTCTGACTGCTCCGCGTAAAGTTTTTTTCATTGGTCCACAGCATGATTTGGTGCTGTTTGAAGGGTTAGAGTGTGAATTTGTTGAAGAATGGGAGGCTTCTGTTGTCGTCTGTAGCGGTTTTCTTGAAGATTTTGACGAAGAACCCTCTGCTTATGAGGAGATGTTTCGTCGCATGCGGTCGCGGAATTTACCTTTTATTTGTGCGAACCCAGATGTGATTGTCCATTATGGAAATAAAGAATTTTGGTGCGCTGGTGCATTGGCTCGTCTTTATCAACAATTAGGGGGGGAGGTGCGCATTGCTGGAAAACCTCACGCGCCTATTTATGAATGTGCCTTTGAAAAACTTCAAAAAGTACGGGGAACAGTAGAAAAAAGTCAAGTTTTAGCTATTGGTGATGGTCTTTTAACGGATATTAAGGGGGCGGCTCATTTTGGTCTTGATGCCCTTTATATTATGGGGGGGATTCATCATTATGATTATACGCAAAATGGTGTGGTTGATAAGCAAGCTTTGCATTCTTTTCTTGAACGTCATGGTTATAAACCACAAGCAATCATGTGGGCACTTCAGTAATGACTAATTTTTTGCGTCTTCAGGGAATTCATATGTTTCCCTCGGCTTGGCGGGGAGCAGTGTTGGCACTTGGAAATTTTGATGGTGTTCATTGCGGACATCAGGTGGTGTTGCAAAAAGCGCTTGATTTCGCCCGTATAAAAAAGAAACCAGCAGTTGTTTTAACCTTTGAACCCCATCCAAGAAGTTTTTTTCAACATTCAGCTCCTGTCTATCGTTTGACAGAGGCAGCTGAAAAAGCTGAAATTTTTAAAACCCTTGGCTTTGACTGCGTGATTGAACAGCCGTTTGATGCACAGTTTGCCGCTCTTTCAGCGGACGAATTTATCAAGTCGTTTTTAAAGGAAGTTTTTGATGTTTCAGTTGTGGTGACAGGCGAAAATTTTCAATTTGGTCATCAGAAAAGCGGAAATGTACATCTTCTTTGCCAAAGGGGAGAGAAATATGGATTTGAGGTTGTGCAAGTTTCTTGCGTTTCTCGTTCTCAAGATTCACAACCTTTGATCATTTCTTCTAGTTTTATTCGGCAACTTCTCTCACAAGGGGAAGTGGACAAAGCAGCCCATTTATTAGGGTATCACTATCGGATACGCTCCAATATTATTCAAGGTGAAAAACTTGGACGTCTTTTGGGATTTCCTACCGCTAATCAAATGTTGCCTCCCCAAGTTCGTTTGGCTCATGGTGTTTATGCGGTACGTTTGCGTCGTGCGAACGGTGTTTTGTATGATGGTGTTGCAAGCTTTGGTTGTCGTCCAACGGTTGTTAAAGATGGTGCGCCCCTTTTGGAAACCTATTTGTTTGACTTTAACGACGACCTTTATGGGGAAAGCTGTACCGTTTCTTTTTTCCAGTTTTTGCGAGGACAAGAAAAATTTGATGGGCTTGAACCTTTGATTGCGCAAATGCATCGTGATGAAAAAAAAGCAAAAGAAATTTTAAAGACAGTACAACCATTATCAACGTTGGATAGGCTGCTTACTTTTAAAAATATGTCCTAAACTGATCTGAAAAAGAGAGAAGAGCTGTAAAAATAGCACTTAAAGTGATTATAATCACAAACATATATTCCAAAACATCGTGGAATATATGTTTTTTCCGTTGTTGAGAGGGAGAATCGAATATCTGAAGATCTGATTTTGGCATCATTTTTTTCAAAGTTAACTTTATGGTTTTTGTTGTCATTCAAAACTTTACTGCTTGTTTCTTTCTGATACGTTAAAACTCGTCATAAAAGATGCAGTAAAGAATAAGCAACCAGCCTATTTAGCAATAATAGACGTGAAGAAGGAGAAAGGCTGTTTTTAAAACTTCTTGCGATTTTAAGCTTATAGTTTGATAAAATTTAATTGATGACTTTTTTTATTTTAAAAGTTTATTGTTTCTTTTTTCTAATTTGGCTTATTATGTCATTTATGCCGTATCATCGTTTATGATGAGAGTTGGTTCGTGTAACCTTACGCATGTGATATTTTGTATTATGTAATGAATATTTTTACAAAAGTTTTGTTTGTCGAGTCTTGTGAAGAAGATTTAGTGCTCAGCAGCAGTTTTCGTGCTAACCAATCACGTAAACGAGAATGAAGCTGCTGGAAAATGCTTTAAGTTTCGTTTCTCTTGTATATTGTGATGGGGAATGCATATTAAGGAGACTGCGATTGATTGTAGATAAAAGAAATCATTGCGAGAAAGCAGGTGTATTTGTTTCAAAATTTCTAATGCTTTTGATGGATAAAGGCACAATTTTGTTGTCGTAACACGTCAATCTTTCAGATTTTCAAGTTAAAAACTATCCATATATTTCCTTTGTCTTTCACAAATGTAACGCCTATAATGAAAAGGAAAGACAGTCTTGTAAGGATATGAAAACACAAAGCCAATAATGTTTTGTTGTTTTTTGATAGAAATATTGGATAAAAGTTAGAACATCTTTCCAATCTATGTTCGGTCTATTCGTGACTTTATGGTGTTGTTTTTCTTATAAAACTTTTTCTTTAGTGTTCCTCAACGCGAGCAGTATGTTTGAGATAAGGATTAAGGCGCTTTAATGCTCTCTCTACTGTTACAGCTTTTGTATGCTAGATGAGGAGAGCCCTATTGCATTATCCATTTGCGTATTCTCTGAAATCAATCTGCAGCCTTATTGGGAAAAAATATGAAGTTATAAAGGGGAAAATCAGTCCAGATGACAGTCTTTTTTAAATTCGGCTTTGCTACTTTCAAAAGGGTCCAGAGCAATATCTCTTAAATCATGAAAATAACAGCTTCAGGCTTTTGTTGTTCTTTGAATAGGATATCACGCCCCACAGGTAAAATAAAATGCTGGAATATCCTTGTTTTGCTAATTTATGCGCTTCTTTTGAAGAAATATCTCTCAACGCTTCCCATATTCATTTTCATGATGGCTCTCATGAATGGTATCGTGCAAGCTTCGTTGAGCGCTATCATCTTTATGCCTAATAAAAGAGCAATCCGACACCATCCGTTATATTGACAAGCCTTCAGTTTTGTACAGTCTTGGCTATTTGAGAGCGTTTATGAGAGTTTGTTCTTAACTCGTTTTATTTCACACGAATACTTCCTGCTTGTGACATGCAAGAAACACGCTTTTGATTGCTTCACTATAAATAGGCTTGAGAGAATCTTACGGTATTAGGATTTATCATTCAACGTGCAAAATAATTAATTGTTATAAATCAATATGTTGTAGTTAACCATAGATTATGGCTTACGGCTTTTTTTATAAAATACTCTGCACGCCTTTTATTCGGAATATGGGGTTTTCTTAGTGGTTTTACTGTCGTTTTAGGTGTCTGTGGCGTACGAATGAGCTCGTATTGGTAAAGGAAGAGAAAAAGAAGGTGGAGCAGTGATAAAAAGTGAGGTGAAAATAATTTTCTTTGATCATCATATGAATTTTCACGCATTTTTATGGCGTCGGGTGTGCATGCTTGTTGTATATTGAGGAGCAAAGCTTGCTTGTAGAGTTTTATGAAGTGGCAAGCCAAGGGAAAGGCGCAAGACAAAGATTATTGACAGATTGTTTTTTACAAATCGATGTGTATTTAAGAATTTTCGTCTTTTAAGGCGAGGAGGAAGTGTGCGAACCCTCTGTTTAAAGACGCGCTAAACGATAAAGATGCAGCGAGCGTGCTCCGTGATGGCAATAGGCAAGAAGAGGCAGAGAGGCTGTTTTTAAAATTGTTTGCATGGCTTCAACAGCTGACTTTTCTATAGTTGGAGGAGAAATGGGAATGTGATAGGCTTTTATGCCATATTCATTTGCGACCGTTTTAATGCTAGAAAAGTCAGGTTGATGGAGCTCTTCGTGATCGGGGCGGTTACAGATAATTGTTTTAAAACCAGCTTGTGCCAATGTTTTGATATTTTCTATGCTAAGTTGGGCGCTGATAAAAATATCAGGTTCAATTTGTTGTAAATTCATTTTTGTTTATTCCCAATTGCATGATCTTCACGATACCCTCTGGTCTGGTATATAGAAAGAACATAATGAAGGTAAGTTTTTCAGTGGCATCTTAACAAAAATATTCTTTTTGTCGAGAAAATCTATTTGGGAAAAATGAGCTATAAGATGCAAAATATCTCACTCCGCAACATGTTCGTTATGCGATTTATGAAAGACGGATGTTTGGTCTTTGTGGATAATCTATAGTGTTTACTAAACATAGATATTTCATTGTGTTGCTTGTTTACGCGCTTGCTAGAGGCACCCTTATTTCTCTTAAGCCCATTTTACTCTGTCGAGCGTCAAAGAGTATAAAATTCATGGATCACCACCCTTTTTACGCTTATGAAGAAGGAAGTCGGCACCTATTATATTTGCCAGCCCCCAATATTGTAATAGTTCTTGGTACTGGAGATTCTGCATAAGAAGCATTTTAAATCCTTTCTTGTACAGTTCTTGCCCACACGCCAATCCCGCTTGTAACGTACAAGAGATATGATTTTGATTAATTTAATATAAGAGGCATGAAATGAGAGAATCTTCCTGATTTCAGCTCTCTCATTCAATGCGTAAAACAATGAATTCTCCTTATAGTTTGTTGTATATTCAGAGTGGAGCTTGTTTGTAGAGTTGTATTAAGTGGATAGCATGAAGGGAGAAGCCCAAATGGCAGGTGCAAAATAAGAAGCTGGATCATTTACAGCGCATTGTTTACAGATCGACATGGATTTAAGAATCTTCGTTTTAGGGAGGGGGAAGAAGAGCATGCCTCTTTTAAATTTATTTTGTTCTTTTCAAGAATATCATCTTCATAATGTTTTTGCTCATGCTAAAAGAATATTATAAAAAATTGCGGGCTATTGTTATTTATCCTAAAAATAGGAGAAATGGTTATTTTGCACGTATTGGATGCTTGTTTCTTTTATTACTTTCTGTATAATCGTAAAAACGATAATGCTGAAAGGCGTAATAAATGATTATTGGACTTTTGAATCAAAAGGGAGGTGTCGGAAAAACGACGTTGAGTGTTAATCTTGCGGCCAGTTTTGCCCGTACCGGTGCACGGGTATTGCTTATTGATGTTGATCCACAGGGAAGCGCATTGGATTGGGCTGCTGCGCGTGAAGATGCACCTTTGTTTTCGGTTATTGGTTTACCGCGTGCAACGGTTCACAAAGAGATTACACAGATTGGTCATGGTTATGATCATATTATTATCGATGGTCCTCCGCGTGTAACTGATCTTGCTCGTAGTGCTCTTATGGCTTCGGATTTGGTGCTTATACCTGTTTTGCCTAGTCCCTATGATATTTGGGCAGCGGATGGAATTGTAAAGCTGATTGACGAAGCACGTGTTTATAAAGAAAATCTCAAATCTGCTTTTGTTATTAATCGTAAAATAGTCAATACAGCGATAGGGCGTGATGTGAACGAAGCTCTTGGCATATACCCTGTGCATGTTCTTTCTTCTAGCGTTGCGCAGCGCGTGATTTTTGCAGAAGCAGCAGCACAGGGGAAGGCGGTTTATGAAGTTGATAAGCAAGGACCAGCAGCAGCAGAGATTGAAGCGGTTGCAGCCGAAATCAAGGAGTTAGCGCGATGAATAAAAAAATTAAAATTGGCACAAAACCAACGAATAAATCAATTCCTTTAACAGCGGATGCATGGGTAGGAAGCCACAAAGGGAGCATGAGTGGAGGTATGAAGCGCCTCACGATTGATATACCAGAAAGTTTGCATCGATTGATTAAGGTCAGTTGTGCAAGTCGTGGAACTAAAATAGCTGATGAGGTCCGCGAATTGCTTTCACAAAAATACGGAAAAGTGTAAAAAATGATACGATAATTTCGTTGGTTTGAGTGCTTTTTCTAGAGATGATATCGATTGTTTTTATACGAAGTTAATAATAAAAGTGCTCTTCCTTTTTCACGATGGTTGCTTCATTCAAGTTGTTTCTCATAAGGTTCTGTATCATCGCATGAAAGAGCTATGAGTTTGCGAAAAATTCTCCGTTTCAAATTTTTCCCTATAAATGTGATAATCATCATACTACTTGTGATCTTATCCGCTAGATGAGTAGATAAGTTTATTCTTCCATAAAAATTATCTTGATAATGATTTTAAACATCAGGTTATTTTTTTGTTTATTGTACTTAATACATGCGTAAATAATGTAATTAAGAGTAGCGTTGATTATTTTTTTCTGTTATGCAGCAATCCGTTTTATTAAATTATATTCATTGTTTATAAAGGGGGGGCTAAAAATAAGTAAAATTTACTGATATTGACGCGCTATAAGTTTTCCTAATAAACAAAAGAAGTCATTGAGCATATTATAGACAATATTTCTTACATTTATATGATTTTATAGTCTTAAATAGTTAATGCCAGTCGTAATGGTACGCAAGGCAATAGGCTTTTTTCTTCAATTGGAATGTATAAGATCGCTTTTTTAGCATTTCTATTGGCTTTTAAAAAGTACAGGGGGGACTTAAAGCTTTCTTTCTTTTCCGGTGGTTTAGAAATGATAAGAGCGCAATCTGTTGATTAAAAGGTGTATTTTTTCGTTTGCAGGGAATTTGCAATGGATATAGGCATGACGAATTTTGGGTAAGATATCGTGCTGCTTCTCGTTACCAAGAGGTTCTTGAAGGAAAAGAAATGATTAAAAAGCTTTTTGAGAATGTCAAGATATCAGAATTTTTGCTGAAGTTTTAACACTTCAAATACAAAGAGCTGCCGTGCAGATAATGTTACAAATACAAGTCTGATAAATGAAAGGCAGTTTTCATGATTTAACATGTTTGCGTTGGAAGTGTACGTATTTGCAAAGGAAAATTAGACGCAAGGTTACAATATAGGAGGGGATGTGAATCCAAAGATATTGTTAATAAAATATAAAACAAAGAGAGGGGTTAAATCATGAACAAGATCATTATAACAGCGCTACTGCTTTGCGTGGGACTTGTCGTTTCTGGTTGTGAAAAAACTTATAGCGTAGCAGAATTTAAGAAAGATAAAAAATTGATGCAAGAATGGGGAAAGAAATGCGATAAAATGGGCCCCTCTGCTTTTGCAACCAAGAATTGTCAAAATGTCATGCAAGCCGATATGGAACTTTTTCAAGAGCATTATAGAAATCTTGCAAAGGAACTTCGTGAAAGTAGCAAAAAGGGGAATGAAACTGAAAAACAGCAGGACAATAATTAAATCATAAAAATATATTGATAGCGGTATTTTTCTTTGTACGCGATTTATCATCATAGATTGGGAAAAATCGCGCACAGAAGTGGATTTTAAAATTTTTGAAAATGCACAATGAACTGAATGTACAATTTTAATCGGGTGCTAAATTGTGTCCTAAACTTTGTAAATTTGAAAAAAAGGGGAATTTTATTGATGAATAAAGCCATTATTACAGCATTGCTGCTTTGTACTGGACTTGTCGTTGCTGGTTGTGAAAAAACTTATAGCGTAGCAGAGTTTAAGAAAGATCCAAAATTACTCGAGCAATGGGCAATGAAATGCATAATATCAGGGGATTTAGATTCTCAAAATTGTAAAAACGCAGATAAAGCGTATCGTGAAGTTCATGCCCGAGATTGGCCTGGTTCGAGCTTTGTACATGATGACGAGAAAAAAACTGAAGAGAAAAAGGAAGGGAATTAAATCATGAATAAAGCCATTATTATAGCATTGCTGGTTTGTACTGGACTTGTCGTTGCTGGTTGCGAAAAAACTTACAGCGTAGCGGAATTTAAGAAAGATAAAACATTACTCGAAGAGTGGGCAAAAAAATGTGAAAAGCTGGATCAATCTTCTATGGAGAAATCTAAAAATTGCCAACATGCCAGACAAGCATATATGGAACTTATGTTTGGCATTCATTAAAAACATACAGCTCAATAAATAAGGAATTGTTTAGTTATTGATTCTATTGCGTTTTTTAGGCTCTCTCTAACTTTTAGAGAGTCTTTTTATGGCTTCAAGAATTAGTCGTTTACGATCTGTACTCTTTGTGTAAACGGATGTTATACTGTCATTTGTTCAGCCCAAAAGTGCTTTCAATTGTAGATAGTATTTCCTCCCAATGAGTTGTTACGTGTTACTGCTAATTTTTTAATGTTTTGGTTACATGTATTTAAAATATGAGATTAAATTTATCTTTGGGGTGTTTTTTTGCCTTTATCACAAATAAATGTTTCATCACACTAAGATCGTCTTTAAGCGTTGCGGCTAATTTCGGAAAAATTGGGAGGAAACATTTGTTTGGGAATTACTTTTCTCTGTTTTAATAAAGAGAAAAACATTCTGAATGTAATTATTATCGTTTCATACTCAAATGTTTTTCTCAAACTATTTTAAAAAATTGCTTTTGATTTGAGAATATTATAACATTAGTTAAGATGTGATGCAGTTTTGCTAGGACGGTTTTGCCGGATTTGTGAGGAATTGAGCGCCTTCCACACCTTTTTATTTTTCCCCTCTCTTTTCTGAGTTTGCAAGGGTTTCCCTTGTTATTTTTTTATCTTGATTGTGTCGTGATATTATCATGTTGAGCGGTGGAGCTCATATAAAAATTTACGTATGAGGTGTTTTTTGTTCTCGAGTGTGTGATGAATATTTTTTTGAATAACACTTTTATTTATAAAAATAATTTAATTATTTTATACTGAATAAGGATCTCGAATATAGTAAGATTCTCTTATTCCAAATCTGTTCTAGGTTGAATCAATTAAAACCATCTGCTTGCACGTTACAAGCATGGAGAGCCGTGTGGATAAAAACTGTTGAAGAAAGAAGTAAAAATGCCTCTTATGAACGATCTCAAGTGCTAAAGATTGTTGCAACATTTGGGGCTGGAAAAGTGTGTGATGCTGCTGGTTTATTTTCTCATAAGGGTAAAGATGGTTTTCAATAGATTTATTATAAGCTTCATGAAATATTATCCTTTAGAATTGTGATATGCCCTGAAGGGGGGAAGAAAGAGGAACTTACTCAATAATGGAGACAAAGTATTTACAGATCGGATCTGGTAGAAAATTTCGTTTTTTAAGGTGGGAATGAAGTTGAGATTCAAGATAGCGTGAAAAGACGGACACTGATGGTTAAAAATGCATACAAAAAGCAGAGTTTACACTCAAATAGTTGCAAGCGATGTTTGAAATTTTGTGTGTGGTTTATCTGTAGAATTAAAATTTTTCTTTGCTCTTATGTGAAATTAAGATGCTTATTTGCGCAAATTACAATAAGCCAAGAGAGTATGCTTAGTATATTTCTATTACGAGAACTAAAATAACAACAAAAGCATTGATGGTGATAATCAAGGTTGAATAAAGCATAGCGGCTTTTACGAGATCAGCCATAAAAACCTCTTTCTGTTCTTTTTGAGGTGATTTTATGAATAACAATATGTTACATATCTGTAATATATGCTGATACAACATATTCGGCAAGCTTATAAATCGTTCTTTTTTTATAAAAGCTTAAGGAGTTGGAGTATTGTGAATCCTAAAAAAGAAAGCTTTAAAAGGACTATTGATTGCTTTTGTAAGTTTTGTGTTGCTGGAAACTTTTTTTTCCTGTTATGCTATAAAGCACTGTCATTTATAACGGTAATATAAGGCATATAAGTTTTCTTGGAACGTTTAAGTATTTTTTAGTGTGCGATGAATATTCGTAGGTTTATTTGTTGAGCCTTTCGTTTAAGTGAATCACAAGAGTGGAAGTCAAGAGAAGATCGTTTGACAAAAATTCGGACTGCGTACAGAGCAGATGGAGTTAAGATCTTGGTTCTTTAAGGTGAGCGGAGGAAGACAAAAATGTTTTTTGATCGTTTATCTCATAGCAAGATTGGTTAATGCTGTTCTAATGGAGCATGTTTTACACAAAAGTAAAGAACGTTCCAAACGAAATATAATTATGTTGTATATTAGTATTGCATATTTATGTACTTGTTTTAAAGAAACATCTCTCAACGCACACGACAGACATTTTACGATGACACTCGTAAATGGTATAACGGTAAATGTAACTAGTATAACAGTAAAGCTCTCGTGAAATAATATAAACTTTGAATAATATAAAAATCTGTAGAATGCTATCATCTTTATATTTATGAAAGAGCAAGTCACAATCATCGTACGCTTGCTTCCAATATTTATTATAGTTCTTGGCATTTGCTAAGGTTCATAAGAGGCATTTTTCTTTCAGCGTATTTTATCAACACATTAGGGCGTTGTTTGTGATGTGCAAGCAAGTGATGTTAATTTATTCAACATGGAATAGATTTGAAATGTGATGATTATGAAAGAGAAGAGCCGCATTTAGAAGGTTAAAAACGAGAGAAAGTTCGTAACAAAAATTGTACCTTGATTATAAAATGATTGTTTCTCTGTTTTTATACTAGTAGCGCATGTAAAGCCGCGATATTAAGAGCAAACTGTTTTATGGAGCGAAATAATCTATAGGAAGATACTGTGGAAATTCTGAAAATATCAATGTGGGGGAGCATTAAGCATTATGCATTGGATAATATTTTGATTTATAATGATAATCTATCGTTATTCAACTTGAATTAGAGCCCTGAATACTGGAATTTTTTTCATTCCAAATTTGTTTCGTGGTGAATTAACCAAAACAATGTCTTTTGCAGTTACAAGCAGGGAGCTCCCATGCGCAGAGAAATTGTACAAGAAAGGCCACGCTTTTATGAACCATCTCAAGTGCCAAGGGTATCAGAACATAAGGGGTTAGAACAATATGTGATGGTGCTGGCTTGCTTCTTTTATTAAGCGTAAAGATGGAAAGTGCTCAATGGATTTTATACATGTCATGGAAGATTTATCATTATACCATTCATGGGCCGCGGCGCGAAATAGGCTTGGGTGCACTTAAGAGATGTTTATTTAAAACAAGCGCGTGAATATGCGATTGAAGACGTATCGAACTGATTGGCTAAGAAACTCTTGAAAAGGTTCAAAAAATCTTATATAGTCGTTCATTGCAAAGAAAAGCGAATGATAACTTAAAAAAGGAAGATTGATGGCTGTTTAGCTATTTTAAGATGTCTTTTTTTATATTGCTGTATGGCTGATCTGTTCAAAAGAGCATTCTTTTTGTGTCTTATGCGAAATACTGCATGTGTGCGGAAAGAGCATGGGAGAGGGGGTGTCTTTTTGAATGGGTGCAAACTGATCTTGTAGGGTGCCATCTTATGGGACGCCAGAAGGTATACAGGTTTAGGTGCAGAGAGAGCCATACGGTTATGGAGGGTAAAATGCTGCTATCGGTAAAATGCTGAAATTTTTAATGGGCTTACGTTTTTATATGCTGCAAGATAGGCTGCGGGTTTTTGTCGGCAGATAGTTTTTGTGGCCGAAGTTTTCGTGAGAGCGTTGTTGTTTTCTGTTGAAGACGTACTGGTGATAAAATAGGCAAAGATAAAATCGGTAAAGCGAAATAGACAGAACAAATATGGAAGTTTCGATATTGTCGTAAGGTTTGAGTTTATAGCGTTTTGATGAATTAGTATAGCCGCAATGATGGTTTTGGAGCAAAGCAAGAAAAATATTTGAAGAGAATGCGTTGAAAGTTGAAGTGGTATACGCTTTGAAGGATTGTCGTGCTGTTGTTTGAGCAATGTTTGCACCACGAGCTTGGTTGAGTGTATCAGCATTGAAGAGAACCTGTTTAATCTCCCTCATTTGAAAGTAAGATTGAACAATAGTGTTGAAGGGGAAGTAAAAATGTCTGTAGTGCAATATGGTGATGATAGTTTTGCAGCAAAAGCAAAAGTTCTTGATAATAATCTTATTGATCGTGATTGGGCGATGACAAAATTTGTTGCTGCTGTTAAAGGATTAGCTCAAGTTGTTGATTATGAAAGCAATATGCTAGAGAGCAGTGGTGTTCCAGATTACGAAGAAATAAATTTGCGTAAAATACGTGGTTTGCGTGATCTTAATAAATCCATGAGTGATGTGAAGCGCTACATGAATCAAGATATTGAGCATGAGGTTGAAAGTTTGTTGTCTGATTTACAAGAAAAATTACAGCGTAATAGTGAATTACTTCAAACACATTTAAATGCAGTTAATGATCTTTCTAGAGCTATACAACTATCTGGACGTGCAAAAGAAATAGAGGAATGATCAAATCTGCTTAATACGGGCTGTTCTAAGTCATGACAATGATTAGGTAGGGCAGTTGATTTGGATAAATAGTGCGTTTAGTGAGTAGACTTGTTTTAAGTGCATTTGGGTATTTAAATTATTATCCTGTTGTACTGTAAAATGCTGTTCTTAAAACAGTGTCTTTTAAGGTGTAGTGATGTGAACCGCATGCTTTGGGAAACTGGCTGAAAGAGAACTCAGAGAAGGCGGATTATTTACAGAGAATTGTTTGCAGACTAAGTTAATAGGGGGCTTCATTTTTTAGTTTAGGGAGAGGCCGATCAAGAGGATATTTAGACCAGCCTGTGATGCCTTAAAAACAGCTTCCTTGGGGCTGTGGTAATGTAAGGTTCATACATTAGAGTCTTTTGCATGCATTTAGCAGATCTGGCAGCGACTTACTCTCCCGTGCCTTAAGGCAAAGTACCATCAAGCGTTGGAGCGTTTCACGGCCGAGTTCGGGATGGGATTTGGTGCATTCACTCCGCCATAACCACCAAGTCAGCAAAAAGCATGAATGATGAAGAGTATGTGATGAGTATTGCCTATAAGCCTCATGGAGTATTGTCCTTTGAAGTGTGGTGATATGAAGCGGTTCGTTGTTTAAATCTATATGTTTGAGATAAAAATTAAAGCGGTTTAGTATTTTCTTTCTGCTGTTTTTAGTTTTTGTATGTCAGATTGGAGAGAGCATCCAGATTTGAGTGGATATATTGCGTATATCTTTGTTGGCGTAATATTTGAAATGGGGCGGCAATCTCATTGTGAAAGAATAAAGGGGGAGAAATCAGCTTCCCTCTGTCCTGCCGTCTTTTAATTTAGCTTTATGTCTTTCAAAAGTATCTAAAGCACTATCTGTTAAATAATGAAGATTACGTATTGTTTCACGCTTTTTTTATTGTGTTTTTTACTGGGGGCACGTCCTTTATGCACGACAAAATGCTCAAAATAGAATGGATTTGTTATTCCTAATTCACGGCCTTGTTTTAAAGAGATATCTAAGCTCTCAAGTCTATTTCGTGATGGTGTTTGTGGGGCGGCGCAACGACATCTTTGATGCAACGGCGCTTGTGAATGGTATAATAAAAAGTCCCCATGGAAATAATATAAAATCTATAGGGTACGACCATCTTTATGCTTAATAAAAGAGCAATTTGATATTGTTATATTCTTTGCTTTCTTCCAATGTTGCTACAGCCCTTAGCACTTGAGATGGTTTATTAGAGGCATTTTTAATCCTTTCTTAATAGTTTTTTATCCCTATGGCTCTTCCCCCTTGTCACTTGCAAGAGATATGGTTTTGGTTGATTCAACATGGAACAGGTCTAAAATGAAAGAATCTTACGATATTCTGGATTCTCATTTAACATGCAAAACAATTAATTGTCTTTATAAATCAAATGCTTGTCTTATGATGGAGTTGCTGTAGCATTGAGATTTTAGAGGAAAAACATGCCTTTAAGAATTTATACCAGATACTAAGTCTTTATAGCAGGTATATTAAATGCACATCATCTAAAATAAATAGAGCGTCCACAGCGAAGAAGGGGCTGACTTTTTTAAAAATATGCATGAATGCTTATTCTGTTGTGCTGTAAAAACATCATCGCTTGAGGTGTGGTGATATAAGACATAAAACTTTATGGGGTATTTTGATGAGAGAATGCTAAGATATTCAGTTTTTTATTCAATATGCAAAAGAAATATTATAAGTCAAAATCTTCTTTGATGTGATAATGATTTTTGAGAATTTAAAAATATATATAAATTTAAATAAAAAAGCAGCACTTTGTGCTGCTTTTTTATTTAAGTTAAAATTAACTTCTGCTTTAGAAACGATAACGTATTCCGCCAGACAAATTGGTGCCAGATACACCGGCTTTTTGCAGTTTTTGCCGATAGCTGATATCGGCGTTTAGTACGATATTTTGAGAAAGATATGCGTTCACCCCCATGCCTCCCTCAACTGAAGAGCCGGTAGGATCAACATGAAAGGTATCAGCAATTTTTATTGTTTTACCATCGCCAAAAGTTCTGATAACATTCATTTTACCATAGAAGGAAACAGCCTTGTTTTCCTCAACAGCCATTATCGTTTTTGTTAAACGTCCACCAAAACGGATCAACCATTGATGTGGATTGCCCATGTCTACTTTTAAGCCATTGGTATCTGAGAAAATATCAAACATGAGATTTTGATAAATGAATTGAGCTTGTGGTTCAAAGACCAGCCCTTTTGTATTGGTTGCTAATTTCTGACCAATGGTTGCAGATATATTAAGCATCTCGGTGCCATCCAATTTTGCGGCATTCCCAACAAGAGCCGTGGTAATATTTCCTTTTAAGGTTCCGTAAGAAAGAAGTGTGTTTACATATATACCATTGCTATGTTGGATGCTGCTGTAAGCGGCAAGAGACCATTTATCAAGAGTTGTCTTTTCAGAATCTTGCATCTCTTTGGGCGTAAAGGCAAGTTTTCCGTATGTTCCTAAGAGACCAAAATGTGTGCTTATGTCTTTGCCTTCCAAGGCGGCTAATATGACACCTATTTGTAAAGCAGTATAGTTTACATCAGCACCATAGCCATAATGTAATGGATCGCGGTTGGAAGATAAGGTGACTTTCTCGCCGTAGGAAGAGAAAAAGATACCATTTTTTTTATTGTCTTTTGCCCCAAATACTGTTGTGCGCATATTGTCTAACAACGTGTTTTGATTGTTTACATCAGTAAATCCAGCAGAAAACAAAGTATTAGATATGGTTAAATAGTTTGCTACCTGTGGTAAAAGGGCTCGAACCTTTTTATCCTTATCAATGTAGGCATTCTGTAAGCGAAAATCCCAGAAATTACTGTTTTTACCAAAAAGATTTTGGCTCTCATGAGATGTTCCAGGTTTATAGCCTGTAAGTACATACTTATAAGGTTGTTTCCCTATTGTCATATAGTTTCCTGCTAACGTGAAGGAATTTTCATTTGCTTGTCCGGAAACTTGAATGATTGAAATCCCATGTGTCTCTAAAGGAAGTGACGCCATGCGTTCTTCCCAAACAGCAGAGCTATCGGTTATTTTTTTATCTGTTTCTTGGAGATTGATGTGAACAACAGTACTCCCTGAGACATCACCATTAATCACAATGCGATCAGTCTGTTGCTCCGTGATAGGAGAATGTTTATTCCATTGAGTGTTTACATAAATTTCTGCAATACCTGTTGTACTATAAACCGCTGCTGTGTGGGTCGTTTCGTCTTCTTGCGAAAGATTAGGTCCTATAAACAGAGTTTGATAATGTCCCTCCATTGGCTTGTCAAACATAATGACACTGTCTGTAAGGTGCAATTCAGAAAGATTAGAGTATGATTTTTCATCAACATCAAACTGTCTATAGTCATTTAAAATATTATCATTATTTGTGGCATTTTTATTCGCCTTTAAAAGCCATTTCGTCCCCTCTTTTAGATCAAAAACTGTTCTATTATCTTTAGAAGTTCTTACCCGACCTTCTAAAGAAGAGTGGTCTGCAACTAATGTAATAGTGTTTGTGGAGGCACTTTCGTTCTTGATATTTTTTAATAAAATATCGGCATGGACTTCTGAATTTTTAAGGTTGACTTCTCCGTCTACGCCTGTTCCATAAAGGTTGATACCGCTACCATGTTCAACAAAAAGCTTTGTATTCTCTAGAGTTACTTTATCTTTATTAGGAATAGCTTGTTCTTGAACGGCGTTGGCATTTCTTTCAGCATTGCGTGTATATTGTTTTCTAGGGGTATAGTATTGATTATTGCGGAAAATAATACCGTCTGCTTCATGATTTCCCGTGACATGTACGCTTGAATCCTTAAGTTTGATTGTGCCCCTCATGTTTAGCAAACCAGCTGTTTCTGCTGTTGCAGTAATACCTGTAGCATCAATTTCTCCACCATCTGATACGCTTAGTGCAACAAAACGTGCATCAACTGTTCCCCCTATCATGTTGACTTTTGAATTATTTCCATCTGCATGTACAGCAAAACCATTGTCTTGAATTTTTTTGTTATGTAGCGTTATGGTCTTACCGTTTGTAGCCTCAACTCCAGAGCTTATATCCTCAGTTTGTGCAGGCTTTTCAGGTTGTTTTGTTGGTGATATTGGTTTTTCAAGCTCTGATTTTGCAGATACCTTTTGTGTTGAGGCAGATTGCACGGGCGCTGGTTTTATGAATTTTGGCGGTACCGGTAATGCTGATTGTCCAGTTTCTACTTTTAAAGATATTGGCTGTGCGAGTTCTGGTTCTTTAGGCGTTGGCGATAGCTCTGTTGTTAGTCTTGTAGCTTCCGTGCTTGTAGGTTCTGACTGTGAGGATACAGCAGAATTTTCGGGCGTTTTTTTTCTGGAAGAGTTTGTAGAAGAGGATGGCGCCCCTGAACGTCTTCTAGATTTTGCTTCCATTCCTGTCGTTGAAGCTGTTCCTATCGCTGGAGATTGTGTAATAGTGTCTTGTGTGGCTGTAGGGGTAGATTGTACATCTTCTGTATTTCCTTCAAGTTGCGTTTTTGGAGGTAAAGTGCTCGTGGAAGTAGGCGTTGTAGATTCACTCCCTGTAGGAGAAGAGCTTCTGGTTGTTCTTGTAGACCTAGATGTTGAAGGTGGGTACAAAGATGATGCATTTGAATAGGGATTAGAAGGTCTGGATGCACCTATTTGATGAGTGGGTTGCAGAGAAGAGAGAGCTATCGTAGGTTGTGTATTCGTATCATGAAGAGCATTAGACAAGCTGGTGGAAGAACAAAACAGAACTCCAGAAACTGTGTATAGTAAAAAACTTTTTTTCATATGGATGTATTCCTAAATGTTTCCCCTCTCTTAATAGAAGATAAAACCTTGGCCTCATTATGTTTATTTTGTAAGAGACAAAACGAAACATAATGAGAGCACGTTATATTTCAAGATAGGAATATAAGTATTTTTAAAAGTGATAGCGCATTCCAGCGGAAATATTTATTGCAGAGATGCCATCTTTTTTGAGTTTATGTTGATAGCTGAGATCACTATGAAGCTCGATATTTTGCGATAAGTGCGCCTGAATACCAAAACCACCTTCGATTAAAGATTCCATAGCAGCAAACGGAAAGTTTTCACTAAAAGTGTTGATCATGTTCAGTTTGCCGTAGAAGGAAAGGGCATGGCCTTTGTTTTGTGTCAAACGTCCACCAATACGGATCAACCATTGATGAGGTTTGCTTATGTCTATTTTAGAGTTATCGCCATCTGATTTAGAGTTATCGTCATCTGAGAAAGAACTCCTATCTGATAAAGAACCAAGCATGAGACGTTGATATACAAGTTGTGCTTGCGGTTCTAGGATTACACCTTCCAAACTGGTTGACAGTTTTTGACCAATAGTTGCCGCGGCTCCTAATGTTTTACTATTCTTCACTTTTGAGGTATGTTTGATGAGAGCTGTGGCGTTATCTTCTTTGAAAATTCCATAAGAGAGAAATACACTTGCATAGATGCCACTGTCATGCTGAATATTTCCATATGCGGTGAGTGACCATTTATCAAACATATTTTTTTGAAAGCTCTCCTTGTTTTTAGGAGTAAAAGATAATTTTCCGTATGTTCCGAAAAGGCCAAAGTTGCTGCTGATATTTTTATCTTTTAGCGCTATTAATGTTGCTCCTGCTTGCAATGCAGCATAGCGAATATCTGCTTGGACACCATCTTGTTCTGCTTGAACCTTGGAAGAAAACGTGCTCTTATTGCCATAAGAGGATAAGAAAACGCTTCTTTCTGGATGATCTTTGGGTTCAAACATTGTTATTTGCATATTGTCTAACAAGATATTTTGATTGTTGACATCACTAAACCCAACAGCAAACATCGCGATAGGCATGACTAAAGAGCTTTCTTCTTGTGGTGTAAGAATTGTTCTTTTTGCTGTCCCTTCAAGAGAAGTAGAAGTTGCGGTTGCTTTATCATCATCTGTAAGTTTAAAGGTGCTCTCTGTAGCCGCGGTAGCGGTATTTCCAACTTTTGGGAGCAAATTCATATGCGCTTTTTCGGATGGAAGAGTCGTTTTCGATTCCGAGGAAGTGGTGTTTGTTTGGGGATCAATATCAGATTGCGAATTTTCATTTATTTTAGGCTGTCTCATTCCATGATCTGTTCTTGTGAATGAATTGTCCTTTGAATTATCCTTGTGTTGGGCAGCAACATGAGCGGGTGGTAATTTATCACTAGAGCGTCTTTGTCTTGTACTGGAGACAATAAGAGGTTGTCTATTCTCTTCAGATGAAGGAGAGGTTATATCTCCTTTTCTCTCCACGTTGGTTATTTCATTATTGTTCAAAGCTTCTAATACCGCTTTGCGTAAAGTATTGGAAAGTTCCTTGTTGTGTTCTTGTAAAGCACTATCTATTTGTACTGCTTTATTTTGCAGTTCAAACCAATTATGATTGTCTTGGCTCACCCATTGTTGGCGCGCGGTATTAAAACGCTGTTGATTATCAGCATCAAGAATTTTTTCTGCTTGCACGGCATCGGAAACTACTTTGTCGTAGCCACGTAATAAATTTTCTCTTGTTTTTAATCGGTTCTGACGTAATTGTTCAAGGTATGCTATGGCTTTCATCATATGTTTCATATCCAGATGGTGTTTGTTTGCCATGGCTTGGGTACGTATATTATCCACTTCGTGGTTCACCACGTTCATATGTGCATCAGAACCGTAACGACTTTCACCTGCAAAAGAGTTGTTAATCGTATCTCTTACACGATCCCTATGATTTTCAAGTGCTTGGTTGAAGTGCGAATTATCTTCCATCATGGCGCCAGAGGCTATCTTCTCAAGATTTTTTTCTGCTTGTGTTGGTGTGTTTATTGAATCAATGGCATGGCGATATTGTTCAGGTAATTTCATGATCCCTTCAAGAGCATGGCGTTCCTGGTGGCTTAGACCAGAGTCGGTGCTGGTAGATGTGAAATTAAAAGAAGAAAAAAATAAAGCACAAGCGGCTGTACATAACAAAATATTCTTATGCATAGAGATGTTCCTTAAGATATTTTCTTTGTTTTGCTAAAAATGAACCACTTTTTGACAAATTGCGTTTTTTTGTAATGTAGCAAAATATAAGCAGCACTGTTTTTCATCTCAGCGCTGCTTACGCGTCAAAATAGAGAGCTAAGATTTCTAAAAGCGATAACGCATTCCACCGGAAAAATTAATTCCAGAGAACCCAGCTTTTTGAAGTTTATGTTGGTAATTAACGTCAGCATGAAGTGCGATATTTTTAGAAAGCTGCGCGTTAATGCCAAGCCCACCTTCAAGGGACGAGCCCATAGAATCGAGATGGAAAGATTCTATAACATCGATAGTGCGCTTCTCACCAAAAGCTTTGATGACATTCAATTTACCATAAAAAGAAAGAACACGATCTTTTTCAATAGGAAGCATTGTTTTTGTTAAACGCCCTCCAATACGGACCAACCATTGATGAGGGGGCTTTATATTAACTTGGAAGCCATCAATATCTGAAAGAGTGCCAAAGGCAATATGTTGATAAATAAGTTGTGCTTGTGGTTCAAATGACACTCCTTCAACACCAGTTGCTAGTTTTTGCCCAACGGTAGCTGATATATTTAATGTATCCGTATTGTTTAATTCTGTGGTGTTGCCGATAAGGGCTGTTGTAATATGTCCGTTTAAAATGCCGTAAGAGAAAAGTGCATTAACATAGATACCACTGTCATGGTGGAGGTTCCCATAGGCCGTAAAGGACCATTTATCCAGTATGCTTTTGTCAGAACCTTCCATATCCTTTGGCGCAAAAGCGAGCTTTCCATATGTGCCTAAAAGACCAAGATTCGCGGTCATATTTTGATTTTCTAACGTTGCTAATGTCATGCCTGCTTGTATAGCAGCATAGTGAACATTAGCACCATAACCATATTCCAATGGACTACGGCTGGAAGATAACGTCATCTTGTTGCCATAAGTCGATAAAAATATCCCTTTCTGTTTATGACCTTCTAATCCGAAAACTGTTGAGTGCATATTATCTAACAGTATATTTTGATTATTTATATCAGCCAAGCCAGAGGAGAATATTGCATTATGCATAACCAAATAGCTTGCCATTTGAGGAACAAGAGCTTTGATCTTTCCTTCATCATCGAGAGTAGCACTTTGCAAGCGGAAATCCCAGAAATTCTCATTTTCTTCCAAGGGAGCTTGTCCGTTGTTTTCTTTTCCAAGAGATGATGCATTGGTATTTTGCGCATCTTGCTTTTTTGATTCTTGTGGTATTGCGCTTAAATGACTTTGTGCCCTATCAGCTTTCCCACGGCTGGATGTTGGTCCATAGCCATTGAGTATGTATTTATAGGGTAATCCATCCATTGTGGTGTAGCCATTTGCCAGCGTGAAGGCGGTTTCTTCTGCTTTTCCAGACACTTGAACAAGTGAGAGACCACGCGCATTCAAAGGAATTGAATCTTCTTCATCATCGAATGGTTCTGCATGCTTTGAAAGATTATTGAAATAGATCGTTGTGGTGCCTGAGACATCACCATGAACAAGAACACGGTCAGTTTTTTGTTGTTCTTTTGTAAGACCATTACTCCATTCGGTATTAAAGTAAATCCTTGCGTTGCCCAATGCATTGTAAACCGTTGTTGCATCGGAGCTTCTGTTTTGCTCTGCTTTTTGTGGATGTCTTCCTACATGCAAGGTTTGATAATGATTGTCTGCTAATTTATGCGGCGCATTAAATATGATAGAGCTATTATTAAGGTTTAGGACTGAAACGATTGATTGTGCTCGTTGCTTAAGATCAAGGAGCTTGTAATCAAATAGACTAAAACTATCTTCCAATTCAAATAGACTAATTTTTAAATGCCACTTGCTGTTATTGTTTAGGGTGAAAACCGTTGTATTTTGAGGAAACGTTTTGGCTCTTCCTTCCATAATCGAATTATCAGCGTCTAATGTAAAAGTAGTAGGTTGAATCTTGAAGAAGGGTAAAACGTCATTCTTTAATAACATATCAGAACGAATTTCTGAGTTTTTAAGGTACACTGCATTAGCAACAGCTTTGGAATAATAAGGTCCGAAAATACCTACACCGTCGTTTACAAGAAGTTTTGTATTATTAAGGATTGCTTTGTTTACAACTTCTTCTCCTTCTTTTATTGTAGAGCTTGCAATATAACCAAAGTTGATACCATAGGCTTTGCCGTGGCCTATGACGTTTAATGTTGAATCTTCAATATGGATTGTGCCGTTTGTGAGTGACAAACCATGCTCTTTTGCCTCTCCCACAATTCCTTTGGCATTAATTTGACCACCTGATGTTGCAGAAAGCAAAGTAAAGCCTGAGTGCATTACTGAGTTTGTAATGGCAATATGACCTTTCTTAGCAACCACGGCATCATACTTACCACGAACAAAAACATTATGAAGGCTCTTCTCTTCTCCATTAGCTACTTGGACCGTAGGAATTTCAAGAGGTTGTTTATTTGCATAAGTTGGAGCAAAATGAGAAAAAATGAAAGTTCCAGCAATTGTACATAACAAAAAATTTTTCTTATAAATATATTTCTTACACATAGATATGCCTTTAGTATTTGGTATGCTTTGATGCTTACTTCATTCCCCTGATGGCGCAAGTACCCGATCAGTTTTTTATATCATTACGTTTTTATTGTAAATAACAAAACGAATTATATTTATGGTGTTCTCTATGATTTAAAGTTTTTTAAAGAAAAGCGTTTTTCATGGTCATAAAAAGTCGGGAAAAATGGACTTCATAAAATCGAGCTTGATAAGTATTTTTGTTTTAAAGTGCTAAAAATCAAAATATTTTGTATTTTTTATCGATATACAATAATTTTTATTGAATCCATTCGATTTTTATAAATCAAAAAGGCAGCTCTCTAAAGACTTCAACAGTCATTAAGAGATAAAGAGTTTTATTGCATTTGGTTTGAATGAAATTAATCCTTTCAAGAAAGCTGTATAGAAAGAACCATCATTGATGCCTCTTTCCGAAAGATTGAAAAAAGCAGCACATTCGTACTGCTTTTTTATTAAAAATGAATAGACTATAAATTGTTTTTTGCTTTTTCTTAAAACTGGTAGCGTATTCCACCTGAAAAGCTTGCTCCTGATATACCAGTTTTTTGAAGCTTATGTTGATAGTTAACATCAGCATGAAGGGCGATATTTTGTGATAATTGTGCATTTATACCAAGTCCACCTTCAAGGGCAGCTCCCATAGAATCAAGGTGGAATGGTTCACCAATCTGTATGGTGCCATTGTTAGAAAAAGCTTTAACAATATTCAATTTACCATAGAAAGAAAGCATACTGCCTTTTTCAATAGAAATCGTCGTTTGTGTTAAGCGCCCACCAACACGCACTAACCATTGATAAGGATTTCCCATATCTACATCAAACCCATCGACATCTGAGAGTGTGCCAAGCATGAGACGCTGATAAACAACTTGTGCTTGTGGTTCAAAGACCAATCCTTTCGTACTGGTTTCGAACTTTTGTCCAATGGTCGCCGATGCACTGAATGTATCAGCGTTTTTCAATTCTGCAGTCTTTCCTATGAGAGCTGTGGTGATATCTCCCTTGAGCATTCCATAGGAAAAGAGAGCATGGATATATGTACCATTATTATGGTGCAGTCCACTATATGCAGCAATTGACCATTTATTGAGTGTACTCTTGTCAGCACCTTCCATGTCTTTTGGGGTGAAAGCTAATTTCCCATATGTCCCGAAAAGCCCCACATTGGTGGTCATGTTTTGATCTTCTAGAGCTACTAATGTAAAGCCTGCTTGTAAAGAAGCATAGTGAATATCGGCACCATAGCCATATTGTAATGGCGTACGGTGAGAGGATAATGTCATTTTATTGCCATAAGTCGAGAAGAAGATCCCTTTGTTTTTATGATTTTTTTTCTCAAAGCCTGTTTCTTGTATCGTGTTCAGTAAAGTGTTTTGATTATTTACATCAGCCAGTCCAGCTGAGAATAGTGCGTTAGGCATGGACAAATAGCTTGCCACTTGAGGAACGAGAGCTCTGATCTTTCCTTCATCATCGAGCGTTGCACTTTGCAAGCGGAAATCCCAGAAATTCTGATTTTCTCTCAAATGGTTTTGTATGCTCCCTATTTGCTCAGAATTTGGTGTTGATTCAACTTTTATATTATTCTCACTCCTTAAAGCTATTCCGCCAAATGCAGCGAAGGTCGTGTCGGTTTTTGAGTCCTTTTCTTGTGATTGTTGACTTACTTCTCCTAAATGGCTTTGTGTGCTCTCTGCTTTTCCAAGACGTGATGTCGGTCCATAGGCATTTAAGACATATTTATAAGGCAAGCCGCCCATTGTGACATAGCCATTTGCTAGTTTGAAGGCATTTTTATCTGTTTTTCCAGATACTTGAATGAGCGACAGTCCACGCATATTCGCGGGAATAGAAGCTTCTTCTTTTGATGACACACCTTTTGAAAGGCTATTGAAACTAATTGTTGTGGTGCCTGATACATCTCCATGGATAAGAAGGCGGTCCGTTTTTTGTTGTTCTCTTTCTAAACCATCACTCCATTCTGTATTGAAATAAATCCTTGCATTGCCTACTGCATTATAAACGGTTTCTATAGCGGATTCCCTGTTTTCGCGTGGATTAGGGAACTCAATTGTTCGTCCTACACTCAAGGTTTGATATTGACTCTTTGCCAGCCTATGTGGCGCATTAAACACAATAGAGCTATTATTGAAGTTCAGTACTGAAACGGTAGACAGCGCTCGTTGCTTAATGTCATGGAGTGCATAATTAAATGAACTAAAATCACGATTTATGTCGTATTGACTTACATTTAAATACCATTTGCTATTGTTGTTTAAATTAAAAACAGTCGTATTTACTGCTAAGGTTCTTGCTCTTCCTTCTATAATCGAATTATCGGCAGTTAATACGAAAGTCACAGGATGAGGATCTGAATCTGTTTTCTTTTTTACATTGTTTTGTAATAATACATCAGAACGAATTTCTGAATTTCTAAGTTGAACTTCGGCAACAGACTTTGAAGATGACGGTCCTAAAATACCGACACCATTTCTCACAAGAAGTTTTGTATTGTTAAGAATTGCCTTATTGATAACTTCTTCACCATCTTTCAGATAATTTATGCTATGAAAAACAATACCGGATTTTCTTTTGGTTTCTATGAATGAATCTTCAATGTTAATGATACCGTTTTCAATTGATAGACCAGTATCCAAGGCATTGACTTTCACTTCTTTAGCATTAATACGTCCACCTTGTGATGCAGCAAAAGCAAACGAAGCTGAATGTATTGTTGAGTTTGTAATTGTGGCAATTGCTTTTTCTTTGGCATACACTGCGCTCGGTCCATTGCGGATAAAAACATTATTAAGAGTTTTTTCTTCTCCTTTCTCCAGCTTAAACTCACTAATAATTTCAGGAGGTTGTCTATTTGCATAAGTTGGAGCAAAATGAGAAAAAATGAAAGTTCCAGCAATTGTACATAACAAAAAATTTTTCTTATAAATATATTTCTTACACATAGATATGCCTTTAGTATTTGGTATGCTTTGATGCTTACTTCATTCCCCTGATGGCGCAAGTACCCGATCAGTTTTTATATCATTACGTTTTTATTGTAAATAACAAAACGAATTATATTTATGGTGTTCTCTATGATTTGAAGTTTTGCTTCAGAAAAATTTGTTCATGATCATAAAAAGTCGAGAAAAGTGGATTTCATAAAACCTAGCTTGGTTAAGCTTATGCTAAAAGCACTATGAAGTATGATATTTAAAAACTGTCTATTAAAGATAATCGCTATAAAAGCTCTATCGCATTGAGATGTATTATTTGATGTACTCACCAAAACGATCAGAAAATTTTCTCTGCTAGAAGAAGTGATGAGGGGGCTATTCACAGGCTTTCTTTAAAGAAGCTTTTCCTTAAGGGTAGCAAAGTCCATTTTTCTAAGGTCGCACAGCCCATTTCACGATGGTTTTCATGAATGCTATAACGCTAAAGCTATAGAGTCCCATCATCTTTATGCTTACGAAGGAGCAAGCCGATACCTTTACGGCTTAATAAAAGAGCAACCCCATTACATACTTTGCTAGCTCCCAATGTTGTGTGGATAGCCTTTGGCACTTGAGGCGGTGCATGAGAGGAATTCTTAGGCTTTTCTTATATAACTTTGCTTCACACGCCAGTCCCGCTTGTAATGTGTAAGTGAATGATTTTGATTAGTTCAACATGGAACAGATTTTAAATGAGAGAAATTTACGATATTCAGAACTCTAACTCAATGAAAGTAACGCTAAATTATCATTATAAATCAATATTTTGAATATTTCATTTAAAACATCTTTTATTGATACAAAAAGAACTTTATTGAGTTATTTCATTTTATAAATGAAAAAATTAGCTTTTTTGAGCGTTTTGTATGTGAAAGATAAAGCGCTTGTTGTTAGATTTTCTTTTCATGCATTAATTTTCTCAAAACTGTTTGTTTAGAAGAACTAGCAATGGAAGTGTAAATAAATCTTTATAGATAGCGACAACACATCGTAAAGAAAGAATTTATTTTATTGCTATAATAGATTGTAAATAACAAAAAAATACACTCCGTTTTTTTGTTAATAGTAAACGGATCAATATGCTTATTTTTTTATAATTTTATATTAAAATTGGTAGTGTATTCTATCAGAAAAACTTGTCTCGGCTATACGTCTTTTAAAATTTTTTCTGATAGTTTACATCAATATAGAAGGTTAAATTGTGAGATAACTGTGTATTGTGCTAAACGCACCTTTAATGGCAGGATCTATCGGATTAAGGTAAAAATGAATACCAATCTGTTTAGTATCATCAATATCAAAGTTTTTTAAGGAAGTTCACTTTCTCATACAAGGATGGGGTACGATCTTCTACGGTCCTAACAATAGTTTTTGTTAGATACCTACCTATCCGGACTAACTGGGGAGGCTGTCTGATTTAATTTTAAGATCATCAATATGTTAAAAGTTGGTAAAAATCAAATCCTTAGCACACAAATTATGTTCGTGGTTCAAAAGGTTAGTTCTCTGATTATTCTTTGCAAATTTTTGACAAATGATTGTTGAGGCAATTAACATTTTTACAGCATAACTTTAATAGTATTTTTTATAGAAGTTTTAGAGATATCTGCTGTACAGATATCACAAGGGAAGAGTGTAGCCATATGAAAACACCATTATGCTCTGTTATATTGTAAGCTATGATTGATGATTTATCCAGTGTGCTTTTTTTCATTTTTCTAATATCATCTTTGCTTGGACAGCTCTATGGCGCATATTAGCACCATATCTACCTTCAAAGAGGAGCATAATTGAACGGTAAAGTTGTTGTACTTCCATAAGTGAAAAAGCAAGAAATCTTCTATTTTTTAAGATTTATTCTTAATGCTGTTATCTTTATATTATCTAAAAATACACTTTTTTAGCTTTATGGGCAAATTCGATGATGAATAGCTGCGCAACCCATGTGAAGAGGAGGAAAATTGTATTTAAGTAGAAAAGAAAACACTTCAGGAAAAAATGGATTTCATGTTCGAAAAGGCTGCATACTTTGTGACATATTCTAGATAAAAATACCTTATCTTTTATCTTGATAAAAATGGTATAATGTAATGATTTATAAAGATAATTTATCGGTACTTTCATTGAATTAGAGTTCTGAATAACGTAAGATTTTATCATTTTAAACCTGTTTGTCTTAAATCAAGAAAAACCATTCTCTTGCACACCACAAGCGGGGCTGGCGTGTGGGTAAAAAATGTATAAGAAAGGACTAAAAATGGCTCTTATGAATCGTCTCAAGAGCCAAGGGCTTTAGCAACACCCACGAGCTGGAAAATATAATGATGGTGCCGGATTGCTCCTTCACAAACGTAAAGATGGTGGTACTCAATGGCTTTACCGTTATATCTTTCACGGGGGGCGCTGTTGCTAAATGGACTTGGGTGCCTTGAGAGATGTTTCTTTAAAACAAGCTCGTGAATTGGCAACTGGGTGGCGTGCTGTTTTACGTGAGGGGCGTGCCCCCATTAAAGAACGTGAGAAACGAAAACGTGAGGCAATGCGTAATCTCCATTACTTAAAAGACATTGCCTTAGATGCTTTTGAAAGTTGTAAAGCTGAATTAAAAATGATGGTAAAGATGGAAACGGGTTTTCACCTTTAAAACTCCATATTCTCCTCAAATTAGGCTGTTTGCCTATTTCAGAGATTACACAAACAGAAATACGCAATATCCTCGCTCCCATCTGTCATACAAAAGCTGGAGCTGCTAATACAGCACTGATGCGTCTAAAGCTTTGGTTTAAACATGGGCGTTGCGCGTGGATGTTGATTTTACAGGCAGTAGAAAAAGCAAGGGCTCTCTTAAGGAGGGATAGTGTAGTGTTATTAGTATTTATAAAGCGAAAAGGCAGCATATTGTGGCTGCCTTTTTTGTTAATGCATAGAAAAGAAATACGCTGTTTTGACAGTTTTGTTTTAAAACTGATAGCGTATGCCGCCTGAAAAGTTTGCACCACTTATACCAGTTTTTTGAAGCTTTTGTTGATAGCTGACATCACCATGAAGGGAGAAATTGTGAGACAGTTGCGCATTAATGCCAACGCCGCCTTCAATTGCAGGTCCCATAGGATCAAGGTCAAAATCTCTGCCAATCTGGATGGTACCATTATCACCAAAGGTTTTGATCAAGTTTACTTTTCCATAGAAAGACATAGGACGGTTGTTTTCAGTGGAAATGGTTTTTGTCAAACGTCCACCAACACGGATCAACCATTGAGAAGGATTGTTCATATCAACGGTAAAATTATCAGCATCTTCAATGGTATTAAACATTAAATGTTGATAGGCAATTTGTGCTTGCGGCTTGAAGGTTAAACCTTCCATTCCGGTTGCAAATTCTTTTCCAACGGTGGTGGAGATACTCAACATTTTGGCATTTTGCAATTTTGCGGTTTTGCCAATGATAGCATTGCCGATATCTCCTTTTAGAATTCCATAGGATAACAGTGTATCCATATAGAAACCATTGTTATGCTGCACGCTGCCATAAGCTGTTAGTGACCATTTATCCAATGTGCTCTTACTTACATCATCCATATCCTTTGGAG
>NZ_JBHIOE010000010.1:0-77300 GCF_042195335.1 Bartonella sp. CL25QHWL | reverse complement strand
GCCGGCTCAATTTTGAGTTGGCAAAATCAACCAGCTCAAATTCGAGCTCGTTATCTTAGAATAGAGCATTCTTTAAACATTACAGCTTTTGACTCAAAATTAAGTAAAAACCCATACCTTATGATGTTACAATGGTTTTGAAGTTTGTTTGCTTATCTTTGTCTTAATAGCTGCCCCCAAATTTGGAAAGAGCTCATTTGGTTTCGTATTTTTAAACTATAACTTTTAAAACGTTTTTAGTACCAAATCTAAAGTAGATAGTTATTCTACTGCCATGGCATTATTTGCCTCCATTTTTTTGTGGAAGCGAATAGTTCCATTCTTAAAGACTAGCCTGCAATCTATTCATTAAAAGGCTTTTCATTTCATAAGATATAGCATTTTGAATTTCATGACCTTTATTTCCTACCTCGGTAAAAAATACCGTGGTTATAAAATCGATCTTGTCTTTAAATCCTTTTATGCAATCTTTATAAACTAAACCTATAAGCTTATAAAAGTTTTAAATGATTACCTTCTTATAGGATACTATAACAACTTTAGATTTTGCGCTCCCCAATTTTGAGGACTGCAAATCTTGTGTTTTTATCATGCGATTAACAATCCAATCATTAAAACAAGATGTGATCTTTAAACGTATGTTATCGATAATTCCAAACAACTAAATTTTTAAACAATGCGATTTTGAGTGATAAAAACGTATCATAAAATTTATGAACTGTTATAAATGATAGCTGCTTTTCATTTTATTTGAATACACACATGCGTTATAATATTTACATCATGATTTGCTTTTTATGGTCTATTCATGCATGGCAATCTTATATAAAAAATGGTCAAATGAATCATGCATAAAAGTGTGGGTTCTTAAGTGGATTCATATAAAATAATTGCACACAACATATTGACTTTATTGCGTTTTTTGATATTATATCGAATATGCCTTTAGATAGATACAGATAAGACAGACAGTCTATCACGTGTTCTTGTTCTTCGAACCACCTTTTAAAAAACATCCTTTGAATCGCACTTAGAGCACTTTCATCTGGTACAAAGATTATATATAAAAGGCAATTTAATAAATAAAATAAAAACAATTAGTTATTAAATAGAACAAAGATAAACCGCGCTATCAGATGATATTGTAGAGAGTTCTAAGGGAAGAAAAAATTGGTGCACAAACGTGCACGCCGCCCGCATCGCTCTATGTGAATTTTCTTTATTTTCTCATTACTTAGATAGTAAAAACTCTCTTTAAATTTACTGTTTGCAACTCTATAACGATATTATAAAATGATAACTGTAATAATATGAAAGACGAATTAATCCTTCTTTGCTAACAAATATTTCAACCACACCTCGTGAACTAAAAATTTTTCATTCTTAACAATTAAGAATCTGAGTAACTCTTCCTTACCTCCTCATTCTCACTCAAAGTCAAAGCTCCCTTTTTTCACCATAAAATAGTATTTGCAATGCATAAAATTAAAAAATAAAGGCCCTATCAAAGAAATAGGACCTCTTAAATTTAAGCTCCTTTATCCTACAAAACTAGAATTTGTAAGCTATTCCTGCGCGAAAATCATTCGTCTTATACTTAACTTCAATCTCGTCTTTAAATTTCTTTTTACCAAAATCTGAGTAACGGTATTCCGCACGCACAACAAAATGGTCTGTCATTGCAAAATCAACACCACCACCGAGAGTATAACCCATCATCGTTTTTGTTACATCCGATGTCCTATTAAATGGCTCACCTCCCGTAATTACTGTCGACAGAATATCTTGAAACTGTCCATAAGAAACACCACCAGCAATATAAGGCATCACACGCCCTGCAGAAAACCCAACACGCACCCGTGTAGCACCTGTCCATTTTTGTTTTAACGTATGATTAAACGTTAAACTGTCTTTCTCTTCTTTAGCCTCTGCAGCAGAACGAGAAAAGCCTCTACCCTGTCTCCTGACAAGTTTTGCCCTTTTTCGACTTTTTTTTTCTGTACTTGCATCAGTATCAGTACCCGATTCTTTAGTACCCGATCCTTCAGTATCAGGACCACCAGCACTCGATTCATCAGCCTGAAATTTTGTTTTTGTATCCTTTTTTTCCGTTAAAACGATATCCGTATCAATCCCCATAATAAAATTATTACCGAGATCAAAATTAACACCCGCATAAAAACCACCTATAAACCCAGAAAGATCGGGCAGATACTGTTTCTCGATGGGGATCCATGGTTTACTTTTACTCTCCTCATCAGGATGGAGAGGAATATCAACATGAGGCGTTATTGCAGAAATTTTACTTGAAAAGCCCCCAACTTGCCCCCCAAAATAAAAACCTGCCCAAGAAAAAGGTGAAGAAGCAACAACTTCTGAGGCAACATGTATCGGCTCTTCGTGAGTCACCACATCTGCAGCCTGTACTATAGAAGGTGAAATTAACGAAAAAACAGATGCTGTTATAAATTTTGTATTCATAAAATTATACCCCATTGCTAAATTTAAATATAATCAAAAATCACATTTAGAAAAACAAAGTTTTATAAAATCTTATGCCGCAAAATCGCATGTACTCCTTTATAGTTACATTTAAATCTATCACTATACTAATATATCATTACATCAAAATTTAATATTATCAAATAAATTTTAAAATATTATAATAATCAATACTTCAAATAATAAATATTTAATAAAAAAACCTATTATATTTTTAAAAGGAAAAAATATAAAACATTTTGTACCAATAATACTGCAAAAAAAATCACAAAATAGTACATTTTATGCATTTTTTATGAGAAAAAATTCTAAAAATGATGTAATAATTTTTAGAAAATTGATATTCATTAAAAATATTATAAATACCTCAATAATCTTACATCAAAAATGCATAACTGTAGATTCTACATAGTATAAAAAATCACACCTATTTTATACTAAAATCATACCTTTTTTCTACCATTTTCTAAAGGATGAGATTATTAATTACGCACAATATCATTATCCTTCTAAATCTTGTCCCCAAACAAAAATTCTCAATTATTTTATTTAAAAATTGCTCTTCCCCTATTGATTTCTATATTATCATCTGCCTTTATTGCAAAACGGTCTTTATTAGGAAAAGTTATAAAACATCCCTTCATACAAATTGTAATTGTTTGATGAGTATTTAAAGAAATTTTTGAAGGTATACTTCCTTCAACAACAATGAGAGATTGTATCTTTAAATCAGTATTCTTCACTGTTGCAGCAAAAGCTGTTATGGTAAAAATACTTAACAGAATAACTGTAATCAAAACATAAGTATATTTCAGCATTCTAAGATTCCTTCCTCAGCAAAACGCTTATATAGGCTAAATCGAAGAGCGTTGGTTATATGAGAAGGTGAAGTAATATTAGGCACATAAATAGCCAAATTAAAGGAAAAACTCTTACGATCAAATGCCGTAAAACTCACCTGTGGGATAGGATTTTTTAAAACGCCTTCTGTCGAAGAAGCAATCTCTAACAAAATTTCAACAACATGCTCTGGAGTAACCTTAGATGATACAATAACTGGTATATCAATTCGTCCTACTTTATTGCGTCGTGTCCAATTACTAACATTATTATTAATAAGGCTTGAATTGGGAATAATAATCGTCTTACGCTGAATAGTCTCAAGTTCCGTTGCACGCACACTAATACGCTTAACAATACCAGCTACTGATCCAGATTCTATATAGTCTCCTATTTTAAATGGTCTTCCAACTAAAATAATAAGTCCAGAGACAAAGTTTTGGACAATATTCTGTAAACCAAAACCTATACCCAGTGAAAGTCCTCCAGCAATAAGAGCGAAATTTCTAAGATCCAAACCTGCCATTGATAATCCCGTCAAAGCAGATACAACAATGCCTCCATAACTTATCACTGTTTTGATAGAATTACGTATACCAGAATCGAACTCTCCATGAATCAACACCACACTATCTAACCAACCAATAAATCGGCGAATAAGAAACCAGCAAACACAAAAAGAAATCATTCCTGTTACAAGAGAAATCAAAGAAAGAGTAATATTTCCAATCTGAAAACCGGTCACCGATTGCCACAAAACTGCTTTTAAATCAGAATAGGAAAATCCAAACTGTACAGCAATTGGTATTGCACAAAATATAACAACAAATAAATTGAGAAAAACGCTCACAAAAACTCCCAATTGATTCATCGTTTTTTCTTCTAAATGAAACCTCTGCATCAAAAGGTGACCAACCGTTGTTTTCATAAATTGGTCTTTAGTTCCAAGTGCTTGAGCGCTTTGTATTCCTAAATACATGAGAACTAAAAATGCTCCATCAATCATAATTTGCTGCATAATAAAACGCGCAAGACCAACATAACCTAAAAAATTCAACACAAAGAGCAGTAATCCCAAGCCAATAAGAGGAA
Source organism: Bartonella sp. CL25QHWL (assembly GCF_042195335.1). Lineage (NCBI taxonomy): Bacteria > Pseudomonadati > Pseudomonadota > Alphaproteobacteria > Hyphomicrobiales > Bartonellaceae > Bartonella > Bartonella sp. CL25QHWL. The sequence goes on along the minus strand of NZ_JBHIOE010000010.1, from coordinate 72,866 downwards.
TGCGTATGTAAAATGGACAAAAGTATGGCTCTTTTTTTTCTCCTTGAAAACGCCTACGTCTAAACCGCAAAGGTACAAATGATATTATAAACAGCAATATTGCTACAAGAAAAACAGCAATAAAACTTTTAGCAATTGTCAAAGATAGAGGCGCTGAAATGATTTCATAAATACTATCAAGAACAGCGTCAAATGCCAAAACACCCCCTAAAGAAGTGAGTAAAATCACTAATTGATAAGCAGATGATGGTGCAACACTGAGAAGACGCACATGGGGCATATTCGATGATAAAAGAACAATCGCTAAGCGATTGATTAAAAATACTAAAATAATTTGACAACCTATCATATCAAAAACTGTTGTAAGCTTACCTAGATCTAAGTTAAAACTACGAAACAAAAATAACACAAGATAAACGCAAAGAATACATACAAGTGAAGGTAAGAGAACTGAAATAAAGGCAATCAATAAGCGTTGTAAATAAGATATTTCCTCATTAGACTTCGTAAAGTGGCAATACACATGAACAAGAACTTTTTGAGAAAAATACGAAAGACCCAAAGTAATAAAAAGTGGAATTAAAAAGCAAAGAAATAGTTGTAAAAACTTGAAATAAAATATAAAATTCCACCAAGAATCTAACAACAAAAGAAAATCTGATGAAGCCTCTTTTGTTTTTTGGGCGAGATTTTTAACCATCGGAATCGAAAACTCAAGCCTATACGTAAGCGTGCGTTTAAAAAGCTCCCGAGATTGAGAAATAGAAAGTTCAGCTATTCTATTTGCTGCTAAGAAAATTGCTTCAAAACGAAGCATGATACTGTTAATTTTAGCTTTTTGCTCTATCAAGTAAGAATATTCCTTCACTGAGCTTTTCAGTTTTTTCACGTCACGATGGAGCTCCGTTAATTGATCAAGAAGTGTATTAATCTCATTAAGAGGAGGACGCAAAACAAATGCTGCCTCAATAGCACGTTCACTGATATCTTGTGCACGTAACCGCAATTCTTCTAAAGCACGCTCATCTTCTGGCTTTCTGTCAAAATCTCTTTTTAAAGTTTCAGTATTTTCTTCAAGAGTCTCAATAATCAACAGTTGTTGTTGAATAATTTCATCAACTGAATAAGAAGCTATCGTTTGTTCGACAATTGTACTTTGTGCCCCCCGATTCCCCCATGCACCAGAATTAAATACAAAGATAATCCCCAAAAGAAGGAAAAGTATGTGGATGTTTTTTCTACAAAATGAATACATATCTACCTTACGAGCACAAAAAGGATTTTATTCCTCTCTTTTAAATATGGTATAAAGCAGCTATTTTCAACTTTTATAGAATAATCTTATAAAAGCTTTCCCTTATCCTATAATACTGATAATAAGATAAAAGAATGATAAATAATATGAACTCAATAAGATTAACGAAGGCACTCTAGCATGTTTTTTTTGCACCTTTATTGCAAAAAAGAAGATTTTCTTCCTTTGACAACTTGGATTTTTCTATCCAGTTTAGGTGTATTCTTGACGAGTACCTTAGGAACGCGTGCTTACTTAATCAAACAATCACACACCAATAATATCATTAAAACGAATAGATTTGATTTACAAAATAAGTGTGATCAGTTGAATGCTACCACAACTGAAAACAAAAAACTTGTAACACCCCATGCAGAATCTATTTTTATGAGAACCGTTCAAAGAATCCTAACATTGGATTTCTTTTTAATAAAGATTCCAGCTGTTGACACACGATTTCGTAACGTTAAAACGCAATATTTCTCAAATAAACGCGCTCCTCCCAATGAACATACTTAATTCTCTTCCTTGAATTATAAAAACGATCATCTTATTTTACTTGTGCTTTTAACTTTGAATAACTGTTAGATTGCCTATTAGCGGAATATATCATGCGTACACCTGGTTGGTTAACTACCCTTTATTGTTTTATTCTTTTAAGCAGCATTTATGTTGCCTTACCCAATTTATTTTCACAAGAACAAGTTAAAAACTCGAAATTCTTACCCGACACCCGCGTAGCACTTGGTCTTGACCTTCAAGGAGGCTCTTCTCTCCTGCTCGAGGTTGATAGCAAAACGTTAAAACGCGATCAGTTACATATAGTTTTAAGCAATGTGCGCAATGTATTGCGTGAAAAACAAATCCGCACCTCAAGTGTGCGTATCGTTGAAGATAGCGTTATTGCCCTTATTTCTGACCCATCGCAAACTGAAAAAGCACTCTCTGCTTTGAAAACATTAATAACCCCCATACACAGTAGCTTTGGCACAACAGAACATAACATCACGATCAGTGCTCAAAATGAAACTCTCCGCGTCACATTAACGGAAGCTGGTATAAAAGACCGTGTAAGCAATGCTATTGAACAAAGCTTAGAAATCATCCGTCGTCGTATAGATCAAGTTGGTGTTTCAGAACCAGCCATCCAAAAGGTTGGAAATGATCGTATTATGGTCCAATTGCCTGGCCTACAAGATCCAAAACAACTGCGTGATCTTTTAGGAACAACCGCTAAGATGAGTTTTCATCTTGTTCCTTCTAATGTGGATCCCAATAATCCCCCTATAGGTGTTTCTATTCTCCCTGGATACACTGATGCAACACAACATTATGCAATTTATGATCAAATTGCTTTAGATGGAAATGTCCTGAAAGATGCCCGTGCAGGTTTTGACCCCCAAATACCAGGACGTTCCATTATTTCATTTACTCTAGATTCCGCTGGCGCAAAAATATTTGCCGATATAACACGACAAAATATTAACCGTCCTTTTGCCATTGTTCTGGATAATAAGGTTTTAACCGCTCCGACCATCAATAGTGTCATTCCCAATGGACAAGGTCAAATTACAGGAAACTTTGACCCCAAAGAAGCCTCAACTCTGGCTGCTCTGCTTCGTGCTGGTTCCCTCCCCGCACCACTCACGGTCATTGAAGAGAGAACCGTAGGCCCAAATCTTGGTGCTGATGCCATCCAAATGGGACTTTACACCGGCATAATTGGCTTTATTCTTGTTGCAATTTTTATTTTTCTTCTCTACCGTATTTGGGGATTAATTGCCAATATAGCACTAGCTCTGCACACGATTTTAACATTTGCTGCACTGAGTCTTTTGGGAGCTACGCTTACGCTGCCTGGTATTGCTGGTATTATTTTAGGCATCGGTATTGCTGTTGATGCTAATATCCTTATCAATGAACGTATCCGTGAAGAAAGTCGAAAAGGTGTGGGTGCTTTTGCAGCCCTAGATCGTGGATTTAAACACGCTTTTGCAACCATTGTTGATGCAAATGTTACGGCAATTATAGCGACTGTCTTACTATTTTGGTTCGGCACCGGTCCCGTTCGTGGTTTTGCCGTAACAATGTTGCTTGGTATTATCATCTCCATGTTTACAAATATCACCATTGTACGCATCATCATGATTTGGATCGTTCGTAAATGGAAAATTAAAAAGTTGCATATTCACTCTGCTTTCAACATCATGCCACAAAACACAACTTTCCACTTTATGAAAGCACGCTTCATTGGTATTGGCGTCTCAATTGTTTTATCAATGGCTTCAGTTTTTCTCTTTTTTAAGCCTGGATTGAATTTTGGTATTGATTTCATTGGCGGAAGCCAAATGAGTATTACCACGAAAGCACCAGCAGATCTAGCAACTCTGCGTTCCAAGCTTTCTACTCTTAATGTTGGTGAAGTTTCCTTGCAAAATATTGATAACGAAAACACCGTATTAATTCGCATGCAGAAACAAAGCGGTAGCGAAGCACAACAAACCATCGCCATTGATAAGGTTAAAACAGCTGTACAAAATATCTATCCCGATACCACATTCGATCAAATAGAAGTTGTGGGTCCCAAAATTTCAGGCGAGCTTGCCACAGCTGCTTTTACTGCTGTTATTCTTGCGGCTATTGCCATGTCTCTCTATATATGGTTACGCTTCGAGTGGTTCTTTGCCGTTGGAGCAATTATCACTCTCATTCTAGACACCACAAAAATGATTGGCTTTTTTGCTTTATTTCAATTTGATTTTAATTTAACGGCTATCGCTGCGCTCTTAACAATTGTTGGATATTCTATAAATGATAAAGTTGTCGTCTATGATAGGATGCGCGAAAATATGCGTCTTTATAAAAAAATGCCGTTGCGCGAGCTGATTGATCTGTCAATTAATCAGGTTCTTGTACGTTGTTTTTTTACATCAGCTACAACAATTCTTGCGATGCTCCCCATGGCGATATGGGGTGGAAGTGCTGTTCATAATTTTGCATTACCCATGGTCTTTGGGATTATTATTGCAACATCATCCTCTATCTTTATTGCTGCTCCTATTTTACTCCTGCTAGGAAATTGGTGGCGTGAGCGAAATAATCGTGCAAATATCAAAGTGAAATAAAAATGCCCTTTAATGCGTATGGTACATCTCGCCTCTCTTCTCATAGAAATATAGTCGTTTTCATTCATTCGCTTTTTGATCAAGAATAGTAAATAATCCATGCTCCACGACACACCACTTATCACAACTATTGTTGCAGGCTTATGTTTAGCATTTCTCTTGGGAATGATTGCGAGCCGTTTACGTATTTCACCACTTGTAGGCTATTTATTAGCTGGTGTTATTGTGGGACCCAATACAGGCGGATTTAAAATAGATTCCGTCATCATTAATCAACTTGCTGAAATTGGTATTATTTTGCTGATGTTTGGTGTTGGGCTCCACTTTTCATTAAAAGACCTTTTATCTGTCAAAGCTATTGCTGTCCCTGCTGCTATTGCACAAATGGCATTTTCTACTTTTCTAGGTTTGTGCCTTGGTCTGATTATGGGATGGGGCTTCAGTGGTAGTTTGATCTTCGGTCTTGCTTTATCCATAGCAAGTACTGTTATCCTGCTACGTGCTTTGCAAGAGCGTCATCTTATTGAAACAGAAAAAGGACGCATTGCCGTTGGATGGTTGATTATTGAGGATTTAGCAATGGTCCTTATACTTGTCCTCATCCCTTCCTTGGCAAGTGCTCTCAGCAATACCAAAAAAGAAGCGTTGGATCCTCTTGTTCAATGGTTGGATTTAAGTATTTGGGGTATTTTTGGTCTCACCATCCTGAAAGTAATTGTATTTATTGCACTTATGCTCGTCATTGGGCGACGCGTTATCCCATGGCTTTTAAAAATGAGCGCACAATCGGGATCACGTGAATTATTTCGTCTTAGCGTCTTTGCTATTGCATTAGGAGTAGCTTTCGGAGCTGCTCATTTATTTGGTGTTTCCCTTTCTCTTGGTGCTTTTTTTGCTGGTATGGTCATGAGCGAATCAGAATTAAGCCACCGTGCCGCGGAAGAATCTTTACCACTGCGCGATGCTTTTTCTGTTCTCTTTTTTGTTTCTGTAGGCATGTTATTTGACCCCGAGAAACTCTTAACTCATTTTTTCCCTCTCTTAGCAACCTTATTCATTATCGTAATCGGAAAATCTGCTGTTGCCTTTTTCATCGTTAAGGCTTTTCGCTATTCTAATGCAACAGCTTTGACTATTTCTGCAAGCCTTGCCCAAATCGGAGAATTTTCCTTTATCCTCGCTGGTTTAAGTTTAAGCTTAGGACTTTTAAACAATGACGCTCATGATTTAATTCTTGGAGGAGCAATTTTTTCTATTTTGCTTAATCCTCTTGTTTTCATTGCCTGTAATAAAATTAAAAAACGTTTAGAAAAAAATTCTGCATCTTCACAAAATACCCAAACAATTATTGATATTGATCCACAAGATCCTGACCAAGATTTTTTACCGATGACCTTAAAAAATAACCATATCGTAATTATTGGCTATGGTCGTATCGGTAAGTGTGTTGCATTATCTTTAATAAATAGAGGTGAACCTATAGTGATCGTAGAAGAATCAAAACGCCTCTCTGATAAAGCGATTGCAGATGGCTTTGAGGCTATTTGCGGCAATATCATTCAACAAGAAATAATGAACGCAGCAAATATAAATAATGCACATAAAGTTGTTATTACAATGCGAAGTACCATTGAAGTAGGAGAATGTATCGTGAATATCCGTGATATGAAGAAAGATATCCAAATAATCACACATGCATTATCCGACACAGAAACAACATATCTCATTGATTTAGGTGCTGATGTTGTAGTAACAGATGATGAAGAAATTGCCAATGGCATTATAGAGTATATAACAGAACGAAGATCTGTAAGGAATATGCTCAATCATGAAAATTTACAGAAAACATAAAATGGATACAGAATCGTGAAAATAAAGCAATTTATATGGCCATTGATTGGTATCTTAGCAATGCTGGTATCTATTCGAATTCTTTACATGAAGCTCTCTGCCATTTCATTTGGGGATGTATTGGAGCGCTTGAGCAATTTAAATGCACAGCACTGGTTATTAGCCTGTTTATGTTCTCTCCTAGCTTATGCTGCTCTTGCTGGATATGATCGAATTGCATTGCAACATCTAGGCCATAAAATTTCTTGGATTTTTATCGCTATATGTTCATTTACAACCTATGCTCTTTCACACAATATCGGTGCTTCAGTTTTTTCTGGTGCCGTTGTACGCTATCGCGCCTATAAAATGAAAGGGTTAAACGGAACAGAAATCGCAATATTAGTAGGTTTTTGCTCTTTTACTTTTGTAATCGGTACAATCTTACTTTTGGGAATCGTTTTGGTGCTGCAACCCGAAATTATCACCCTCATTCATAAAGAACTTCCTGAATGGCTAGGAACAGCAGCTGGAGCAATTTTACTCAGCTGTATAGCACTTTATACGTTTGGCAGCTGGCTTCAGTTAAAACCCTTACGCTTGGGTAAGAAAATTCAACTTTCCTATCCACGGCTGAAAATTGTTATTCAACAGCTTCTCATTAGCCCTCTAGAACTTTTAGGAGCAGCAGGAATTATATATGCTGTTCTCCCACACAACGCAGATATTCATTTTATCTCTGTTCTTGGTGTTTTCCTAGCATCTTTTACGATAACTCTTCTCTCTAATGCTCCAGCAGGAGGAGTAGGAGTTCTTGAAGCTCTCTTCATCACAGGCATGCCCAATATAAATCCAACCGATGTTATTGCAGCACTTATTGTCTTTAGAATGTTTTATTTGATTATACCGCTCATCATTTCATTATTTGTGGTCGCCATTTTTGAAGCGCAACAATATTGGAAAAGAGCCCCCAAGACACCACCTGAATAAATAAAAGGTTATCAATTACTTCTTTTTGTGTGCCTATATAAGAACAGGACACCATCGTGTTACCAATTTACATATTTTTTTTAAGAAAACTCTCTCAGTGCTCTTCCCCATTACACAACAATACCCGTGAATGGTATAATAATAAAGTCATTGTTGCAACATCATCTTTATACTTAATAAAAGAGTAAGCCTGCACCATTATACTATTTTCCCAATGTTGTGATAATTTTTGGCGCCTAAGAACGTTAATAAGAATCATTTTTATGCTTTTCTTCAATAGTCTTTATCCGCACGTTAATCCCATTTATAATGCAAAAATAATAATTTTAATTGATTCATTATAAGAGGGATTGAAACAAAAGAAGTTTATGATAGTAAAGTTTAAAAAAAGAATAATTAATCATTATAAATCAATATATTATAATGATTCTGAGCGGCTTTCTTAATATTTATATTTTTAGAGGTTAAGCTAACGGAAAGACAGCATAGCATAACTTCATAGTTTAATATTTTTAAACTTGAAGCCTCATTAAAGCCTATTCTCTTTCGTTTAACAGGTACTAGTTTTAAACAATTAAACTGATCTAATTTTATTCCTGTTATGTCCGCTAAATACTTTATTTTATCTTGATTTACCCTCTTGGAATACTGATGATTATTACAGAAGTTTTTTGTTTAAGCGGGAGAGTTATCAAAAAATATCCACGCTGCTAATACAACTAAAGTGCAAAGTTTCTTCTGTCTTTAAACAATATGCTAAAAATCCAAAAAAAATTTAATCAATTTATATTAAAAGAAGTGAAAACTGTTGATTTTTATACCCCTTTAAATAAGATAATTGTCGGTAAGAAGCTTCTCCTTACCAATTGCGACTTTAAAAAAAGAAACAATACGCATTAAAAGATCTTTAAATGTCCTTTGGAAGTTTTTTGAGTCCCCTAAAAAGTACAAAAACCGATGACTAAGCTATATCAACAATCTTCACTTTTAAACAAACAGATATGGGGAAATCCTACTGCCCTATTTTATTTAGAAACTCGTATCTTAAAAAAATTTACGCAATCAATGAGTTATTTACGGTATAAAATAGAATGGTGGGTGATGAGGGGATCGAACCCACGACCCGCTGATTAAGAGTCAGCTGCTCTACCGACTGAGCTAATCACCCATAAGCTTCTCAAAAGACGAGAATGAGCGTTTCTATAACGCTCCTAAGGATGGATGTCCAGATATTTTGTTGTTTGTTATATAAACTCATTGTCTGTAAGGTTAAAAATATGATATTCACCACTTGATCTTATATAAAAATAAACCCATTATAAGAAGCTTTATAAATAAATGTTCTGATTGTTACACAGAACCTATAGTTAGAGGATTATCGAGCATAATGCCCGAGCAAAATTTAGAGGGACCTTCTTGTGGTTGTAAGCGGGATGGGGCATCATTTTGTTTTATCAGCAATCACATGCATTCAAGCAATATTGTGTTGTTTTTTTCTTTGAATATAAGTTTTCTTACATACAATGTTCATAATCCAATATACGAATAAAAGCCTATGAATTTTTTTTGTCAATCGCGCGCTTTTAAGCTTATAAAAGGTAAGGAATGATGGAATGGATCACTGATCCCCATGCGTGGTTTGGTTTGATCACGCTGGTTTTTCTCGAAATTGTTTTAGGAATAGATAACCTTATCTTTATTGCAATTTTAGCTGAAAAATTGCCACTGCATTTGCGTGACCGCGCACGCTTTATAGGTCTTACTTTAGCATTAATTATGCGGCTTTTCCTTCTTACAGTTATTGGATGGGTTATGAGACTCGATAGGGTCATTCTTTCACTTTCATCTTTTGTATTTAGTTGGCATAGCTTTATTTTAATCGGTGGTGGAGCCTTTTTGCTAGCAAAGGGAACGCTAGAATTACATGAAAGGTTAGAAGGGGTATCACATGAAAGAAAAACAGGCCTTGATTATGCTGTTTTTTGGCAAGTAATCGTCCAAGTCGTGGTGCTGGATGCCGTTTTTTCACTAGACAGTATTATTACCGCAACAGGTATGATTGCAAAAGAGCAGGCAGCAGTTATGTATATCGCAGTCATAGCTGCTATGGGAGTAATGATGTGCGGATCTGGTGCTCTTATGCGTTTTATTAATCGTCATCCCACTATTGTAATCCTTTGTCTTGGTTTTTTGATGATGATTGGTTTTACTCTCATTGTTGAAGGGTTTGGTTTTCATATTCCAAAAGGGTATTTGTATGCTGCTATTGGTTTTTCTGTTCTCATCGAAGTTTTTAATCAAATTGGACGTCGTAACCGTGAAAAAATGATTAAAACGAATGATCTACGCAGTAGAACAGCTGATGCTGTTTTGAGGCTCTTAGGAGGAGGAAGCAAAGATAGTCACCTTGCTGAGACTGTAGATGTTATTGCTGAACAGGCCGCAGCATCTGAGTTGTTTAGACCAGAAGAAAAGGAGATGATTCGTGGTGTTCTCGATTTAGCTGATCGCCCTGTTCGCTCTATCATGTCGCCGCGTAATGAAATTGAATGGTTAGATTTAAATGCTGATGAAAATGAAATGCGTGAAGAATTACAAAAGGTTAAACATAGCCGCTTAATTCTTGCGCGTGAAAAAGTGGATGAATTTGTTGGCGTTGCGTTGACAAAAGATCTTCTTTTGAATTTGGCTGAGGGAAAAAAGATTAATTGGAAAAAAGCTATGCGAGAACCCCTCGTTGTTCATGAAAACACAAGTGTTTTACGATTGATGGAGCAATTACGTCATTCTTCGATTCAGCTTGCAATTATTGTTGATGAGCATGGATCTTTTGAAGGAATTGCAACACCAACCGATATTCTTGAAGCTATTGCAGGAGACTTTCCTGATGACGATGAAGAACTCATGATCGCAGAACAACTTGAAAATGGCAGTCTTCTTGTTGAGGGATATGCTGATATCCGCCGTTTAAGTGGTTATCTTGGGCGTAACCTTGTGGATGAAGCAGATCGTTATACGACTCTGGCAGGCTTTATGCTTTGGCAGTTTGGTCATTTACCAAATGAGGGAGAAAGCTTTGAAACTGATGGTTTACACTTTAAAGTGATTGAAATGGAACGCCGAAACATATCTAAAATCCTTATTTCTCCACTTGTATCACCAGAAAAAAACTAATTCTTTTTATAAGCAAAACGAATAAAAAGATTTTTTTATGATTAAAAATTGAAAAAAATAAGAAGTTGATAACTCAATTGCATTTCATTATTTTTATATTTTTTTAAGCGTAAAATAATGAACATACAAAAGTTATGTTATCAATGAACTTTCCATTACAAAAAATTTTCATTGATGATTGACAAAAAGCTGGAAGAGAGAAAATGATGCAAAATTATTTGTCAATGGTCATTAATCTAAAAAACAATGAATATATACAACATATTGATTTATAATAATTATTTATTACAATATTACCTTTATATCAAGAAAGCCTCTTTCAAACATCAGATTTCCGCCAATGGATAAAACTCCACCATTGTTGAGTTCACTCAACTGATGATGGCATCTTTAAACCAGACTCTGGCTCCTATAATCTTTTTAGATCTTCTTGATATTTCTTAAGGAGCTATTCCTTATCTTTTGTTTCGATAAATTTAGCTATTTTTTTCCTTCCAAGAATGAGACTCAACCTCTCTGGAAAGGCCCTTATTAAGAACTTTGTTTTTCTTCTAGATAGCTCATATTTTTGCTACTTTTTAATTAAAGCGTAGCTGAGCTGCTTAGATTTCACCACTTCTTTGACTAAAGCCAATGCACGTTCAGATGAATCTGTTGGGTATTTTCATCAAAGCCTAAATGATCCTCTGCACTGAAACTTTGATAATAAGATTGTAAGGTTGCAACATCACCCAATAAAGACAGTGCACAAATATGAAGTAAGCTATAATCTGCATCATATACCTTGATAACCTTTATGTGCCCTCCAACTTCACTCTATCGCCAAGGTGGTGCTCCATATCTGGAATAAAAGCATTTATGAAGATCAATTTTTTCTATCGCCTATTTCAAGACATAATCAAGCTTAATTCCAACCAATCTGCATATATTTCTTCTTCACAAACTCTCCACCCCTTTTTATCAAAATCAAGCTGTAGATCTTGTAAGTGCTGAGAATTGATAGGGATCAATTACCACGCAGGCAGCAGCTAAAATACCAGTCGTAATCGAAACTCCAAAATCAAATTGCGGATAACCTTTGATAATTGCGTCATTATAAAGAATTTGTACTTCACAATCTGATAGTTGGTAACGTGCTGAATAATTATCTACCTCTTTAATTTTTCAACAGACCAATCAAGATTTTTGAAGAGCACTGTTGTACTCTCCATGATGAAAAATTTCTTTGCTCTACCTCAAAAGAGGTTGTATCCATATCAAAAGTCAAAAGCGAAGCAGATTTTTGCAAACAAAAGTGATAACGCCGTGTAAGAGAAGAATCTTATCAATAAGGTCTTTGGTGATTTCTTTTGCAACGTCTAAACGAGATGGAATCTTATTCATAAAAAAACACAACAAAGTCAATAGGTTTTGTGCAATTATTTTATATAAATCCCATTTAAAATCTACACTTTTATACGTGATTTAATTGACCATTTTTTATAAACAATTACCATGTATGAATAGACCACAAAAAGCAAATCATGATGCAAATGTTATAACGCATGTAAACATTCAAATGAAGTGAAAAGCAGCTATCATTCATAACAGTTCATAAATTTTATGATACGTTTTTATCACACACAAATCGTATTGTTAAAAACGTAATCGTTTGAAATTATCGATAAACATAAATTGCATGCGTTTAAAGAATGGTATGGGGTTTACTCTTTTTTTGAGCTAAACCTTAAAAAAATAATCATTTGAAACTATCATAAGATAGGTTTTAATTCATTAAGGGCACATAAAAGGATTTAAAGACAAGTCAATTTTAAAGCACCACTTACTAAAAAGTTAGTAAATGATAGGCGGACATTATGTAGATACTATCATCACAACAAGTCTTGCATTGCCATATACATTACCTCTAATCACGATATAATCAGGAGATCTTGGCATTGCCATAAACAGAGCCGTAGACCTTAGTATGACACCCCACACTAGCATTGCCATAAACCTTGCCTAAACAACCGCATGATCATAAACCGCGGCATTGCTATAAATACGTACAATACCGGATAATTTTTCATTCCCATAAACCCACGCATAATGATAAACTCAACCGTTATAAAAAAGATGAGCATTGTCATAAACATGAGCACCAAAATACACATAGGTTTTATCACATATAAGGGTATTGCCATAGACATAGCCCCCAATGGCAGTATTGCCATAGCCCCTTGTATTTTCATAAACACGACCAGATTTTACAACACAGGCATTATAGCAACCCAGCAATTGCCATCATGAGAGAGGTTGCTTTCAATTTCAATAAAAGCATCTAGATCGCCTTTTTTACATCACCAAAATCTCTTAAAGTACGAATGCGATATAATGCCAGTCACGAAATCCTTTTGATTGGTCAATTCATATTTTGGATGGTTTTTTCTGATTAACAGGAGCGGTTTCATTTGCAATGAAAGAAATAACGGAGGTGTTTTTTGATATAGTTGTTATAATTAAACCTATATGTTTTTAAAAATTTTGAACAGACATTAAGCTAACTCCAAACCAAATGTTTGTTGAATCAAGTGCTCTGTTCAAACTAATAATAACATATTCATTACCTAGTAGTAGAATATCAACTCCTACACCTGCATAAAGCGAAGCAATAATCCGCCCATATGGCTATGCTGTATGACTATAATAGAACCAAAAATCATCATTGCTGCACTCGCAACACCAGCAGCAAAACGGATCAAAAGGACTAAGTGTTAATGCTATGAAAATAATAAGTGCACTCATTACTATAGCTGCATAAGATAGCATACGAGGAGCAAGAAATATATTCCAAATTCTGCCAAACGTAAAGAACATACTCCCAACTAAATAACCATCATAATTAGCGCTTGGTATATAAGAACGTTGATTAAAGGTAAACAATCCCTCATCCAACATAACTGGCAATATTGGTGTATAGAGAAATCACCAGATACCCATATCAAAACCATACCGAATACAGCATTTTGAAACAATTCAAATCTTGAAGGTTGTTTTTCCTCCTTATTGTTCCTTTAACTGGTGATATTCCTCATCTGCGTTCCATCTCACCATAACAGCCTTTAGCTCCAAAAATAGAATAAAAGAAAATTTAGCTATCTATTTTAATGCTCAAAACAATATATTTAGCGATCTACTATCAACATCGCCAGATCAGTTGTACAATAACATATTGAATTAATATGTATTTTTATGTTATAAATGTTTATAGTTAAATTGAAAGCATATTTAGATAATCTTGTTTTTTATCTCGATATTCAAAATGACTAACCGAAGAATTATATACGCAGCCGTAAATTTTGCTTCTCTTAAAATCATTTGCTTATTCGCTAAAAAACTTAATAAACAACTCAAATAACCATTTTCATAAAAGAGGAAATTGGCTTCTTTTTAGGTAATATTGTTATTTAGGATAATATGAAGTTGAAAAATTTGGTGCACCCGACAGAATTCGAATCTGTGACCTCTGCCTTCGGAGGGCAGCGCTCTATCCAGCTGAGCTACGGGTGCTTCACACTGATTATTAAAATCAGTTATGGTCTTTTAACTAATCATACTCTTAGCTTCAATGCTAAATTATCATTCTAATAAAAAAATTACTTGTTTGTGATTTATCTAACGACGCACTCCTTTTACTTTTTAATGATACTTTACCTTGAAATAACTTCTCTTTATTCAATGCTCTCTTTATTATAAAAAGAGCTTTTATTACAACTTCAAAACTCTCATAAATAAGTTACAACATAAATTATAAGTATCAGGATAATTTTTAAATGGCTACATTACCAAGTCGCTTTCATTTTATTTCCGCAGAAACTGAGGAGGCTATCAAAGCTACCCATAAATTAATTTCCGTTTATGGTCATTCTTCTCTGGAAGAAACTGATATTGTTGTTGCAATCGGTGGTGATGGGACAATGTTACAAACCGTACGAGACGTCATGAACACAGGCAAACCTATTTATGGTATGAATCAAGGTTCTGTAGGATTTCTTATGAATGAATTTCATGAAAAAAAATTGCCCAATCGTATTGCTGCCGCACATAAAAAAGAAATCCATCCCCTGCGCATGGTTGCAAAATCTGAATGTCAAGATTCTATCGAGGCGCTTGCAATTAATGAAGTATCCCTCTTTCGGCAATCTTATCAAGCCGCAAAAATTCGCATCACCATTGATAACAACGTACGCATGGAACAATTAAGTTGTGATGGTGTCCTCGTCGCTACACCAGCTGGATCAACCGCCTATAATTTATCAGCACAAGGACCTATCTTACCTCTTATGGCTCCCCTTATGGCCCTCACTCCTGTTAGCCCTTTTCGCCCTCGGCGTTGGCATGGAGCTTTGCTTCCCAATACAGTAACAGTGCGCTTTGATATGCTTGAACCTGACAAACGCCCTGTAAATGCTGCTGCAGATAATATTGAAGTTAAATCTGTCCATTCAGTTACTATTTCAATGGCAACAGAAGTAACAGCTTCAATCCTTTTTGACTCAAATCATTCATGGGATGAGCGCATTTTATCAGAACAATTTCGCTATTAATGATTGTATTATGCGTTTTATGTGTATATGATTGTTATAGTTAATTTTTTGTAAAAACATCTTAACACTTTTAAAGAGTGTAGAATATTGGTTATAATTATCATTTAGATAACGCAGTTAAAATCACAGAGCAGTTGATAAAAAAATGATACCATCTTTAAACAGTTTTGATGATTTAGGTCTTTCCGCAAAGGTTATTAATGCGGTGAAATCAGCGGGGTATACAGCTCCAACACCTATTCAAAGCGAAACAATTCCGCATGTCCTTCAAAGAAAAGACGTTTTAGGAATCGCCCAAACGGGAACAGGTAAAACTGCCTCTTTCGTATTGCCTATGCTCACTCTCCTTGAAAAAGGTCGTGCAAGAGCACGAATGCCCCGTACGCTCATCTTAGAACCAACAAGAGAAATTGCAGCTCAAGTTGAAGAAAATTTCGATAAATACGGAATAAATCATCGTTTAAATGTTGCTCTTTTGATTGGTGGAGTTTCTTTTGAACTCCAAGATCGCAAACTTGAACGGGGAGCTGATGTTCTTATAGCAACACCAGGGCGCCTTCTTGATCATTGCGAGCGCGGTAAACTGCTCCTGATGGGCGTTGAAATCCTTGTGATTGATGAAGCTGATCGCATGTTGGATATGGGCTTTATTCCTGATATTGAACGCATCTGTAAGCTAACTCCTTTTACGCGTCAAACTTTGTTCTTTTCTGCAACAATGGCGCCAGAAATTACAAAACTAACGAAACAATTTTTACATTCTCCTGTATCTGTTGAAGTTACAAAAGCATCCTCAACTGCAACCACAATTACACAGCGGCTTGTCAAATCTGGAAATAAATCATGGGATAAAAGAGCGGTTTTACGAGAGCTTATCCAAAATGAAGGTGCAGAGCTTCAAAATGCAATCATTTTCTGTAATCGAAAGAGAGATATCTCTGAACTTTTTAGATCGCTCATCAAACATAACTTTAATGTAGGGGCACTTCATGGAGATATGGACCAATATTCGCGCATGAACACCCTAGCTGATTTTAAAAATAATAAACTTACACTTCTTGTTGCTTCTGATGTTGCTGCCCGTGGACTCGATATTCCAGCTGTAAGTCATGTATTTAACTATGATGTTCCTACACATGCTGAAGACTATATCCATCGAATTGGTCGTACAGGGCGTGCAAATCGCAGCGGAAAAGCTTTTACAATTGTCACAAAAGCTGATCAAAAATATATCAATGCCATCGAAGAAATGAGTAATGAAAAAATTGAATGGCTCAATGGAGATCTCTCAACTTTAATAGCTGATGATCAAACAGAAGATATTGTTGTAAAGAAAAAATCTTCAAAACCATCAAAGAAAACTGCTCCAAAAGAGCCTGTTGTTCACACTAAAAAATCTGTAGAAGAGAATAAAACAGAATATATCAAAAATGCAAATAATAAGGAGAAGCCATCTGAGCAACAACGCTCACGAAAAAATAAGAATTACACACCCATTGGATTTGGTGATGATATTCCTGCTTTCATGCTTATAAAAACGTGTAAATAAACCCGTTCTTTACTCTCTTTAAGAGTGAAATGAACGAAATACTTTTAAAAAATCCGCTCTTATTTCCTAGAGAGCCTTTCCGTTACCTTTTTACGCCCTAAAAGCTGCAAAATTTTTCCCATTTCAGGTCCATGATCCATGCCCGTAAGTGCCTGACGTAATGGCATAAATAAAGCTTTTCCTTTTCGACCTGTTTTTTCTTTTAATGCTGTTGTCCAAATTTTCCAACTTTCCTCATTCAAAGCACCTTCAGGTAAGAAATCGAGTGATTGGTGCACAAAAGCACGATCCTCTAGTGCTACTGTATCAAAATTCTGTTCATCATGAATGATTTTCCACCAAAAAACAGCATCATTGACTTTATTAATATTGCTTCTTATCGCGTTCCAGAAATATTCCGCCTTATCTCCCTCAATAGAAAGTTTTTTAAGGCGCATTTTTACTTCCTCATAGGTTAACTCATGGACAAGATGACTATTCAAAGCAAGAAGATCAGCAATATCAAATTTTGCAACGGATCTTGACGTATCTTGGAGATTAAAATGCTCTAAAAGCGCAGCTTGATTGGGATAGGGATGCACATTTTGCGATGTCCCAATCAAAACGGCAAGGCATTGAACAGCTATAGATTCAAATCCTTCTTCCCGTAGAGAACGAATAGAAAGATCATTATTACGTTTTGAAAATCCTTTTCCTAAAACTGTCGCCAATAAATTGGTATGAGCAAAAACCGGTAATTCTGCATTAAGAGCTTTAAAAAGAGCAATTTGAGCGCCTGTATTTGTAATATGATCATCCCCACGAATAATATGCGTAATAGCCATATCTACATCATCAACAATAGACGGCAATGTATAAAGATAGGTTCCATCTTCACGAATAAGAACAGGATCTGAAAGAGAAGCTAAATCAATCGTCTGCTTTCCCTTTATTGCATCATTCCAGCAAACTTCTGTTCGCTTTGTGTGTAAAGGATCACTTTCAAAATTAGGAAGAAGAAAACGCCAATGGGGTTTACGACCTTGTGATTCAAAGTTTTTTCTCTCTTCTGTTGTCAACTTCAATGCTGCACGGTCATAAACAGGAGGCAATTTGCGTGAAAGCTGGATTTTACGACGCCGCTCTAATTCCTCTGTTGTCTCATAACAAGGATAAAGAAGACCACGTTGTTTGAGAATTTCTGCCACTTCATCATATCGATTAAATCGCTTGGATTGGTAATAAATTGCATCTGGTTGAATACCAAGCCATTCAAGGTCAACAGCAATAGCATCGATATATTCTTGTTTAGAACGTTCAATATCTGTATCATCATAGCGTAAAATAAATTCTCCCTTATACGCTTGCGCATAAAGCCAGTTGAAAAGCGCAATACGGATATTGCCAATATGAATATAACCTGTTGGAGAGGGAGCAAAACGAACTTTAACCATAAAATAATACTCAATTTTTATCGCGAAAATGATTGACTATGGGATAGCGACGATCGCGTCCGAAATTTTTGTAACTGATTTTTACACCAGGCGCAGATTGACGCCTTTTATATTCGGCACCATAAAGAAGCTGTTCAACTTTCGCAACAGTTTCTCGTGAATGTCCACGTTTAACAATATCACAAATACTCATGTCATTTTCTACAAGAGATTGTAAGATATCATCTAGAATAGGATAAGGCGGAAGAGAATCTTCATCTTTTTGATTTTCTCGCAGCTCTGCAGAAGGCGCTTTTTCTATAATATTGGATGGAATGACAATCCCTTCTGGTCCTCTTAAATTGTGCAAGTGATTTTTATTGCGCCACTCAGCTAATGCATAAACCTGCATTTTATAAATATCTTTAAGAGGATTAAACCCGCCATTCATATCCCCATACAGTGTTGCATATCCCACAGCCATTTCTGACTTATTGCCTGTCGTTACCACCATTGAACCGAATTTATTTGAAAGAGCCATTAAAACTGTACCGCGTATACGACTTTGAAGATTTTCCTCTGTGACGTCAGAGGGTAACCCTGAAAAAACAGGTGCCATTGTTTCAAGAAAAGCTTCAACAGCTTGCTCAATCGGTATGATTTCATAAAGACACCCTAAAAGTTGTGCACATTCTTTGGCATCTTTTAATGATTCTTGCGAAGTATAATGATAGGGCATCATAATGGTGCGAACCCTCTCAGCACCAAGAGCATCCACCGCCATTGCCGTACACAGGGCTGAATCAATTCCTCCTGAAAGACCAAGAATAACATCCTTAAAGCCGTTTTTATTAACGTAATCTTTCAACCCCAAAACACAAGCTTGATAATCAGCCGCTAATCCATTGAGAAAACTTTCATTAGGACCTGAAATACAGTGCCATCCCGTCGTTGTTTTTTGCCAATGGCTTAAAGCAATATGGCTATCAAAGTGTTTCATTTGAAATATCTTTTTGCCTTGTCCATTCAAGGCAAAAGACCCGCCATCAAAAACGAGTTCATCTTGACCACCAACTTGATTAGCGTAGATAATTGGCACTCCAGATTGTAGAGCTTGCGTATGGATAACATCTATACGTTTTAAAGTTTTATTACGATAGTAGGGAGATCCGTTAAGGACAAGAATAATTTCCGCTCCTTTATCTTTAAGCTCTGTACTAAGAGAGGAATCATTCCAAAGATCCTCACAAATGACTATTCCTAATTTGATTCCATGATAGACAATAGGCTGAGGACGTGGACCTGAAGAAAATAAACGCTTTTCATCAAATTCAGCATAATTAGGTAAATCAAACTTCAAACTTTCGGCAATGACTCTCCCTTCATCAAGAACCATGACAGCGTTGTAAATATTACCATTGCGCCTTAATGGAAGACCAATGACAATTCCTGGTCCGCCTACGGTTATCTTTGCTAATTTCTCAACAGTCTCTTCACATGTTTTTGTAAAAGCAGGTTTTAGAACAAGATCTTCCGGCGGATAAGCGCTTATAAAAAGTTCCGTGAATAAAACAAGATCAGCCCCCTCTTCTTTGGCCTTTTGATGCGCCATGACAGCTAAAGAAAAATTTCCCTTAATATCACCGACAATAGGATTCAATTGGGCAATTGATACCCGAAAATCATTTTTCATAAGCCTTTGTATCATTTCATCAGTTTAGCAACCACAACTTTATTCTTCATCATCGGAAATATCACTTTTTTAAAAATTCTCTTCTGCCATAATGACCTAAAAAAATATTAAGTAAATTTTTGCCTACCCCTCAGCAGCAATTGCTAACGAGTCAGTCGCACGATTTTTTTTAAGGAGTTCAGCAACAAGAAAAGCCAATTCTAACGCTTGATCTGCATTTAGCCGAGGATCACATTGCGTATGATAACGATCAGATAGATCGTCCACAGAAATGGCATGCGCCCCTCCTGTACATTCAGTAACATCACGACCTGTCATCTCAATATGAATGCCCCCTGGATAAGTTCCTTCTCCACGATGCACTGCAAAAAAATTCTCTACTTCTTTTAAAACATAATCAAAGGGACGCGTCTTATAACCATTGGCAGTAATTGTATTGCCATGCATTGGATCACATGACCATATAACCGCACGCTTCTCGCGTTCAACGGCACGGATGAGTTTAGGCAGATAACGTTCAACTTTATCATAACCAAAGCGCGTAATGAGAGTAAGCCGCCCCAACTCGTTTTCAGGATTTAAAATATCAATTAATTTTAAAAGCTCATCAGACTCAATGGAAGGACCACATTTTAATCCTATAGGATTTTTAATGCCGCGACAATATTCAACGTGAGCATGGTCAATCTGACGCGTACGGTCACCAATCCATAACATATGACCAGATGTTGCATACCAATTTCCTGAAGTTGAATCAATCCGAGTCAAAGCCTCTTCATAACCAAGCAACAGTGCTTCATGACTGGTATAAAAAGATGTTTCACGCAATGAAGAATGTGTTTTGGATGTAATCCCTATAGAACGCATAAAATCAATTGCTTCAGAAATACGCTCTGCCAATAATTCATAACGTTCCCCCTGCGGACTGTTAGAAACAAAACTCAACATCCATGTGTGAACATTTTCTAAATTAGCATAGCCACCTTGTGAAAAAGCACGCAATAGATTAAGTGTTGCCGCAGATTGGCGATAAGCCATAGACATCCGTTGCGGATCTGGAATACGAGAACCGGCTTCAAATTCAATGCCATTAATAATATCCCCACGATAAGCAGGAAATTCAACCCCCTCTTTTCTTTCTATATCAGAAGAGCGAGGCTTTGCAAATTGACCAGCAATACGACCAATCTTAACAACCGGTTTAGAACTACCAAAGGTTAAAACAATCGCCATTTGCAAAAATACGCGAAAAAAATCACGGATATTATCAGCTTCATGTTCTGCAAAGCTTTCGGCACAATCACCACCTTGTAATAAAAAAGCTTGGCCTTTCGCAACGGCTGCTAATTCATTTTTTAAATCACGTGCTTCACCGGCAAAAACTAAAGGAGGATAGCTTCTCAGTTTTCGCTCAACATCTTCTAACATAGACTTATCCGGATAAGTCGGAACTTGTTTAATTGGCCTTGTTCTCCAAGTGTCAGGCGCCCATTCTTTTATCATTACACTCTCTCTAAAGATTAAGCTTAAAGATTAGCATATCAAAAACTTTTTACCATAATATATGCTGTTTAACTTTCTATTTTCTTCCCATTTTCATATATATAACTTGGTTTATACATTGTTACCAATTCTTCTGCCATCGTTGGATGCACTGCCATCGTCTCGTCAAAGATATCCTTCGTCAGCTTACCCTTGAGAGATATCCCTATAAGCTGTGCCATCTCACCAGCATTTTCCCCTAAAATATGAGCGCCCACAACAATACGGCTTTCACCATCAACAATGAGTTTCATAAGCATTTTCTCTGAACTACCAGAAAGAACATTACGCATAGGACGAAAAACTGTACGATAAATTTCAAGACGCTTATAACGCTTTACCGCCTCTTCTTCTGAAAGCCCCACCGTTCCAATCTCTGGCTGTGAAAAAACTGCTGTTGTAATTAAATCATAATCAGGTGTTGTGGGAATATTCTCAAATGCTGTCTTAACAAAACACATTGCATCATGAATCGCAACAGGTGTTAATTGAATATGACCTGTTACATCACCAACAGCCCAAATATGAGGGATATTTGTTGTCATTTTCTCATCAACAACAACTGCACCAAATTCATCCACTTGAACACCTGCCCTATCAAGTCTTAAACCCGTTGTATTTGGTACACGCCCCGTAGCCAACATAATCTGATCGGCACTGATTATTTTCCCATTTGATAAAACAACTTCATAACAATTTTCTGCAGCCTGCACTTTAGAAATTGTTATTCCGTAGAGAATAGAAATCCCTTTTTCAATCATTGCATCGCTGAGCAATTGCCGCAAATCATGATCAAAATTACGAAGGATTAAATCACTCCGATGGAGGAGTGTTGTTTTTACACCTAATTCATGAAAAATATTAGCAAATTCAACACCAATATACCCTCCACCAACAATGACTATTGATTTTGGGAGTTGATCAAGGTCAAAAATCTCATTAGAAGTAAGGCAAAATTCACCACCTTCTATGGGAGTATTTTGTGCAAATTTTGCTCCCGTTGCAATCAAAATTTTTTCTGCACTTACCCGCTCACCCGTGGCAGAAAGCTCTAATGTGTGATCATCTATAAAAGTAGCACGACTTTCATAAATATGCACATTGTTATTTTCTAATCCCTTACGATACAGCCCTTCTAACCTTGATATTTCTTTATTTTTAGCTGCAACCAACTTTTCCCAGCTAAAAATTGGATCCGCATATTCCCACCCAAAACCAACACTTTTCTTAAATTCTTTTACATATTGTGATGCATAAACATAAAG
This sequence comes from Bartonella sp. CL25QHWL, assembly GCF_042195335.1. NCBI lineage: Bacteria > Pseudomonadati > Pseudomonadota > Alphaproteobacteria > Hyphomicrobiales > Bartonellaceae > Bartonella > Bartonella sp. CL25QHWL. The sequence goes on along the minus strand of NZ_JBHIOE010000010.1, from coordinate 50,406 downwards.
TTTTTTGGGAACGCAACCACGAATAACACAAGTGCCCCCTATACGATATTCCTCTGCTATAGCGACCCGCTTGCCAAGACCTCCAGCAAGCCGTGCTGCACGCACTCCACCAGAACCACTTCCAATAACAAATAAATCAAAATCAAAAGAGCCCACGAATTATTCCTTCTTATATAGCTGCAAGAGTAGGCTAAGGTCTTTTATTATCAAATGAAAGTCTTTTTTTCTTTTGAAGAAGCATTTTTTATAAAGCAGTATTCTAAAAAGACCTACTCTCATTAAAATATTAAAAACGGCGGGAAAACCGCCGCTATTAAAAAAATCAGAAATTGCCCATTGTTGTCATGATATCGATCAAGCTATTTTTTATTTTCTGAAGATTCTGATTTTATTGGCATATTTGTAGGCATAGTAGAATTATTCAAATTAAGTGTTTCAGACATCTCTTTTTTCACATTTTCTACAAGATCCCGCATAAGAGCAGTACGCCATATATCAAATGCTGAATAAGAATCACGTGCAATATTGGGGACTTCTGTCAAAAACTTTTTACCGGTATCAGAATTATAAAATGTTGTTATCGCATCAAGCTCTTTTTGAGTAAAATATTTTGCATATACATGAGCAATCTCTTTTTCTAGATCAGAGCGCCTTTTAATTAAAGCAAGCGCCTGCTTATCAACAATATCAGAAATAGCTGTTGCTAAATTCGGATCATCGCTGATCAGTTCATTTTTGAAATCATGGACCGCATTTGGTAAAAAACTATCAAATTGATCCGTTGCATGAATAGCTCTGATTGCCTTTCGCGCTGAATCCAAATGTTGATCACTCACACCTTGTGCATAAACCGTTCCAACATTTACAAAAAAAATAGCAATTACACCAAAATATACGACAAAACGCTGAAAAGAAAATATTATTTTCATTTAATGATTACCCCGATAGCTAATTATAATTTTAATTCGTTATTCTACCTAAAATCTTTAAGACCCTTTATTTACTGTGCTAACATATCATCATGTAAATGCCTTTTCTAAAAATCAAACGGTTCTAAAACTTTTATTTGACCATCAGCCATAGCGACAATTGCACGTGAAGCCAACCCCAAAAAAAGGCCATGCTCAACAACACCAGGAATAGCAAGAAGTGCATCCGATAATGGTTTTGGTTGCAAAATGCAGCCCCAAAATGCATCAAGAATAAAATGGCCACCATCTGTTTCAAAAGGATCTTTTCCATTCATTCGCAATGAAATTTTTCCAGAAAGCCCTAAATCATCAGCGACTTTTTCAATGGCTCTGCATGTTGTGTGGATACCAAATGGATTAACTTCAATTGGTAGTGCAAAAGCACCAAGTCTTTTTACCACCTTTGTTTCATCCGCAATGACAAGCATTGCACGAGATGCCGATGCTACAATTTTTTCATACAACAATGCTCCCCCTCCCCCTTTAATGAGCATCATCTCAGGACCAATTTCATCTGCTCCGTCAATATCAAGGTCCAGCTCAGGTATTTGTTCTAAAGTGCTAACAGGCACTCCAAACTTATGACAGAGTTGTTCAGAATATCTTGAAGTAGCAACACCAGTCACACGCAAACCATCCGCAACACGCTCACCTAGAAGACGAATAAATTCATTGACTGTCGAACCAGATCCGATACCAAGCCGCATACCATCTTCAACAAACTCAAGCGCTTTAATAGCTGCCATTTTTTTTAACTGCTGAACATTCATGAATGACTTTGCCTTCTATCCGCATAAGCAGCATTTATCACCCCTATTACCACCGATAATAATGATAATAAAAGATAACCTCTTGACGCAATCTATTTAAATTTACCATCATCTTTTGCTTGAAGAGATGTTACCCGTTATAGAAATATATGATAAGAATAAAATAGAATAATCAACAATTATCTTTTTTATTTCTTTGAGAAGATTTGTTAGCATTTTTTTCATTCAATAAGAATTTTTGATTTATCTTGTGCTATCAATAGGATGCACAAAGATGCACATATCAATTTTTTTGAAAAAATTAAAATGATCAGATATAAAAAATCATCTATTTCTAGAAAACTGTAGATTATTATCTCGTTTCAATGACATTGATAAAATTACCAATCTAAATACCGTAAAATATTATGAGAAAAGTCTTCTGTTATTTTTTGTTTTGTCATTATCCAAATGTGAAGCAAAATATGACCGATTATATGTTTTTATGAATGCTGTCTGTGCATATTCCATGGTCTATGAAACCCTAGAGAAGACCAAATAATATCTCCACCTTTGGTCATCATAACGCTTCCTCGTGATAACAATTGTTGAGGCATAAATATTATTTTTGCCTTCTTGTAACAAGTTGGATTATGCATCACAAATGTCTGAATGAGAATATCTGCCTCTACACATTGATCTGTTTCTCTCTGTAAAACGATCACTTTTAATCCATTATCCAATAAAGATGTACATACATGATAATCACAAATAAATTGTCCGTGCAACGAAGGACCATATTTTGTTGGTTTAATCGTTTCATTCACACGAAATGACTTTTTCCATATGGATGTCGTGAACTTAGAAATATGGTAACGATCAATATATAATTTTTTATCATGGATAACGCCCACGAGACGCATATTATCTGCTATAATCAGTTGTACAGGTGAATGCATTACACAAATAGAAATACCTGCCAAAATAAACAAACTAAAAAAGAGCCGGATGGGTGTTTTGCAAAAAGTCAGTCCAACCAAGCCTATACTCAATAAAACTAACGCTGATAACGGCATAAAACCAGGATTCAAATCAGGAGAAATAGCCTTGATAGCATGTGCAATCTTTATTACAAGATCAACTCCAAAACCCATAATTTGAAGAGGAAGCCATTCGAATCCTCCTAACATTGCAAGAACTGCGATTAATCCAAAGGGAATGACAAAAATTGAGATGACAGGCAAAGCAAAAGCATTACTAATAATGCTCAAAGATGCCATATTAGAAAAATGATAAGCAGCATAAATTCCACTTGCACTCCCTGCAACAAAGGAAGAAGCACATGTTGAAAGCATCGATGAGAAAACAAAATTTATCACTCCTCCTCCAACATAAGAGGGAGTTGTTTTTCTTTTACGAAAAAATGACCTTCCACTCCACCAATCAAAAAAAGCGATCAAAGCAGCAGTCGCAGAAAAGGACATTTGAAAGCTAGGACCTAATATTTCATGGGGTGTCATCGCTAGAGTTATCAACCCTGCAATGGAAAAATTACGCATTGTTATAGCAGAGCGATTACACAATATAGCAACCAACATAACAGCAATCATCACAAAACTTCTTTGCGCTGATATTGCTAAGCCCGACAATAACAAATAAAAAGCTGTTATCATAAAAGCAACGATAGCAGCAAATTTTTTACTGGAATAATAGGAAGAAAAAACTGGAAAAAATGCTAAAAAACTACGGATACTCAAAAGAACTATGCCGCTTAACAACGCCATATGTAAACCTGATATTGATAAAATATGAGCTAATCCAGCTGTACGTAATGCTTCATTTGTCTCATTTGAAATACCAGCACGCTGCCCTGTTATGAGGGCAGCTGCAACACTCCCCTTTTCTCCTTCAAGGGCTATATGGATTCTTTGTGTCATCTTCGTGCGTAAATTTTCAATTTTCTGTAGAATGATAGCGAATATTCCATCAGGCTGCGAAACGAATATTTTTCTTGGTTTTTCTAAATAAACGCCTTGTGCTCCAATTCTTTTAAAATAATTATGAAAACTAAAATCGTAGCCTCCTGGACGCACAGGCCCAGAGAATGCACGAATCTTAACTTTTCCATGCAGTCCATCACCAATCGCTAAGCCAGATGGCAAATATCTTGCCGATAAACGAACACGATGAAGACTATGGCGTAATACAGGATTTTCTGTATTCAAAATCTCCAAAACTAAACGAAATCCTCCTTTGGCACCTGACTCAATAGAAACAATTCTTCCCGTCAATGTAGTGACAATGTCACTGCTTAGCATGGGTGTTGCAATACGCCACGTTTCTATTTTTGCCGCTAAAGCACCCAATATAATACAAAACAGAAACCCCACGGGAATCCATATTTTTCGATAAAAACGTGCAACATAGAATATTCCCAGAAAAATACTGACCAACGCCCCCAATTGTCCCCAACTTGGTTCCCACTCTAAATGAAAATAGAAAATGATTCCTAGGGCAAAAAAGACTAAAATCAGCGAAAAAAGGATACCAAAAGAAACTTCTTTATTGATACAATCTTCTAACCATTTGCGAAAAAAAATGATTACTTCTTTTAAGAGTGTCAATAAAAAAAGTTTTTGTTGGTTATAGCTACCGTTCTTTGCATCATCATATCTAGAAAAAACACTCTGCCCTATCTGACATGGCTTTTTTCCTTCTGTAACAGATTTTTCGGATAAACCCTCTTTACTTTTATAAAACATCAGTCCCCCACTTTAACTCGCAATACGGCTATTGCACGCCCCATCACTTATGCTAACATGACTTTTCTATAAAATTCCATAAGTAATATCTTAGTTTAAAGGAAAATATTCGTGTCTGTTATTACTCGTTTTGCCCCTTCACCCACTGGCTTCCTTCATATTGGTGGTGCTCGTACTGCTCTTTTTAATTGGCTTTATGCAAAACATACCGGTGGAAAAATGCTTTTACGAATTGAAGATACAGACCGAGAGCGTTCAACAGAAGCAGCTGTAAAAGCCATTATAGATGGCTTGCACTGGATGGGTCTTAGTTACGATGGCGCCCCTATTTCGCAATTCGAACGTGCAGAACGTCACCGCCAAATCGCTGAACAGTTGGTCAAGAATGGTAAAGCATATTATTGTTATGCTTCACCTGAAGAGTTAGCTGAAATGCGTGAAAAAGCCCGTGCAGAAGGGCGCCCACCACGTTATGATGGACGTTGGCGCGACCGTGATAGTTCTGAAGCTCCTAAAGGTGTTAAGCCTGTTATTCGCATCAAAGCCCCTCAAGATGGAGAAACGATTGTACATGATCGCGTTCAAGGTGATGTCCGTTTTCCTAATAAAGATCTCGATGACTTCATTATTTTGCGTTCTGATGGTTCGCCTACCTATATGCATGCTGTTGTCGTTGATGATCATGATATGGGCATCACACATATTATACGTGGTGACGATCATCTTACCAACGCAGCCCGACAAACGATTATCTTTAAAGCAATGGGATGGGACATTCCTGTTATGGCCCATATTCCTCTTATCCATGGTGAAAACGGTGCAAAATTATCAAAGCGACATGGTGCGCTCGGTGTTGATGCCTACCGAACAATGGGATATCTTCCTGCTGCTTTGCGCAATTACCTTGTCCGTTTAGGTTGGAGTCATGGTGATGACGAACTGATGTCACTTAAAGATATGATTTCTTGGTTTGATATTGAGGATATTAACAAAGGTGCTGCTCGTTTTGATCTCAAAAAGCTCGATTCCATCAACGGACACTATATGCGTATGAGTAATGATCAAGAACTTTTTGATGCCGCTCTTAATATTCTACCAGAAACCGATAGGGGAGCACAAATTATTGAAAAACTTGATGAAAAACGCCGTGTTCAATTTTTAAAAGCAATCCCGCATTTGAAAGAACGTTCAAAAACACTGTGCGAACTGATTGACAATGCCTCCTTCATTTTTACGCAACGACCTTTACAACTTGATGAAAAAGCTCAAATACTCTTAGATAAAAATGGACGAACCATTTTAAACGATCTTTATCTTGCTCTGAAAGCTTGCCCCTCTTGGGATACAAAAACTCTAGATGAAACACTTCGCTCTTTTGTCCAAACACAGAATCTCAAATTTGGATCTATCGCCCAACCACTTCGCGCAGCTCTTACAGGATGTGCAACATCACCAGGTGTTTTGGATATTCTTATTTTATTAGGACGCGATGAATCCCTTCATCGCATCAAGGACCAACTTATCACAACAATATGCCCATGATGTGCACTGAGTATATTTCCTCAAATAAGGATCTATACAGATATCTCAACGCGCCCTAAAAGAGTTTTTTATGTTATATCATTGAAATACATTTCTTATTGAGTAATAATGATCAATAAGGAAATATTTTTAGATTGCATGTACTCACTTTTAGAGGCAATCTACCCTTAATATAAGTAAGAAAAGCTTCAGTTATACATCCCCCACTCTGATGAAGCAGAGTCTTAATTTTTAGAAGTGAAGGATCTGAAAGGAATACCGAATGTCTGAGAATAACGCATATATTATTGTGAATGATAAAAAAGTAGAGCTTCCCTTGCGTAAAGGCACGAGTGGACCTGAAGTCATTGAAATTGCTTCTCTCTACAAAAAAACCGATATTTTTACTTATGATCCTGGTTTTACTTCAACAGCTTCTTGTGAATCAAAAATTACTTATATCGATGGTGATAAAGGTATATTGCTTTATCGTGGTTATCCTATTGATCAATTGGCTGAAAAAGGAGACTTTCTCGAAAGTTGTTATCTTTTACTTTATGGTGAACTCCCAACACAGCAAGAAAAAAATGAATTTGATCGATGTATTATGCAGCATACCATGGTACACGAACAGTTTGCACGCTTCTTCCATGGCTTCCGTCGTGATTCTCATCCTATGGCCGTCATGGTTGCCTGCCTTGGCGCTATGTCTGCGTTCTATCACGACTCTATTGATATTACAGATCCTCACCAGAGAATGATTGCTTCTGTTCGTCTTATCTCAAAAGTTCCAACGCTTGCTGCTATGGCCTATAAATACAGTATCGGACAAGCATTTGTTTATCCACGTAATGATCTTAATTATGCTGCAAATTTCCTCCATATGTGCTTTGCAGTTCCTTGTGAAGAATATAAAACAAACCCTGTGCTTGCTCGGGCGATGGATCAAATCTTTATCCTTCATGCAGATCATGAACAAAATGCTTCTACATCTACGGTACGTCTTGCTGGATCCTCGGGTGCTAATCCGTTTGCCTGTATTGCAGCAGGAGTTGCATGCCTTTGGGGACCAGCACATGGTGGTGCCAATGAAGCATGTCTAAAAATGCTACAAGAAATAGGTTCTATTAAAAGAATTCCTGAATTTATTGCACGTGCAAAAGATAAAAATGATCCTTTCCGCCTTATGGGCTTTGGGCACCGTGTCTATAAAAATTATGATCCACGTGCAAAAATCATGCAAAAAACCTGTCATAAAGTTTTAAAAGAACTCAACATTCAAGATGACCCTCTTCTTGATATTGCAATAGAGCTTGAAAAAATTGCCTTAAGTGATGAATATTTTATTGAGAAAAAGCTTTATCCCAATGTTGATTTCTATTCCGGCATTACATTAAAAGCTCTAGGTTTTCCAACTGAAATGTTTACTGTCCTTTTTGCATTGGCGCGCAGTGTCGGGTGGGTGGCACAATGGAAAGAAATGATTGAAGACCCTGCACAAAAAATTGGTCGTCCTCGACAACTCTACACAGGCTATGCTATGCGTGACTATGTTCCTATAGATGAACGTGCAAATTAAAAAAAGAGATCAATAAAGCTTCAATTTACTGAAGCTTTATTGAGAGTAATCAAAAAACATCCTTTAAGAATTTTTATAAAACGTGATTTTAAAACTCTTTCTACAGAGATAACATCATCATAAAAATTTACTAAAAAATTCTAAGTTTTAGCTCTGTAAAGAAATTGAGAATACTTTTCTGCGAATTAGCCAAACATTTAGCAAAAAGAAATTGAAAATTTTACCTTATAATCCTCATTATCTTTAATAGAAATGTATTCCCTATCATTCCCCCATGTTTAAAAGCCCTATTACATATTAAAATCTAGCAATGTCAGAATTTTTCTTTCTATCTTCTTCAGATAAAATTGCAAAAGGCTTACATTAAGTGCTTTTCTAAGATGCCAAAACTTCTTATCCCTCTTCAAATAGATTCGAATAAAAATACTTTACATTTTGTCCTGTTAAGAGCTGAAATTTTCTTTGTATTTAAGTTAATAGTTTTTCTTTTAAAGATAAATTATTGATTTTTTAAGTAAAATCATTAAATCATATAATCAATAGAGGTGTCCTTCTTTCCTGTATTTTTTATTCCCATACTTGATAAAAAGAAATTATTTTTTGACAATGATATTCAGCATAATGATAGCAAAATGACCACAGATAAATTTTTTACATTGCTCCAAAAGAACTTACAGATTATAAAAATTCATGATGGTTTCATATTTGCCAGCTTATCTAATAGGAGAACATAATGAAATTATTAGCAGGAGCTCTTATAATAAGCGCGACACTATTTACCCTATCGGCCAATTCTCAAACGCTGAAAATTGCAAGCGATGCTTCTTATCCGCCATTTAGTTATATTGACTCAAATAACGAACTTCAAGGGTTTGATATTGATATATCTTATGCTCTTTGCAAAAAAATGAATGTTGAATGTACTATTGTCACACAAGACTTCGAGGGGATGATTCCCGGTCTTCTTGCCAAAAAATACGATGCTATTGTTTCTTCCCTTTCTCCTACAAAAGAGCGCTTACAAAAAATTGATTTTACAGATCCTTACTACAATACAGCACTCGCTGTTATTGTTACCAAAAATTCGGAAATTAAAGAAATCTCAACACAAGCCTTTAGAGGTAAAAACCTTGGTGTACAATCAAATACAACACAAGCTGCATATGCGGAAGATCATTATGCCTCTGAAGGAGTTAATATCAAACTTTATCCTACAGCAGCAGAAGTTAATCGTGATCTTTTAAGCCATCGGCTTGATATCATCATCTTTGATAAATTAAAAGCATTAAATTGGCTTGAAAATGAAGGAAAAGACTGCTGTCTCCTCTTGGGAACTCTAGAAAAAACAAATTTTCCTATTGCAATTGCACTCCGTCAAAATAATAATGATCTTAAAAACAGTTTTAATAAAGCAATAGAAGAAATCCGCGCCGATGGAACCTATGAGAAAATTATGAGAAAATATTTTACTTTCGATATCGATTAGATCTCACTATGAATTAAAATTCAATCTGTATATTTAAGGAGTATCTTTAACTCTTTATTGGACATGCAGGTATAATTGGAAATTCGGCATTTCTATAAGAAAATTTACATTTATCAAAATAATTTTTAATTGTTCCTCAATATTTAAACACTTTATAGAATCTAATGACAACGATAAAGTTGTATTTTTATCGTATCAAAATCTAATTTTTTGATACTAATGCCCAACATAAGGATCTAAAATAAGCATCAATAAATTTTTGAATTGCTCCCAAAAAGCTTACAGATTATAAAAACATAATGATTTCATATTTGCCCGCTTATCCAATAGGAGAACATCATGAAATTATTAGCAGGAGCTCTTATAATAAGCGCCGTACTATTCACCCAATTGGCTGATGCGAAAACATTAAAAATTGCGAGTGAAGGCACCTACCCTCCCTTTAGTTATATTGACTCAAATAATAAATTGCAGGGACTTGATATTGATATATCTTATGCACTTTGTAAAAAAATGAATGTTGAGTGTACTATTGTTACACAAGACTTCGAGGGAATGATCCCTGGACTTATTGCAAAAAAATATGATGCTATCATTGCTTCCCTCTCTCTCACACAAGAGCGCTTACAAAAAATTGACTTCACAGATCCTTACTACGATACAGCACTGGCTGTTATCGTTACCAAAGCTTCGGGAATTAAAGAAATCTCGACACAAGACTTTAGAGGTAAAAATCTTGGTGTGCAATCAAATACAACACAAGCTTTCTATGCAGAAGATCATTATGCTTCTAAAGAGGTGAAAATCAAACTCTACCCTTCCACAATAGAAGTGAATCGTGACCTTTTAAATCATCGACTTGATGTGATTATTGTTGATAAATTACAAGCATTAAATTGGCTTAAAAATGAAGGAAAAGATTGCTGTCTCCTCTTGGGAACTCTAGAAGAAACAAGATTTCCTATTGCAATTGCAGTCCGTCAAAATAATAATGAACTTAAAAATAAGTTCAATAAGGCGCTAAAAGAAATCCGTTTGGATGGAACTTATGAAAAAATTATGAGAAAGTATTTTACAGGTGATGTTTATTAAATATCGATATGATATTTAAATGAAACCTACTGGTTATTGCTAAAAAATATTATCGAACTCTTTCATGAGGAACACAGGAATGATTGAAAATTTAGCATTGCTATCATTTAGCAATGGTGGATGGGGAGTGGTTATACTTTCCAGTGCAGGAATGACTTTGTCATTGGCATTATGTTGTGGCTTTCTAGGATTTCCTCTAGGACTTCTCAATGCAGTGATGATTCGATCCAATATTAAGATGGCCAAAGCTATGGCACGCCTCTTTTCAACAGTATTCCGTGGGCTACCAGAGCTTTTAACTTTGTTTTTAGTTTACTACGGATTACAAAGCCTTATTCAAAATTTATTTGACTATTTTAATTTTGAAATCATGTTCAGTATCAATGCATTTGTTGCTGGTGTTCTTGCACTTAGTATGGTTCTTGCAGCTTTTTCTTGTGAAGTTTGGCTTGGAGCATTTAATATTTTTGATAAAGGTCAATATGAAGCGGCTAAAGCTTTAGGACTTTCACGGTCAACCACATTTTTTCGTATTGTCTTCCCTCAGCTCATCCGAAATGCCTTGCCAGGACTTTCTAATAATTGGCTTACTTTACTGAAAGATACATCCCTTGTTTCTACCATCGCGCTTGTTGACCTCATGCGACAAACGAATTTAGCTGTCGCTGCTACCAATAAACCCATGCTATTTTATTTTGTAGCATGCTTACTCTATTTGTTATTTTCAGCGGTTTTTACTGCAATCTTACGCCATTTGGAAACATACACTCAAATAGGCTATAAAAAGGTGCTAGGTCAATGATTCCTGAGTGGCTTTATTTCCTTTTTAATCCTGATCTTTTAAGCCATTATGGACCCAAATTTATTAATGGCTTTATTGTTACTGTTGAGCTTGTTTCTATCTCTTGTTCTCTAGGTCTTTTTCTTGGTATGCTTATCGCTTTTGCTCGTCTATCAAAGAATACATTTTTACAATATTTTGCAAATGCTTATGTCTATTTTTTCCGTGGCTCTCCTTTATTAGCTCAACTCTTTCTTTTTTATTATGGGCTTGGTTCAATGAATAGTTTTTGGCAACAGGTGGGACTATGGTGGTTTTTTCAAAACGCGTGGTATTGTTGTCTTTTTATTTTTACACTCAATTCTGCTGCCTATCAATCTGAGATCTTTAAAGGAAGTTTTTTATCCGTAACAACTGGACAGCGTGAAGCATCAAAAGCTTTAGGTTTAAGCAACTCTGTCACATTTTTTAGAGTTATTCTTCCACAAGCAATGATTGTAGCATTACGCCCCCTAGGAAATGAGTTGATTTTAATGATTAAATCCAGTGCTGTTGCCTCACTTATTACTGTTTATGATTTAATGGGAGTTGCTAAACTCACTTATTCACGGACTTTTGATTTTCAAGTTTACGTTTGGGCTGCTCTTATCTATCTCTTTATCGTTGAACTCATTCATCGTTTTATTGTTTTTATCGAACAGCGCCTCACTCGATATTTACGTTAAATAAAATGATCATAAAAAACTTTACCAAACCAAAATGTTGAATTAATCACGTTATTCATCAATGAAAGAATAAAATAAGATGAATTTGAAAAATAATAAATCGATCTCTCCCAATAAAAAACCAGTGATCTCTATTCAAAATCTAAATAAATGGTATGGAAACTTTCAGGTCCTACATGATATCAACTTTAATGTTCAAGCTGGTGAACATATCGTTATTTGTGGACCATCCGGATCAGGAAAATCAACGTTAATTCGTTGTATTAATCAATTAGAACAAGCACAAAAAGGTTCAATCTGTATCCATAACGTTGATATCCATACCGCTCCTATACAACAGCAAAAAAAAGTTCTTCGTAAGATAGGAATGGTCTTTCAGAATTTTAATTTATTTCCCCACATGAGCGTTATACAAAATTGTATTTTAGCACCTATGACCGTTCAAGGGCTTTCCAAACAACAAGCACAAGAACGGGCAATTCGTTACTTAACACATGTTGGTATTGAAAAACACTGTGAAAAATATCCTTTACAACTTTCTGGTGGGCAACAACAACGTGTTGCGATTGCCCGTGCACTTTGTATGGAACCTGAAGTCATGCTTTTTGATGAACCAACCTCTGCTCTTGATCCAGAAAGTGTGGGAGAAGTTTTGGAAGTGATGGCTCGATTGTCCGACACAGGGATCACAATGCTTTGTGTTACCCATGAAATGGGCTTCGCACGTAAAGTCTCAGAAAGAATACTCTTTCTAGAAAATGGAAAAATTGTTGAAGATACAGCCTCTGAAGAATTTTTTACCAATCCTAAAAGCCAACGTGCTTGTAATTTTCTTGCTAAAATTAAATATTAATCATTAAAATATTGCTTTATTTATACAATTTTATTCTTGTTTTTTTAAAAGAGCGATAATTGTTTGTGCGCCAACAACCCCTGATGGTACTTCAGTTTTCATTTTCTGTTCTACCATCTCAAAGGCATCAAGTTGTGCCTGTCGCAATAAAGGATTAGCCAAAAGTTGTTCTACTTGTCTTGCTAACATACCAGGACGGATTAATTCATTCAAATATTCCGAAACAATAGGCTTATCAGCAATAATATTTGGAAGAGCAGCACTCCATAACATCATTTTAGGAAAAATAAATAATTTAGAAAAACGATCAAGTTTATAGCAAAGAACCATAGGAATTTTTGCTAAGGCTAATTCAAGTGAAACAGTTCCATGTGCCGCAAGAGCAACATCTGCTTGTGCAAAAGCACGCCATTTTTCATCTTCACCAACGACAATTTCTATCTTGCTTTTCCAGCCTTGCACAAAATCACGGATTCTATCTACCAAATGAGGTAAGGTTGGTAAAATAATACGTAAATGAGGAATACGTTGTACAAGAATCTCTACTGTTTCTCGAAAAATAGGCATTAAGGAACGAATTTCTAAATTGCGTGATCCTGGCAAAATAACTAATGTAGGCGATGATATTTGTGTATCGATCAAATTTCTTTGTTCTAATTGGCTTTTTTTTTCTGACTGAACTCTCAAAAGGGGAGGATATGTCAAAAGACGATGTCCAACATAGGTCGTGGCAGGACCTCCCAAATCTTGCATAATCTTTTCTTCAAAAGGAAAAACCGCTAAAACATGATCAACAAATCCACGCATAGCTTTTGCACGCTCTGGCCTCCATGCCCAAACGGTTGGTGCAATATATTTAATGATAGGAATAGAAGGCGCTAAAGCACGTACCTTTTTTGCAATACGATGTGTAAAATCAGGACTATCAATAATAATTAAACAATCAGGTTGTTCTTGTGCAATAAATTTGGATAAATTGCGAATATGTAGCAACAACAATGGTAGTTTTTTCAATACTTCCTTTAAACCTATTAAAGCAATATCATGGGAATCAAAAAAGCTTTTTAAACCTAATGCCTTTAAATGCCTCCCCCCAACACCAATCAAATGAATATTGCATCCTATCTGTTGTGATAAACAAGTAATTAAATCGGCCCCAAGTAAATCACCAGATTCCTCACCTGAAACCACAGCAATCTTTAAGAAACAATTATTCATGACCAAACCTTTCAAATGTCTCTATAAATAGAGAATATTTGTTGGCTTTTTCTATTGTTGTTTTCACCGATAATATTAGACTTCTATTTGCCTCCACCGCAACACCAGATAAACCACTCTTTGCAATATTTATTATTGTCGCTGGCCCAATTGATGGCAAATCAACGCGATTATCCTGTTGTGGTTTTGCACATTTTACAAGAATGCCACCTTTAAGGGGAATTTGCCCTCTTTCTCGCATTTCACAAACACGCCACAACATATTATCAGTTCCCTCAGCACCCTCCAGAGCAACCACCCTTCCTTGGACAACGACAACGGCTTGCCCGATATCTAATTGACCTAAAAGCTTTGCTGCTTCTACTGCTAAAAAAATATCTTTTTTCTCTTTTGGAGTAGCACGCCGTACTGTTAAATTAAATTCTATGGGAGCTAAAAGATCTGGGACTATTTCGTGAGCACCGATAACACAAAAACCGTGTGCTTCAATAACCCGTATAAAAGCTTTTAATAACGCATCGTCTCCCCTCTTCAAAGCTCCGATTAACTTAGGAAGAGCTAAAAATGTTGTCCAGTCCAGTCGCAATTGTTTAAGAAGTGGACGCTTTTTCACACCACCTGCCAAAACAACATTATATACACCAGCCTCTTTTAAAATTTTAACGAGTCGCGCTAACTCTACAATTGATAGCTCGCAATGCTCATAGCGATAAAGAACAGAATCTGCCTCACCATGCAAAAGCACAAGAAAAGGATTTTCTCCATTCTTCTCAAGAGTCTGCGCAACAGTAATCGGTAGAACACCATTTCCTGCTATAATAGCAGTACGGCCGGAAAGAAAACTTCTGGCTCCCCAAATAGGCATTTTTAATCCTTATGTTCTTTTATTTTATCACCTTCAAATTTTGGTGTACAATAAAAACGCTTTCCTTCTTCTTTAATAAAATTAACAACTTCAGAAACAGACTGAGAAGAAGAATAAAAAGAAGCAACATCACTAACACGCTCTTTAAATGGTTTGCTATGATCAAAAAGCATGGCAACCGCATGACGGAGTGCATGAATATCTTGACGCTCAAGTCCTGCACGCTTCATGCCAATAATATTGAGGCCGGCAAGTTTTGCCTGCACACCAACAGCTGTTCCATAAGGTATCAGATCACCAACCAGTGCAGATACGCCGCCGATAAATGCATGATGTCCAACACGAACAAATTGATGAACAGCAGCACCACCACCAATAATCACATAATCACCAACAGTGACATGACCAGCAATCATTGCGTTATTGGCAAATGTTACATGATTGCCTACATAACAATCGTGAGCGATATGCGCATAACAAAAAAATTGGCAATTATCACCAACAACTGTCATTCCTACACTCGAATCGGAACCCCTATGCATTGTTACACCTTCACGAATCGTACAATTCTTACCAATAAAAAGAGTTGTAGCTCCTCCTTTATGTTTATTATTTTGCGGATCTGCCCCCAAAACAGCATGAGAAAATACTTTACTCTTGGCTCCTAATGTTGTCTTTCCCATTATTACAACATGACTTGTCAAACTACATTCATCACCAATAACAGCCTCTGAACTAATATGGCAAAATGGTCCAACGCGTACATTCTCACCAAGCTGCGCTCCCTTCTCCACAAGAGCAGTTGGATGGATTTTCGTACCGGACATTTTTAAATTCCCATCAAATATCGTTTATTCTTCTTCGACAATCATCGCAGCAATTTCTGCTTCAGCGACGCGGACATCTTCTACTTTTGCAACACATGAAAAACGTCTCATACCAGATCTTTTTTTCAAAAGCTGAACATGAATCTTGAGCTGATCACCAGGCATAACCGGCTTACGAAATTTCGCATTATCAACCGTCATAAGGTAAACTAAATTTGTTTGCTTATTGCCTAAATTTAAAAGTGCTATTGCTCCTGCCGTTTGTGCCATAGCTTCTAAAATCAAAACTCCAGGCATAACAGGCTTTGCGGGAAAATGTCCCGTAAAATGTGGCTCATTAATCGTTATATTTTTAATACCAATCGCTTCTTGTTCACCATCAATATCAACGATACGATCAATCAATAAAAATGGATAACGGTGCGGTAATATTGATAATAGTTTTTCAATATCGACAGCCTCTAAGTTTTTAGTTTTTTCACTGCTGATCATATCAGCGTTTCTCCTTTTTAACTTTTCCCATACTGCGCAACGCCGCTACTTCACGAAACCATTGTTTAAATGGTCGCGCTGGACTACCTCCCCATTTTTCGCCATCCGGAATGTCATTCATAACACCACTACGAGCAGCAATCTGAACAGATTTACCTATTATGATGTGATCAGCTACTCCCACACTTCCGCCAAGCTGAGACATATCCCCTATAGATGTACTTCCCGCAATGCCACATTGAGCGGCAATAAGACAATAGCGGCCAATTTTTACATTGTGGGCAATTTGTACAAGATTATCAATCTTGCTTCCTTCACCAATAACAGTATCTTGAAATGTCCCACGATCAATTGTCGTGTTCGCACCAACTTCTACACCATCCTCAATAATAACACGACCAAGCTGTGGAATTTTCTCGATTCCAACTCCGCCTCCAACATAACCAAAACCATCTTGTCCAATGCAAACGCCAGGATAAAGCTGAACCTTATCACCTATTATAGAACACTGAACTGTTACCTTAGGAGCAATATAGCAGTCACATCCAATACGGCAATTTTCACCGATAACAGCTGTGGATGAAATAAGAGTTCCTGCACCAATCTCAACATTTTTACCAATAACAGCTCCAGCTTCAATACACACATCATGTGCCAACTTAGCCGTTGGATGAATATGCGCATGTAATGAAATCCCCTTCTGCCCCAACCAAGGCATTGGCTTGACAGAATCTGGAAACAAAATACGACCAATCTGAGCAAAGTCACGCTGTGGTGTGGATGTCACCAAAATTGCCATAGTTTCGGGAACTTTAAAAACAATCTCATTCGTACACAAAACAGCAACAGCAGAACTGTCCAGTAAAGCATCAGAAAACTTCCGATGCTCTACAAAAACAAGCGAACCTTCCACCGCACTCTCAAGTGAAGAAAGAGTATTGATAACTTTATGAGAAAACTCTGGATTAAGAAGCTTTGCACCCGTCAACTCAGCAGCATTTGCAACTGTCAATCGTCGGGACGGCGTAAAAAAAAATGTATCCGCCATCAAAACACTTTCTCTCCCAGCTTAAGCTATTCTCTTCAAATTTTTCCTTCTTAAAATCGCTCAAATCAGAACTTCGTAGAAATACCAAAGTTCAATTGTTGCAAACGATCACCTTCCTGCTTCGTTATTGGCCAAGCATAATCAAAACGCAAAGGACCAAACGGAGAATCCCACATCAAACTCACACCTGCAGATGAACGCCAAGCACTTTTGGTATTGGTAACAGACGGTTCACCCTGAAAAACGGCTTTATAATTATTGCCATAAAGCGTGGCAATATCCGCAAATAAAGCACCGCGCAACCCGAATCCTTCAGGCACAACAGGGATAGGAAACTGTACTTCAGCAGTCGCATTCATATATGTCGTTCCCCCCAAGAAATAAACCTCACCCTTACTGGAAACCTGGCGCGGACCTATTCCATTATATTTGAACCCTCGAATCATATCAGAATTTACTTTAAACATATCGAAAATACGAACACCTTCTTTGCCTACTTCATGGATATAACCACCCCCAAAGGAAAGCAAACCAACGATATCCTTCTGGTCAGAAAGAGTCTTGTACATCATCGCCTTACCCGTGGTCTTCAAGAACTTTGCACTCCCACCAAGCCCTGCATATTCCTGAAGCAGATGCACGTACCACCCATCATGGGGGGATCTCATATCATCAATCGTATTATAGGTGAAACCATAACTAATTGATGAACGTTTCCAAGGGCTGTGTTTTGCAGCTTGAACAATCGCACCAGAATATTTCCCATATAATTCTATTATGTCACCCTCTTTGTCAAAATCATACTCTCCGCCAAAATCATATTCTTCCTGCACATAAGAATAAGCTACATTAGCAGATAATTGATTATTAATAGGTAACGAAAACCGCAGCGATCCACCTGTCTGCCGTACATCATAGGCTTTATCAGCACGATAAGTACTACGAAAAACATCAACGCCAGCAGATAAACGATATCCTAAGAAATAAGGATCAACAAATGATAAATTATAATTACGAGATTTTTCTTGCCCCGCACCTAATCCTAAACGAACATATTGACCACGTCCCCCAAGATTACGTTCAGTAACAGAAACTTCAAGTGACATACCAGGACTTGTTCCCCCTGTTGTATACCCTCCAGAAAGAGAGAGATCTCCTGTTGAAGCTTCAACGACATCTATTACCAAAACAACTTGGTCAGATTGATCTGTGGGAACCATTGAAATATTAACGGCTTTGAAGAAACCTAAACTTTCTAGACGACGTTTCGCCCGCTGTAGTAAAGTTTGATTGTAAGCATCTCCTTCATTTAAATCAATCTCACGGCGAATGACGTAATCACGCGTTTTCTCATTGCCACGTATATCAATACGTTGAATATAAGCACGTGTACCCTGTTCAATATTATATAAAATTGAAATTGTATGATTTGCTAAATTACGATTTCCCCGCGGTTCAACTTTAGCAAAAGCATATCCCGAATCAGCAACTTTGTTATTAATAGTTGCAACAGACTGTTCAATATCTTCTGCACTATAAACATTACCTGGCTGGGTTTTAAGCACCCTTTTCACAGATTGAACGTCAATTCCATCAACATCACTTTCAACCTGAATATCGCTAATTTTATAGAGCGCACCCTCATCAAGAACGAAAGAAATTTTATACGTATTGCTTGCTGCATCAAAAGTTGCTTTAGAAGAGACTACACGAAAATCTGCATAACCACGGTTATAATAAAAGCGACGTAAAGCTTCTTCATCAACAGCGAGGCGCTCTTCACTGTAAACATCACCTCCCAACAACTTCGAAAAAATTCCTGAAGTTTTTGTTGAAATCACATCACGCAAACGGCGACTTCCAAAGACACTATTGCCCTTAAAAGTGATATCACCAATCTTTGTTTTTTTCCCTTCAACGACATTAAATACCACATTAACCCGCCCTTTTCCAAGGTTAATCGTTTGAACGTTAACAGTGATATTATTACGACCAAGAGTTTTATAAGCCTCACGAATTGTATTTATATCAGCAGAAAGCTTAGCAGAATTAAAAGGCTCATTCGGTTTTAAAGAAATAAACCGCTTAAGATCTGGGTCTTTAAAAGATTTATTTCCTTGAAACAATATTTGATTGACAACCTCATATTCTTTTACGAATACAACCAATTTATCACCCACCGGATTTATTTTAACATCATAAAATAAACCCAATTCGAAAAGGTTCTTCACAGCACTATCAACATCACCACTGGAAACACCTTGCCCAACCTTAATCCCCATATTGTCTCGAATCGCCTGAGAACTTACAAACTTATTCCCACGAACCTCAATAGAGCGGACTACAGACGCTTGTATTTCTCCGACCGCAGCAATTGACATAAAAACCGTTGCTGGGGCAATCATCCCCATCTTTAACACCAATACAGATGCTGCATTTAAAAACTTTGAATTCGTAGTCATTGGCTTTTTTACCTTACTCTCGTTCCTTGGACATGATGCCTTAAAAAGCTAACTGCCATAACAACCTTTTTACAGCTTTACAGCGAGACTTTTCATTCCTTAATTACTCATTATAATCTACAACGCCACAACATTTTGTAGACATGGTAAACAACCTTAAATTTGTTTTTGCTATTATTACTTAATTTATAAAGCGTTTTCCATAATTTAATTAGCTAAACCAACAAAAATAATCATTAAAAAAGACAAAGATCATAAAAAGGAGAAGAATGGAAAAACCTAAACGAAAAACAATTCCCTGAATTTTGGTAGATATTCTCCTCCCAGTAATGACCTCAATGACATGCAATAAAAGATGCCCACCGTCAAGCGGTAGAATCGGAAAAAGGTTAATAAGCCCAACACTTATTGAAAGAAAAGCTGCCAAATTCAACAAAGAGATAAAACCTATCTCGCTCACTTTCCAAGCAATTTTAACGGTTTTAGAAGGTCCACTTAGCCGACAACGATCCTCTTTTCCTCCTATTAAACGACTCATAAAAAGAACAGTTTGAGTGGCGATAAACACAGTACGGTCTGACGCTTCTCTTACAGCTGTTACAAAACCATAGCGAATATGTTTTATATAAGTTGGATCTAAATGTGCTGGATTATTTAAATCAACAGGAACACCTACACCTATCATAGCACTTCGTGTTCGATTACCAAATCCATCATCTCGCTCAACGACTTTCGGGGTAATCATCGTTGTAAAGACTCGCCCCATGCGTTCTATTTTAAACTCTATGGGTTCTCTTCCATGAAAAGCTACATAATTCATCAAATCTTCAAAGCTTTCAACCCGTCGTCCATCCATTTCAACAAAACGATCACCTAATTCCAAACCGGATTGAAGAGCAGGGCTATCTTTTACCAAAGAACCAACAACGGGCTCAATGGCTACACGACCATAGATAAAGAAAAAAAATGTTAGAATAACAACAGTAAAAAGGGCATTGAAGAAAGGACCGGCAAAAACAGTTGCTGCTTTTTTCCAAGCATGCGCACTAGCAAATGAACCATCAACAATCAGAGATGATTGGAATGATTCCGTATCGATTTTTTCCTCATCCCCAACAAATTTTACATAACCTCCTAAGGGGATAAGTGCTAAACGCCACTTCGTGCCATGCTTATCTGTATAACTCGCTATTTCTGGTCCAAATCCAAGCGAAAAAATTAACGCCTTAATACCACACCACCGACCAATGAGATAATGCCCAAATTCGTGCACAAAAATGATAATCATAATGATGAAAAGAATACTCAAACTTCTTAAAAGAAAATCACCCATAGTGACGATATGATTTAAAAGTTCCAAACGATCTTCTCCCAATTAGATCATACTAAAAAGATTAAAAGGCGCATCCATATCAGACATAAATGAACCAATTAAATAAAGAAGAAAAGCTGCCCCTACCAATCCATCTATACGATCCATAAAACCACCATGTCCAGGCAATAAAGAACTAGAATCTTTAACAGAAAACCGTCTTTTGAGCCACGATTGCCCTAAATCACTCAATTGTGAAACAATTGATAAAACAAGTGTAAGGAGTGGCACAAAAAAACTAGCTAAATTTATATCAAAAAATCCAAAAGCAACCCATATACCACCGAAAACTCCGACAAATGTACCACCAAGTGCTCCTGACCATGTTTTATTAGGAGAAAATTGTGGTGCTAATTTAGGGCCCCCTAATGCACGTCCGATAAAATAACCACCAATATCTGTTCCCCACACTATCGTAAATAAGAAAATAACAACTTGGAACCCCAACATTTCATGATCCCGTAGAAAGCATAAAGCAACAACAGGAAAAGATGCATATAAAAAACCACAAAAAACCCAACCACTCTTTTTTATAGATATAATAGCCAACACCGCAGCCAAAACGATTAAAACACAAAAAATCAACGGAGCAGATACACTCAACACTAAAAAAAAGCCAAAGATCAAGTAAAAGATACTTGCTAATATTTTTTGTAAAACACACCACTTCTCTTTAGTAATACTCATCCACTCATAAAGAACAAAACCGCCAATACACCATACAAATAAAAAAAAGAAGTTTCCTCCCAACCATGTTAGATACAACGCAATAACGCCAAAAACAAAAGCTGTCAGAATACGATAAACCAAATTAGACAAAACAACATCCAAACAATAAAAATAGAAAATACAAGCCCTGAAATTAACGCAAGAAAAATTCCCCTACGCAGTGTTTTTATCTCATACCTGTATAATTTCTCTTATAATTTATCATAAATAATTCAGTCTACTAAGATAGCGCTTATGAGACTAATAATCAATGAAAACAGCTTCAAAAATCTCAGTCAAGATTAATCCTAAATATTTTTTTAATATTTTCTCAAATATAAAATGAAAAAGCAGCTACCTCTGCCCCATACAAATTAACTAATATAGGTTTCGTATAAAAACACTTTTCTATCAACTATTCGTCATTAAAAAACGAATTACGCCACATAACATCTGCTTGATCGATCATACCCACATGTTTTATAATGAGAAATAAGAGAAAGGTTAGGCTTAATATTCTTTCCCCAACCTTCATCTTAGAATATTTGAATAATTTCTAATAATGCTTTCATTATGCAGTTTAACAAAGACGTACTCAACTAAAAGCCCACACTATGCTGTTAAATAGTGTCTTCCAGCAAAGGGCATGATTTACCACGCAGATTAAAAAATTTAAACATCTGCCCTTTCAAATCAGTCTCTCCCATATCAAAATGATAGAATACCTTCCTGCATCACACCTTGCTATCACAGAACACACCACCCCTCCTATTATCCCTAGAAACAATTTACAGGCTTGGGAGTGTAACATCCTTTTTCTAGCGACAAAACCGTCTTAAACGTGCATAATTTCAGATTCTTTTACGGCTAAAATTTTATCAATATCAGCAATAGTTTCATCTGTGAGTTTTTGAACTTTTTCAGACAAACTATGGGCTTCATCTTGTCCAATTTCACCATCTTTTTCTAACTTTTTCAAATTGTCCAAACCATCCCGACGGACATGACGTGTAGCAACACGCGCTTGCTCTGCATAGTGATGCGCAATTTTTACAAGTTCTTTACGGCGCTCTTCATTCAACTCAGGCAAAGGAATACGTAGATTCGTACCATCAGTTATGGGATTTAAACCAAGACCAGAATCGCGAATAGCGCGCTCTACAGCTCCGACCATCGTTTTATCCCATACAGAAACAGAAAGCATCCGAGGTTCGGGAACAGAAATATTAGCAACCTGATTTATATGCACAACAGAACCATAAGATTCAACGGTCAACGGCTCTAATAAACTGGCCGATGCACGTCCAGTCCGCAAACCACCTAATTCATGTTTAAAAGCCGTAATGGCACCATCCATGCGACGTTTCAGATCATCCATAATTGATGTAACATTCATATTTCTGTCTCCTTCAATTGTCCTTTGAAGCTTACCCTTATTCCGATACTATTGTAAAGCGTCCTGTTCCATTCAAGACCTTAGCCAAACCGCCTTTTTCATGAATGGAATACACAATAATCGGTACATTGTTCTCACGTGCTAAAGTGACCGCCGTTGAATCCATAACAGATAATCCCCATTGCAAAACTTCAACATGTGTTAATTGGTCAAAACGCTTAGCCGTAGGGTCTATTTTTGGATCTGCTGAATAAATACCATCAACTTGTGTTCCTTTAAGAAGGACATCCGCACCAATTTCTGCTGCACGTAAAGTAGCAGCAGAATCAGTGGTAAAAAATGGATTTCCTGTACCACCTGCAAAAATAACAACTTTTCCCTGATTCATATAAGCTATTGCTTTACGTTGCGAGAAACTTTCACAAATTTGTGGCATAGCAATCGCAGAGAGTACAACAGTTTCAACCCCTAATTTTGTCAAAGATGTTCGCAATGCTAAAGAGTTAATAGCAGTTGCAAGCATTCCCATATGATCACCTGTCACTCGGTCCCCACCATGCGAAGCAACAGCAACGCCACGAAAAATATTTCCCCCACCGATAACAACCGCAACTTCTATCCCCATTGTGCGCACTTCTGCAATATCAGCGGCAATACGGTCTACAACAGAAACATCAATGCCAAAATTCTGCCCTCCCATAAGAGCTTCACCAGAAGCCTTTAAAAGAATACGTTTATACGGAAGTGCTAATGCCATTAATAATCTCCCCAAAAGCCTATTTACTTTTTGCTTTTGACATCACGAAGGGCACCACTTTTTTCACGTGACGCCCTCTCAACAATTACATTGTTCCCCTCAGAGATTCTACAACCAACGATATGACTTTAAATCTCTGTTCAAGAGTTTGCAATAACTAGCCTTTTACAGCAGCAGCAACCTCTGCAGCAAAATCAGACTCCTCTTTTTCCACACCTTCACCTAATGCAAAACGAATAAAGCCTGTAATTTTTGCTGGAGCACCAATTGATTTCTCAGCATCCTTTAAAGCGGCCTCAACAGTTATATCAGGATTCATAACAAAAGCTTGAGAAAGCAAAACAACCTCTTCAAAAAACTTACGCATACGTCCTTCTACCATTTTTTCAATGATATTTTCAGGTTTTCCAGACTGACGTGCTTGATCTGAAAAAATTGCTTTTTCACGCTCAACAGCAGCAGCATCAACATCTTGAGCTGTAAGTGCTAATGGATTGGTTGCCGCAATATGCATCGCGACCTGCCGACCAAAAGCAAGAGCAGCTTCCTTATTTCCTGTTGTTTCAATCGCAACCAAAACACCAAGTTTTCCAAGCCCATCAGCCACACTATTGTGTATATAAGTCGCAACAACACCATTCTCAATAGACAATTTAGCGGAACGACGAAATGTCATATTTTCGCCAATTGTACCAATTGCATCTTTAATCGTAAGCTCTACAGTCTTCTCAGAGCCTGGATAAAGAGAAACAGAAACAGATTCAACATCCCCTGGGGTATCTAAGGCAGCAGTTGCTACTTTACGCACAATATCTTGGAATCCATCATTGCGTGCAACAAAATCTGTTTCAGAATTAATCTCAACTAAAACTGCATGTGAATCTCTTGATACGACTCCGATTAATCCCTCAGCTGCTGTACGACCAGCCTTTTTATCTGCTTTAGCTATTCCTTTTTTACGAAGCCAATCAACAGCAGCTTCCATATCACCATTGGTCTCTGCTAGAGCGGCTTTACAGTCCATCATACCAGCGCCAGATAATTCTCGAAGTTCTTTTACTTGTGCAGCAGTAATGCTCATATTTGCCTCTTTATTTTGTAACAGTGAAAGCGTGCAAAATCCCTCTGCACGCCTATAACTTCTTTTTTAGACAATAAAAGTACCTTAATTAGGCGTTTTATATTATTCAGAAACTTCTGAAACTGCATTTTCTTCCAAAATAGGCTCCACAGGTGCATCAACTTGAGCTCCTAAATCGATACCCATTGCTCCTTGCTGGCGTGCAATACCATCAAGAGCAGCACGGGCAAAAAGATCGCAATAAAGAGAAATTGCACGTGAAGCATCGTCATTACCTGGTATTGGATGTGTTACGTCATCGGGATCACAATTGGTATCAATAATAGCAATCACTGGAATACCTAAACGTTTTGCTTCTTGGAGTGCAATATTTTCTTTATTCGTATCGATAACAAAAATAAGATCTGGAACAGAACCCATATCTTTAATACCACCAAGCGCACGATTAAGCTTTTCACGATCACGTTCAAGATTTAAACGTTCCTTTTTGGTAAAGCCTTGCGCTTCAGCAGCAAGAATTTTATCAAGCTTCCGCAAACGATGGATCGAATTGGAAATCGTTTTCCAGTTTGTGAGCATGCCGCCAAGCCAACGTGCATTAACGTAATACTGGGCGGAACGATTCGCCGCATCTGCGATAATGTCAGATGCTTGCCGTTTCGTACCAACAAAGAGAATACGACCACCACGCGCTACAGTATCTGAAACAAGTTTAAGCGCTTGGTGTAAAAGTGGAACGGTCTGAGCAAGGTCAATAATATGGATATTATTACGCTGACCATAAATATAGGGAGTCATTTTGGGATTCCAGCGATGAGTCTGGTGACCAAAATGCACACCGGCTTCTAAAAGCTGGTGCATAGTAAAATCGGGTAGTGCCATAAATCTTATCCTTTCCGGTTCAACCTCCGCGGAAAAAGCAGAAAGACCTGCTACCGGCGGATGCTTGCTAGAATTTTCTCACAGATCATTTGCAAACACCCAGACTCCGCGTGTGGAATAGCGCAAACATACTAATATTTGATTCTTTTTCAAGTTATTTTCTTTAATCATTTAATATTTGCATTTTCACATTGATTAAGATCTTTTCCAAGTTCCAAGAATTCGAGACTGTTCAATTTTGCACGCACTGAAAAAGTTCCATAATCTATATGAAGATCACGCATGACACCATTCTCATGTAAGAGAAAACTGCTACGATAAACCGGCAAACCATCTTTATTTTCTCCATCATCAAAATAAGAAATTGTAACAGGCCAATATTCTTCTTCATCCAATTTTCTTACTTTTTCCGTTTCGCTATCAGATAAAAGCGTCTTCTTTTCCCCTATGACGATACTTTCTTTTATAACTTTATCTGCTTTATTTGTCCCATCAAATACAGTAACATTGTAAAAATGATCTCCTGCTTTTGCATGGCGGATAATATTTTTTAGTTGCATTATTGGAAATTCAGCTATTGCAAGCTTATACTCTTTTTCCTTTGGCTTTTTTAAGGTAACTGTAATACCATCTTGAGTACGCTCCGCAACCCCCTCGGCACGATGCACAACCTCTTCTCCCTCTTGATCTGTGATATTAAAACGAAATGTACGGCTGTCTCCTGTCTCATAACTCGTCGTCTGTTGATCCGTCAAACGTACTGGCATATCTTCAATGTGAACACGGCTAATGAAACGAAAACGTGTGCTATAGCCTTGGCATGCCGAACCAGTAAGCTCGTAAACCATTCGCCCTGACATCGCAGAAATTGTCATTTCATGAGAAACACTATCGAGATGAAAATCATAAATTGCTCGATGAGGCACAATAAAAATGGGCTCTTCAGCTCTCGCAGTACATAAAAAAACAATATATAAAATTATTATAAATAATGATCTAATCATTCCCAACTTCCGAACTTTATCCCCGTTGCATAACATCATACAATAAGGCAAAAAAGGCTAATTTCTCAATTAACCACACATTTTCTTAAATCAAAAAATAGATTATGCAATGAATATATTATAGAGCAGCTATGGAGTTAACATTATGACCAATATGATTGAAAAAAACTTAGAGAAGTTCGGAATCACTCTTCCTGAAGTAATCTCCCCCCTTGCCAATTACATCACCACTTCACAAAGTGGCAATCAACTCTTTATTTCTGGACAACTCCCTCTTATTAATGGAAAACCAATAGCCATCGGTAAAGTTGGTGCAACTGTGAATACCGAACAAGCCCAAAAAGCATCCGAAGCTTGCGCTCTCAATATTCTCGCGCAACTCAAGGCAACTCTGGGTGACTTAAATAAAATAAAACGTGTGGTAAAAATTACTGTTTTTGTGGCTGTAGATTCTCATTTTACCGATATTCCTTTTGTTGCCAATGGAGCTTCTAATTTATTCGTCAATATCCTTGGTGAAATTGGAAAACACGCCCGTTCTGCTATTGGTGTTGCCTCTCTTCCTATGGATGTTCCTGTAGAAGTTGAAGCCATCATAGAAATCTAAACCTTCATTAAGACAGTGCACCATCCTAAATATAACTGAAGTCAAAATACTTCTTTGTCTTACACTCTGATAAACCTTGCATTTTTTCGTTTTTAAATTAGAATCTTAAAATTACAATAAAAGGAAATATTTGTATGAAACAAGCTTACGACAATAACAATATTTTTGCTAAATTGATTCGCAATGAAATCCCTTCTGTTCGTGTCTACGAAGATGATGATGTTATTGGATTTATGGATATCATGCCACAGGCACCAGGTCATACGCTAGTCATTCCTAAAAAAGGCTCGAGAAACTTACTTGATGCGGATACTGAAACATTATTTCCTGTTATTAAAGCTGTTCAAAAAATTGCAAATGCCGTCAAAAAAGCCTTTCAGGCAGATGGCATAACTGTCATGCAATTTAATGAAGCAGCTAGTCAACAAACCGTTTATCACCTCCATTTTCATATTATACCACGTATGAAGGGAATAGAACTTACCCCTCATAATGATATGATAACACCTACAGAAATACTTGAAGAGAATGCAAAAAAAATCCGTGCTGCCTTATAACACACTCTTAAGTTGTTGAGCTTTTTTTTCCTACACGTTTTTTTGTAAAATTTTCCATTTTACTTTTCTTTGAACTTACAGATATATCGGAAGATGAAATTTCTAACTGTAAGCTTTCTTTTTTACCATTTGATTTTTGTGTCAATACGCGAACGATACCACCATTGCGTAACTTTCCAAATAAAATTTCATCAGCTAATGGCTTTTTAATATATTCTTGTATAACACGCCCTAATGGGCGTGCTCCCATCTGAGAATCATATCCTTTATTGGAAAGCCATAAAGTTGCTGAAGGGCTTAATTCAAAACAAATTCCCCGATCAGCTAATTGTGCTTCAAGCTGAAAAATAAATTTTTGCACTATCTGATTGATGATTAAATGAGATAAAGGTGCAAACGGAATAATTGCATCTAACCGATTACGAAATTCTGGTGTAAATAACCGATTGATTGCTTCTATATCCTCACCATCACGATGTACTTTCCCAAATCCAATAGCTGATTTTGCCATATCTGAAGCACCCGCATTGGTCGTCATAATCAAAATAACATTGCGGAAATCAATTTTCTTACCATTATGGTCTGTTAATCTACCATAATCCATTACCTGCAATAAAATATTAAATAACTCTGGATGCGCTTTCTCAATCTCATCTAGCAATAGAACTGCGTGAGGTTTCTGATCAACGGCATCTGTAAGGAGACCTCCTTGATCAAACCCTATATAACCTGGAGGTGCTCCGATTAAACGTGCTATCGTATGCCGTTCCATATATTCTGACATATCAAAACGCAATAATTCAATGCCTAAAGATGATGCAAGCTGTTTTGCAACTTCAGTTTTTCCTACACCTGTTGGTCCTGAAAATAAATAACTTCCTATTGGTTTATCCGGTTCGCGTAAACCTGCTCGCGCCAATTTTATGGATGAAACTAAGACGGAAATTGCCTGATCTTGACCATAAACAACATGTTTGAGTTCTCTTTCAAGCTTACTCAGTATCTTCTGATCATTCCGAGAAACTGTTTTTGGTGGAATTCTTGCAATTGTAGCAACAGTCGCTTCAATTTCTTTAACACCTATACTCTTCTTGCGTTGTTTTTGTGGCAAAAGCTTTTGCGCTGCGCCACTTTCATCAATAATATCAATTGCTTTGTCAGGTAACCTACGATCAATTATATAACGTGAAGATAATTCTACAGATGCCTTCATCGCCTGATCTGTATATTTAATCTGATGAAAATCTTCAAAGTAAGGCTTCATCCCTTGCAAAATCTTAATCGCATCTGTAACAGAAGGTTCATTAATATCAATCTTCTGAAAACGACGCTCTAAAGCACGATCTTGTTCAAAGAATTTGCGATATTCTCTATAAGTCGTCGAACCAATACATCGCATAGTTCCAGAAGATAATACAGGTTTCAAAAGATTTGCTGCATCCATATTTCCCCCTAATGTCGCTCCTGCTCCAATTAAGGTATGAATTTCATCAATAAATAAAATAGCATCGGGATACAGCTCAAACTCTTTAATAACTTGCTTTAAGCGTTCTTCAAAATCACCGCGATAACGTGTACCTGCAACAAGTCCCCCCATATCAAGAGAAAATATTGTTGCATTTGATAAAACTTCAGGCACTTGCCCATCAACAATGCGCTTTGCCAATCCCTCAATTATAGCGGTTTTCCCCACTCCAGGATCACCAACCAAAAGCGGATTGTTTTTCGACCTTCGACATAAAATCTGAATCATGCGTGAAATTTCTATTTCACGGCCAATTAATAAATCAACTTTTCCATTACGTGCTTTACAATTGAGATCAACACAATAATTCGTTAAAGCACTTGTTCCTCTTTCACCATTATCCGAAATCTGCTGATCTAATTGCTCTTCAAGTCCTTCAAGTAACATGGATAACCCATCATCACGCGTGACACCCTGTGAAATAAAACGTACAGCATCATAGCGTGTCATTCCCATCTCTTGAAGAAAATATGCTGCATGGCTTTCACGTTCAGAAAAAATTGCAACAAGAACATTTGCCCCCGATACTTCATCTTTTCCAGCCGATTGTGCATAAATCACCGCACGTTGGATAACACGCTGGAAAAAAGCTGTAGGCTTTGTATCCTCATCAGCTCTAATCTGTTCATCTAACTCTGAGCGAAGATAATTGGTTAAGCGCTCTCGCAATTCCTCCACATCTACTTGGCAAGCCTGAATAACGGAATTTGCATCGGCATCATCTAACAGCGCAAGTAGAAGATGCTCTAATGTTGCATATTCATGCCGTGCTTGAGTAGCAATTGTTAATGCACGATGCAAAACCTCTTCAAGACTAGGTGTAAAAGATGGCATAGCTCCTCACTTCCATTCCATTACACATTGTAACGGATGTTCATTTTGACGCGCACATTCTCTCACTTGTAATATTTTCATTTCAGCGACTTCATAAGTATAAGTCCCACATTCTCCTATCCCATTGTGATGAACATTTAACATTATCCGCGTTGCCTCTTCGAAACTTTTTTTAAAAAAGTTCTTCAAAACAAAAACAACAAAATCCATAGGTGTGTAATCATCATTAAGCAAAAAAACTCGACATAATTTAGGTTTTTCGAGTTTTTCTCTAGCCTTAGGCATTATAACCGCACCATGCCTACCTTCATCCCAATTCTTGCCCTTTTCATTATGCATAATATGAGCTATAGAGTTTATTATGAGCGTCTGTCCCATTATCGTTTTCCATGCAGCACATTTTTTATTAATTTTAAATTCTTTCATAACTATTGCAATACCTGTTTGTATTAGAAAAAAATTTCCCTCTATGGTTAGACTTCAATCACTCACTCATAAAATAACTTCTGTAAACAAATTAGTAATACCATTCGTCTAAATTGCATCAACAAATTACAGAAAAGGAAGCTTTATAGAAGTTTTTCAGGATAAATGGAGAAATAGGATACTGCAAGTGTATATTAATTATCAAAAAATTATGCGCTACTGTAAAACAATAGCAATTTCTTTTGTTGTGTTAGCTCTTTCTTACTGTTGGGCCTCAGCCACACCTCAAGGCGCCTATCCTGATAAGTATGCAGCTATTGTTATAGATGCTACTACGGGAAAAACTCTATTTCAAGCCAATGCAACACTGAAACGTTATCCTGCTTCTTTAACAAAAATGATGACATTGTACTTACTCTTTGAAGCTATGCAGATGCGTCGTGTGACACCCAATACACCAATTCCTGTTTCACATTATGCAGCAATGCGTCCACCGACAAAAATTGGGTTTAAAGCAGGCCAAACAATTTCTGCAGAATCAGCGGCTAAAGCACTCATTACAAGATCTGCAAATGATGTTGCTGCTGCCATTGCAGAATATCTTGGAGGTAGTGAAAAAAAATTCGCTCAAATGATGACAGCAAAAGCTCATAAACTTGGCATGAAACATACACATTTCGCAAATGCTTCAGGACTTCCGGATGTGCGCAATTATTCTACAGCACGAGATATAGCGACTTTGTCATTAGCTTTACGTAAACATTTTCCCAAACAATATAAATTGTTCAAAACAAAAAGTTTTAATTTCCGTGGACATAAAATTAACAGCCACAATAAACTTGTTAAAATAATGAAAGGTGTCGATGGAATTAAAACAGGATACACACAAATGTCAGGTTCTAATTTAGCAACTTCGATGCGTCTTGAGGGGCGCTCTATTGTCGCTGTTGTTATGGGAGGAAAATCATCTACTGCACGTGACGAGCATATGGCTAGCTTATTGAATCAATATTTGCCCAAAGCAAGCCAAATGAAAAGTGGTGAACGTTTAATAGCTTCTGTACGCTATCACTTACCCACTGGCGCCAATACTCCTATACCAACCATTAAAGATGATTTAAGTAATTTTGACGATGAAATTTCGACTATGTTGACAGCATTTGCAGAACAACCTAAAAACTCCAACATCGCAATAACGGCTGTAAATAAGGTAATTATACCAATACCGAACCCTCAAAAAACTATACCGGTTGAGACTCATAAAATTGTAACAGCCTCTTTGTCCGAAAATGCCGGATGGGCTATCCAAATAGGTTCTCTTCCTAGTGAAGAACAAGCAAAAACTCTACTTTTAAAAGCAAAAAATATAGCTTTTTCTACTTTAAAGCACGCATCTTCACATATGCAACTGTTTGAAAAGAATGGGCAGCGTTATTACCGGGCGCGCTTTACAGGGTTTCAATCAAAAAAAGCTGCATTTGATGCTTGTTCTACATTAAAGAAAGCAAATTTTAACTGCTATACTGTAGCCTACTAAAAAATTTTGAATTCTGCGTTAAGGATAGTATTATGACAGATAATGCTTTTGCTTCATTCCATAAAAAAGAAATTTTATTGAAGCAATCATCCCTCCTTTCATTGCGTTCTCTTCACGATGCTGCTGCAAAACTTACTGGTTTAAAATATAATTCGACTGCATTAGATACACAATCTCTTGTTAACCTTCTCATTTGCCAAACAATGCGCAACCGTCGTCTCATAATGCCTCCTGTACGTATTCATTTACGCGTTGCGAGCCAAACTGGTAATGTGCCTATTAAAATCCGTCTAGGAGCAACAAATATTTAATTCTACAGACCATCTCTAAAAAACTATTTTATTATTAACCATTATCTATAGCCTTAGAAAACCCTTTGATAAACATACTTTTTTCTTAAATTGTGGAATTGTTTTGACAGCTTTTCCAACTATCCAATATCTCCAAGCCTTCAATAAAACCATTGTTAAGAACATAAAAAACATCCAATATTTTTCCACTTTTGGATTTAATATAAAAAATTATCCTTGATATCTTTTTGGAAAAATGAATAGCTTCATTGGATGAAAGCTTATCATTTTAGGAATTATTCTAAACGTTCAATAAAGAAAGTCCCTCTTACTAATGCTCCCCTGACAACATAAACGCTGTAAAAAATAATCTCACTCCTCTTACTTGCATTTCTTTCAACAGACAAAGCAAATTGGAAAATAAAAATACTACCGATGAAAAAACGTAAAAGAAATTATCAGATTAAATATTATGATAACGATTTCCATAAGATTTTAATTTATAATTATAATTTATTTTTTGCATATTGAATAAGAGATTTTCGTAAAATTCTCTTATTTTCCTTCTTATATTGAATCAGTCAAAATCGTCCGCCTGCTCATCACGAGAAAGATTGGCATATAAACTATTTAAAAAAGGAATCAAATATCCCTTATGAATTATTTCAAGTACGAGGATCTTTTGTAACATTGAACGTTGAAAAAAGGATGATAGTGCTGGTTTTCTCCCTTTATAAATAAAGATGCTAATACTCTATAGATTTTATACCATTCATGGAATGACTTACATTATACTACTCATATTCAAGATGCTGATTTATAAAGATAATTCATTATTTTGCATGTTAGATGATAATCTCGAATATCGTAAGATTCTCTCATTTGAAACTTGTTTATGTTGAATTAATAAAAACCGTTCTCTTGCATGTTATGGGCGAGATTAGTGTGTGGCGTAAAACTGTACCCAAAATACTCAAAATACCTATAATGAACCATTTCAAATGCTAAGGGCTTTGATCCCTGTACGGGGGGGCTTGGCAAAGTGTGCAATCATGCCCAGCGTACTCTTTTTATTAAGCATAAAGATGGGACAGCTCAATGGATTTACCGTTATTATATCATTCACGGGTGCCATCGCGAAATGAGCTTAGGAGCATTAAGAGATATTTTTTAAACGAACTCACGAACAAGTAACACGATAATGTTCTATTGTGTGCATTCTATTCTCATGAAAATTTTTATAAATATTTCCTAATGTATACGTTATTATTTATTTTAATTTTTTTGTCGGTACAGAATTTATAAATAAAAAAGATATTCCCAATATATCTTTAATTGTTGTAAATTAGTGTTTCTTTTCAAGATATTTTTTTACCATATAGGTAGCAAAAAACTTCACTTTTAAAAAATTAAAATCTTTAAAAATCTCTCTTTATCATAATTATTCAGATTTAAAATAAATTTTCCTTGGATACTCAGGTATAATCTTCCATTACTTAAAAGATATGGCTATGGAAACTTTTTAAAACCATAAAACCCAGCTAAAAAAATAATGGTAAATTGATCACTAATTTTACTTTACGCTTTTTTATTTTTTCCATTTTAGGACAAATCAAACATATATCAACAATACGCTCTCTCCAAACTTGTATCAACAGCTACTATTCGTTAAGAAAGCACTGAGCCATCTCAAATTTATTTTAAGCATGCTGCTGAATTAATTTGGAGTTTTGATTTATAAGGAACAAAAAACATAAGCTTTATCAGGAAATATGATTCTTCTCCAAAACGTCCAGTTATGGATTGAAAAATGTTCTAGCTCTTAACAAGATATTGCATTGACTGCAAGACCACCTTTACTTGTCTCTTTATAGCGTTCACTCATATCATGACCAGTCTGGCGCATTGTTTCTATACAAGCATCAAGAGAAACAAAATGATCTCCATTACCATATAATGCAAGAGAAGAAGCCGTTACCGCCTTAACAGCTCCCATTGCATTACGCTCAATACAAGGAACTTGTACAAGACCTGCAACAGGATCACATGTCATTCCCAAATGATGTTCAAGCGCAATTTCTGCCGCATTTTCAATTTGAGCTGGTGTTCCACCTAATGCTGCGGTCAACCCTGCTGCGGCCATTGAAGATGCCGTTCCAACTTCACCTTGACACCCAACTTCTGCACCAGAAATAGAGGCATTATGTTTGATAACACCGCCTATAGCTGCTGCCGTTAATAGAAAATTATGTATTCCCTCTCGATCTGAATCATCATTAAATTGAAGATAATAACGCAAAACGGCTGGAACGACACCAGCTGCGCCATTTGTTGGTGCTGTAACAACACGACCACCTGCTGCATTTTCCTCATTGACTGCTATAGCATATACCGAAAGCCAATCATTTGCCCAAAGTGGATAATTGTGATTTTTCCTTTGATTTTCCAAAAGCGTTTCATGCAGCTTTTTAGCACGCCTTAGAACACGCAATCCACCAGGCAACTCACCTTCTTGTGAAAGACCTCTATCAATGCAATTTGTCATCGCTGAAAAAATTTCATCAAGCCCTACATCAAGAGAAGAACGCTCTATCTTTGTTTCTTCATTTAAGCGCTTCATTTCAGCAATTGAAAGTCCTGATTTTTCTGCCATTGATAACATTGTACAAGCAGAATCGAATGGATATGGTACCTCAAATGTTTCTGGTTGTATATTATCATTCATATGGCTTAATTCATCCTCAGTCACAACAAAGCCACCACCGATAGAATAATAAATCTGCCGCAACAGAACATTCCCATCAGTATTAAGTCCTTCAAAGGCTAGTCCATTTGTATGTCCAGGGAGGATTTGCTTTCGTTCAAAAATAAGATCACATTGCACATCAAACTGATAAGCGGGATGGCCTTCTGGTTGCACTTTTTTTTCACGTATAACTTTTTCTAACAGAAACCCCATGCTATCAGGATCAACAGTAGAAGCTTTTTCTCCTAAAAGTCCTAATATGATAGCCCTATCTGTTGCATGACCAATACCCGTGAAAGCTAACGAACCATAAAGATAAACACGTATACGAGAAACTTGAATATCAGACGACTGAGAAAAATCTCCTATCTTTTGCAAAAACATATTAGCAGCTGTCATCGGTCCCATCGTATGTGAGCTAGAAGGACCAATCCCAATTTTAAAAAGTTCAAAAACAGATAGAAACACGTATCACCTCAAAACTATAGTACAGTTTGAGCATATATGCTTTTTCATAACGTTTCTCCCGTTTAAAATCAAATTGCGAGATAAACTAAAAAAATAACAGCAATAAACACGAATGTCGCTCGTCTTGCTACCACCCAACACTTTCTTTCTATAGTGTTTTCCATTAGCCAACCTTCAAAACGGGCAATGCCCCTAGAGTCACCACTCCTAATGTTCCAAGCGTAGTAAAATAAGTGTTAATATGCAATATTAAAATTCAATAAGGATGAGAAATCTTATCGGGAATATTTTTCATAATGCACTAAGTTCTTCAAAACGTATGCTTAATTGTATGAAATATTTTATGGGTATGTTTCAATGAAACGTACAAAGTTTTCTAACGATTCTCGTTCTGTCTCAAACTTGTTTTCTGGAGCACTCATATCGCGATAACCAAGTGCCATACCACAGATAATATGGCGATCAGAAGGAATAGATAAAAGCGTACGAATCTGTTTATGATAATCAGCAAAAGCAGCTTGAGGACAGGTATCTAATCCAAATCCACGTGCAGCTAACATAATGGTCTGCATAAACATACCCAAATCAAGCCAACTCCCCATTTCCATGTCGTGATCCATTGTAAATAAGAGTCCTACAGGTGCATCAAAAAATAAAAAATTTCGCGCCTTTTGATGAAGTATTTTTTCTTTATCTCCTTTTTGAATTCCAAGACTCTGATAAAGATCCAAACCAACTTTTCGACGCCTTGAAATATAAGGCTCACGCCACTGACGTGGATAATAACTATATTCACGCTCTCCTTTTACACCTGAAAGCACAAGTTGTGAAAGCTCTTGCCCTACTTTCTGTAATACACTTCCTGTAAGCACAATTACTTGCCATGGCTGAATATTTGTTCCAGATGGTGCACGTGCTGCAAGTTTTAAGATTTCTTTGATTGTTTCCAAACTAACTGGCTGATCAGTAAAAGCGCGAATTGACTTTCGTGACAAAATAGATTGAAAAACACTCATAGGAGAAACTGTCATTGTTTTTACTTTCTTTATGAAAAATAATTTTTTCTTATCAAGGACAATATACTGCGAAAATACCTTTGCAGCTTTTTCAAACACTCTATTTCTTTAAATGACTTACACATTTCACGCAGTGTTAAATATCCCCCTTAGAGATAGTATAACCTATCCCTTTTAAGAGAAAGAAAATTGTCTAAAAGCAGACAAAATAAATTTTATAATCAATGACTAACCCCCAACTCCGCTAAGCTCTCAAAAAAACTCTCCTCAATTCGTTCTAAATCCTGTAGAAGATCATCAACATCATGCTGCATCTGCTTTAAATCAGCTCGTTTTTTATGAATTCCTGCAATTAATTTCTTAAGCTTTTTCTCATCATCTGGTGGTTTTCCAACTATTGTCAACATATCAGATATTTCAGACAACGAAAATTTAACTCTTTTAGCACGCAGTATTTGCTTTAACTTATGACGATCCGTTTGTG
This sequence comes from Bartonella sp. CL25QHWL, assembly GCF_042195335.1. Classification (NCBI taxonomy): domain Bacteria; kingdom Pseudomonadati; phylum Pseudomonadota; class Alphaproteobacteria; order Hyphomicrobiales; family Bartonellaceae; genus Bartonella; species Bartonella sp. CL25QHWL. Next base: position 13,285 of record NZ_JBHIOE010000010.1, on the reverse strand, counting down.
TATAAAGCCGTGTACTTCCACGCCGAAAAGGACTAAGAAGTCCCTCTTCTTCGTAATAACGCAAAGTTCGAGCTGTTATTGAAAACTCACGTGTTAATTTTCCAATTGAATAATATTCGTACATTTTATCATTCTGTCTGCATAGATCACATTGTTATAAGAAATGTGTCTATTTTTTATAAAAAACTTAGTAAGCACCCTAATCTCTACTTTCCTGCATTCTAATTTATAAGAAAATACATTCTTATCATACAAGCATTGTATAGTAGAGAATCAATTATTTTTTAGATTACAGAAAAGACTATTGACCTTTCATGATAAGTCCTTTTAAATCTTTATAGAAGATATCAATCAAAAATTTTCCTAAAATTCAAAATCAATCATTATTTGATTTGTAGATAATCAACTCTTTTCCTTGAATATGGCTTTTGAGTTTTACATATTTTGGAAAAATTCTATACTGCTTTTAGAAATTAAGAAACTTTAAAATAAAGTAACAAAAAAGATAAACATCATTACAAAATAATAAGCTACTAAAGACGTTCCAAATAACTGTCGCCTTATAATTTTTGACATTTTCAAGAAAATACGCAACTTCTGCATTTTGAGATAAAAAAACGTCTGAACTTTCTATTCAGACGTTTTTATATTATGTGATGTTGTATTTAAATTATTCAGCAACGGCCCCGGTTGTCATATTTGTCAACATAGCCTTAGCCACTTCGTTATTACTAGACTTACGCTGCTCATCTACAATCAAATCATCACGAACCGCAGCAATACGACGGATTTGAGAAATCGTACCGCCTGTACCTGCTGGAATAAGACGACCGACAATAACGTTCTCTTTAAGTCCTTGCAAAGTATCAATTTTACCAGAAACTGCTGCTTCAGTAAGAACACGTGTTGTTTCCTGAAACGATGCCGCCGAAATGAAAGAAGGCGTTTGAAGAGAAGCTTTTGTAATTCCAAGAAGAATGGGATTACCAGATGCTGGTTTCTTCCCTTCTGCAATCAAATTATCATTGATTTCATCAAGTTCAATACGATCAACATTATCACCTGGAATATAACCAGAATCTCCAGATTCAGTAATTTCAACTTTTTGCAACATTTGACGAACAATCACTTCAATGTGCTTATCATTAATAAGAACTCCCTGTAAACGATAAACCTCCTGAATCTCATTAACAAGATAAGATGCCAAAGCTTCAACCCCCTTAATCGCCAAGATATCATGAGGTGCTGGATTACCATCAAGGATATAATCTCCCTTTTCAATTTGATCGCCTTCTTGGAAGTGAAACAACTTACCTTTTGGAATCAAATATTCTACTGCCTCAAGAGTTTCATCATTTGGTTCAATAATGATACGACGTTTATTCTTATAACCACGGCCGAATCGAATCGTGCCACTTACTTCAGCAATAATCGCATGATCCTTTGGACGACGCGCTTCAAAAAGCTCAGCCACACGTGGTAAACCACCCGTAATATCTTTCGTCTTGGCACTTTCCATTGGCAAGCGAGCAATAACATCACCAGCCTTAACATGAGCACCAAGCTCAACAGAAAGAATAGTTTCCACTGACATCATATAACGGGCTTCACCTCCCTTATACAATTTAGCAATGGATTCACCTTCTTTATCTGTGTGAATAATAATGGCTGGTTTAAGATCCGCACCACGTGGATTAGCGCGCCAATCAATCACTAAACGCTTCGTAATACCCGTAGATTCATCAGCTGTTTCAGTGACAGATAAACCATCAATCATATCTTCAAAACCCACATAACCTTCAACTTCCGTTAAAATTGGACGTGTATAAGGATCCCATTCTGCTATACGTTGGCCACGTTTAACCACATCACCATCATCAACAAAAATATGAGCACCATAGCTAACACGATGTACAACGCGCTCTTTTCCTAACTCATCCTTGATAAGGATAGCCATATTACGCCCCATAACAACCAATTGGCCTTCAGAGTTACGAACCACATTACGATTACGAATCTCCACCTTACCTTCATAAGATGCCTCTAAATACGATGAATCAACAACCTGCGCAGTTCCTCCTAAGTGGAAAGTACGCATAGTAAGCTGTGTTCCCGGCTCACCAATGGATTGAGCAGCAATAACACCAACGGCTTCTCCCTGATTAACAGGTGTTCCACGCGCCAAATCACGACCATAGCATTTTGCACAAACACCAAGACGTGTTTCACATGTTAAAGCAGAGCGAATTTGAACAGATTGAATCCCAGCTGCTTCAATCTTCGCAACATCAGCTTCCTCAATCATTGCTCCACCTTCAAGGATAACCTCTCCAGAGACAGGATGTAGAATATCAACAAGCGCTGTACGACCAAGAATTCTTTGCCCAATGGAGGCAACAATTTGTCCTGCATCAACAATCGGCTGCATGGTAAGCCCTTTTGCGGTACCACAATCAACTGCTGAAATAATAGCATCCTGTGCAACATCAACAAGACGCCGTGTTAAATAACCAGAGTTCGCCGTCTTTAACGCAGTATCAGCAAGTCCTTTACGTGCACCATGCGTGGAATTGAAGTACTCATTAACAGTTAGACCTTCTTTAAAATTTGAAATAATGGGCGTTTCAATAATTTCACCCGATGGTTTTGCCATTAATCCACGCATACCGGCCAATTGTCTCATCTGGTTAGCAGAACCACGAGCACCAGAGTGCGACATCATATAGATCGAATTCATCGGCCGTTGACGACCTGTTTTAGGATCAAAATCGACGGCTTGAATACGTTTCATCATTTCATCTGCAACGCGATCTGTACATTTACCCCAAGCATCTACAACCTTATTGTATTTTTCACCTTGTGTAATCAAACCATCATTATATTGCTGTTCGTACTCCTTAGCCAAAGCTTCTGTTTCTGCAACTAAACGAGACTTACTATCAGGAATAACCATATCATCCTTACCGAATGAAATTCCTGCACGACAAGCATAAGAAAAGCCAAGCTGCATAATACGGTCACAAAAAATAACCGTCTCTTTTTGTCCACAGTGCCGATAAACATGATCAATCATTTTAGAAATATTCTTTTTCGTCATCTCTTGATTGACAATATCAAATGAGATATCCGCACTTCTTGGCAAAAGCTCACCGATAATCAAACGACCAGGTGTCGTATCATAAAGTTTAGAAACTTCTTTTCCATCCTTCCCAATATTCTTAACACGGCCTTTAATCTTCGTATGAAGCGTTACAACCTTATTTTCCAAGGCATAATGAAGCTCACCTATATCAGAAAAGGCCATTCCTTCACCTGGTTCTTTTTCAGAAACAATTGAAAGATAATAAAGACCAAGAACCATATCCTGTGAGGGAACAATAATGGGAGCACCATTGGCCGGATGAAGAATATTATTGGTGGACATCATCAAAACACGGGCTTCAAGCTGTGCTTCAAGAGAAAGCGGAACGTGAACCGCCATCTGATCACCATCAAAATCTGCATTAAAAGCAGTACACACCAGTGGATGAAGTTGAATAGCTTTGCCTTCAATTAAGATAGGTTCAAAAGCCTGAATCCCCAAACGGTGCAATGTTGGCGCACGGTTGAGTAAAACAGGGTGTTCACGAATAACCTCATCCAAGATATCCCAAACTTCTGGATGTTCTTTTTCAACAAGCTTCTTTGCCTGCTTTACCGTTGATGAATAGCCTTTTGCATCAAGCCGCGCATAAATAAAAGGCTTAAATAATTCAAGAGCCATTTTTTTAGGAAGACCACATTGATGCAATTTTAATTCAGGACCCGTCACGATAACAGAACGCCCCGAGTAATCAACTCGCTTCCCAAGTAAGTTCTGACGAAACCGTCCTTGCTTGCCCTTCAACATATCTGATAGAGACTTGAGAGGACGTTTATTGGCTCCAGTAATCACACGCCCACGCCGTCCATTATCAAACAATGCATCAACAGCTTCTTGTACCATACGCTTTTCATTGCGCACGATAATTCCAGGAGCACGCAATTCAATCAGCCGTTTCAAGCGGTTATTACGATTAATAACACGCCGATAAAGATCATTCAGATCTGATGTCGCAAAACGCCCACCATCAAGCGGAACCAATGGACGCAAATCCGGTGGAATAACCGGAATTGTTTTCATTATCATCCACTCTGGCTTATTTCCAGATTCAAGAAAATTTTCAACGATTTTAAGTCGTTTAATCAATTTTTTCTGCTTTAACTCTGAAGTTGTTTCAGCTAATTCGAGACGCAAATCATTAGCGATTTTATCTAACTCCATACTAGCTAAAAGCTCGTAAATAGCTTCAGCGCCAATCATAGCTGTAAATTGATCTTCTCCGAACTCATCAATAGCAAGCATATATTCTTCTTCAGAAAGAAGCTGATGGAGCTTAAGAGATGTCAATCCTGGTTCGGTTACAATATAATTCTCAAAATAAAGAACCCGCTCAATATCTTTTAAAGTTAAATCTAAAAGTGTAGAAATACGACCTGGTAATGATTTAAGAAACCATATATGTGCAACAGGTGCCGCAAGTTCAATATGCCCCATACGCTCACGACGTACGCGCGAAAGAGTAACCTCTACACCGCATTTTTCACAAATAATGCCCTTATACTTCATGCGTTTATATTTGCCACATAGACACTCATAGTCCTTAATAGGGCCAAATATACGTGCACAAAAAAGACCATCACGTTCTGGTTTAAAAGTCCGATAATTAATAGTCTCAGGCTTCTTAATCTCACCATACGACCAGGACAAAATTTTCTCAGGACTCGCAATAGAAATACGAATAGAGTCAAATGTCTGCGCTGGCGCTTGAGGATTGAAAAGATTCATGACCTCGTGGTTCATGCTGTTCTCCTTCAAAGATTCTTAGAACCTGTTGTAATATCTCATTTATTTTATAACAGATCTTCTTTAAAATACATTTACTTTTAAAAACAACCTGTATAGCCTTAATAAGGTTATTGAGCCTCTTAAAGTAATAAGAGCGCAGCCTTTTTCTAGTGCGCTCCTTGAATTATTACTCTGCCGTATCAGACAATGCCCGCTGTGCAATAAGTTCACGCGCATCATCTAGCTCCACATTAAGAGCAAGTGAGCGCATTTCTTTTACCAACACATTAAAGCTTTCGGGTATCCCTGCCTCAAATGTATCATCACCACGCACAATTGCCTCATAGACTTTTGTCCGCCCAGCCACATCATCTGATTTTACTGTTAGCATCTCCTGCAAAGTGTATGCAGCTCCATAAGCTTCAAGTGCCCATACCTCCATTTCACCAAAACGCTGACCACCAAACTGTGCCTTACCTCCTAATGGCTGCTGCGTAACAAGTGAATAGGGACCTATAGAACGTGCATGAATCTTATCATCAACAAGGTGATGCAATTTCAACATGTAAATATATCCCACCGTTACTGGACGATCAAAAGGCTCCCCAGTACGACCATCATAAAGCGTAACCTGCCCTGAACTATCTAAGCCTGCGTCTTCCAGCATCATGTTAATATCAGACTCATGTGCTCCATCAAAAACAGGCGTTGCAATTGAAACCCCTTTTTTCATCTGTAATGCCAATTTGTAGAGGCTTTCATTATCATACTGACGGACTGGTTCATTATGATTATCATCAGGCATAAGATTTTCAATACGCTGACGCAGCGGCAATATATCCCCAGTCTCTTGATACAACTCTAACAAATCACCAATCTTCTTGCCCATCCCCGCACATGCCCAACCAAGGTGCGTCTCAAGAATTTGTCCAACATTCATACGACTAGGCACACCAAGCGGATTCAAGACGATATCAGCATGGGTCCCATCTTCAAGAAATGGCATATCTTCTACGGGAAGAATACGTGAAACAACACCCTTATTTCCGTGACGTCCCGCCATCTTATCACCTGGTTGGATTTTGCGCTTCACAGCCACAAAAACCTTCACCATTTTCATGACTCCAGGAGGCATTTCATCACCTCTTTGGACCTTTTCAACTTTATCCATAAAGCGACGTTGTAATGCTTCCTTTGATTCATCATATTGCTTGCGCAAAGCTTCAATTTCATTTTGAAGTTTTTCATCCTCAACAGCAAATTGCCACCACTGGGATCGTGGATAATGCCCCATCACTGTACTATCAAGCTTTTTGCTGCCCGAAAAGCCTTTCGGACCTTCTACAGCAACTTTACCTGTCAACATATCGGTGAGGCGCGAATAAACATTGCGATCAAGAATAGACTGTTCATCATCACGGTCTTTTGCTAAACGCTCAATTTCTTCACGCTCAATTGCCATCGCACGTTCATCTTTTTCCACGCCATGGCGATTAAAAACGCGAACTTCAACAACAGTACCAAAAGTCCCAGGAGGCATACGCATAGAAGTATCACGAACATCGGATGCCTTTTCCCCAAAAATCGCACGCAGAAGCTTTTCTTCCGGCGTCATGGGACTTTCACCTTTTGGGGTAATCTTTCCAACTAAAATATCACCCGGTTGAACTTCAGCACCAATATAAATAATGCCAGCTTCATCAAGATTTCTTAACGCTTCTTCCGCAACATTAGGAATGTCGCGCGTAATTTCCTCAGGCCCAAGTTTTGTATCGCGTGCCGCAACTTCAAATTCCTCAATATGAATTGAAGTAAACACATCATCAGCAACAATGCGCTCGGATAACAAAATAGAATCTTCATAATTGTATCCATTCCAAGGCATAAAGGCTACGAGAACATTCCGCCCAAGAGCCAAATCACCAAGATCCGTGGATGGACCATCTGCAATGATATCACCTTTTTCTACCCTATCACCAACATTTACAAGAGGACGCTGATTAATACAAGTGGACTGATTAGAACGCTGAAATTTCTGTAAGCGGTAAATATCAACGCCTGATTTTGAAGGATCTAAATCTTCTGTTGCACGGATAACAATACGGGTAGCATCAACTTGATCAACAACACCACTACGTTTTGCACTCACAGCAGCTCCTGAATCGCGCGCAACAATGGATTCCATTCCCGTCCCAACAAATGGTGCTTCAGCGCGTACAAGAGGAACTGCCTGACGCTGCATGTTCGATCCCATAAGTGCACGATTCGCATCATCATTTTCCAAAAAAGGAATAAGCGCTGCTGCAACTGAAACCAACTGTTTTGGTGAAACATCCATCAAATCAACATGATCACGCGGCGCCATTAAAACTTCACCAGCATGACGGCAAACAACAAACTCTTCTATAAAACGACCTTCGCTATCTAATGAAGAATTAGCCTGAGCGACATAATGCTTTGCTTCTTCCATCGCTGAAAGATAAATAACTTCTTTTGTAACTTTTCCATCAATAATTTTTCGATATGGACTTTCAATAAAGCCATATTTGTTAACTCGCGCAAATGTTGCTAAGGAGTTGATTAGACCAATATTGGGGCCTTCTGGTGTTTCAATCGGACAAATACGACCATAATGCGTAGGATGTACGTCACGGACTTCAAAACCCGCACGTTCACGAGTCAAACCGCCTGGACCAAGAGCAGAAAGACGGCGCTTATGGGTAATTTCCGACAATGGATTGGTTTGATCCATAAACTGCGACAATTGTGAAGACCCAAAAAACTCACGAACTGCTGCTGCAGCAGGCTTTGCATTGATCAAATCCTGTGGCATAACTGTATCAATTTCAACCGATGACATACGCTCTTTTATCGCACGCTCCATACGAAGAAGACCAATGCGATATTGATTTTCCATCAACTCCCCAACGGAACGAACGCGACGGTTGCCAAGATTATCAATATCATCAATTTCACCACGTCCATCACGCAATTCAACCAACATCTTAACAACAGCAAGAATATCCTCTTGGCGTAAAATGCGAACTGTGTCTGGACAATCAAGATCCATACGCAAATTCATCTTAACACGCCCAACAGCAGAAAGATCATAACGCTCTGGATCAAAAAACAATGAATGGAACATTGCTTCTGCTGTATCAATTGTTGGAGGCTCACCTGGACGCATTACTCGGTAAATATCAAATAACGCATCCTGCCGACTTTCATTTTTATCCACCTTCAAAGTATTGCGGATGTAAGCGCCAATATTCATGTGATCAATATCAAGAATATTGATTTGATCAGCACTAACATCAAGCAAAATTTTTAATACTTTTTCGTCAATTTCATCACCAGCCTCAAGGTAGATTTCACCTGTTTCGTAATTGACGATATCTTCGGCTAGATAACAACCTAATAAATCATCTTCACTAACTTTAACCGCTTTGAGTCCTTTTTCTGCCAAAGACTTCGCAGTACGAACTGTTAATTTTTTACCAGCCTCCGCAACGACTTCACCACTATCTGCATCTATAAGGTCAGAAATGAGCTTCATTCCTTTAAAGCGATCAACAGAATAAGGAACTCGCCATCCTTCTCCATCACGCTCATAAGTCACTTTATCATAAAACGTTGATAAAATATCTGACGCATCCATACCTAATGCCATCAAAAGACTTGTAACAGGAATTTTGCGCCGTCGATCAATACGCGCATAAACGATGTCCTTAGCATCAAACTCAATATCAAGCCAAGAACCACGATACGGAATAACACGAGCAGCAAAAAGAAGCTTTCCTGATGAATGGGACTTTCCTTTATCATGGTCAAAAAAGACACCAGGAGAACGATGCATCTGAGAAACAATAACACGCTCCGTACCATTAACAACAAAGGTACCATTCGTCGTCATTAAAGGCATATCGCCCATATAAACGCCTTGCTCTTTAATGTCTTTGATATCTTTGGAGCCAGTATCCTCATCAACATCAAAAACAATCAAACGCAATATGACCTTTAATGGGGCAGCATAAGTTAAATCACGTTGACGGCACTCTTCAACATCAAATTTTGGTAAATCAAATTCATAACCTACAAACTCAAGCATAGCTGTACCGGAAAAATCTGAAATAGGAAAAACAGATTTAAAAACAGCTTGCAAACCTTCATCTGGTCGTCCACCTTTCGGTTCCTCAACCATGAGAAACTGATCGTATGACGCTTTTTGAACCTCAATAAGATTCGGCATTTCTGCTACTTCAGGAATCTTACCAAAAAATTTGCGTACGCGCTTACGACCATTGAATTGAGACATCATTGCGTGAGTCTGAGCCATCGTCGCTCCTTGATCTTTACTCTTCAAGGTAGACCAACCTTGAAAGCCTTATATCATTAACCTGCATATGCAGACCAGTTCACTTGACACTCAATAATGAGCATCATTAACTTTCCCCACCAACATAAGCCATTTATCTTTTTGACTCTATGATGAAGGAGTAAGTAATCTAAACCTATCCCATTCCTGTTACGAAACCATTAGGAAAAGGTTTTTTACTCATTATTTTCCCTCTTTGTATTAAGAGAAAGAAATCGGCGAACATAAATGCCCGCCGATAAAATTAAATTTACTTAAGTTCCACTTTAGCACCAGCAGCTTCAAGTTGAGATTTAATTTTTTCTGCTTCTTCTTTAGAAGCAGCCTCTTTAATAGGCTTAGGTGCACCTTCAACCAGATCTTTAGCTTCTTTAAGACCAAGTCCAGTAAGAGCACGAACTTCCTTAATAACATTAATTTTTTGTGCGCCACCTTCAACAAGAATAACATCAAATTCTGTTTTTTCTTCAGCAGCTGGAGCAGCAGCACCAGCAACAGCAGCGACAGCTACAGGAGCAGCAGCCGAAACTCCCCACTTTTCTTCAAGTAACTTAGAAAGCTCAGCGGCTTCCAAAAGGGTTAGATTAGAAAGGTCTTCTACGATCTTCTCTAGATCAGCCATTTTTAAATTCCTTCAATTAAAAGATTTGAACCATTATTAAATTTTATCCAAAAAAACAGAAAAGCATTAAAGCTCTTCCATAAACGTGAATACAAACAGCCTTAAGCCGCCTTATCCTCCTGAGCATATGCTCCAATGACACGTGCAACCTGACCAGCAGGGGCATTAACAACCTGTGCAATACGGGTCGCAGGGGTAGAAATCATACCCACAAGTTTTGCACGCAACTCGTTTAATGAAGGCAATGAAGCCAATGACTTCACAGCATCTACAGTTAAACTTGTTGCACCCATTGAACCGCCAAGTATGACAAATTTGTCATTGCTTTTCGCAAAATCAACAGCAACTTTCGGTGCTGTGATTGGATCTTCTGAATAAGCAATAAGTGTTTGCCCAGTAAACAAACCCACTATCGATTCAGATTCCGTGCCCTGAAGAGCGATTTTAGCAAGACGGTTTTTGGCGACTTTAACGGCACCGCCAGCTTCACCCATTTTCGAACGCAGATCATTCATCTGTGAAACTGTCAGACCGGAATAATGTGCAACAACAACAGAACCAGACTTCCGAAAAGCCTCGTTAAGCCATGTAACAAATTCGCGTTTTTCCGCTCTATTCACTGTCTCTCTCCATTTAACAGATTTACTTAAAACAAACCTGTTGGTTACCTTTGATAACATAAAATACTTCATGTCACCGATGAGGATCCTGTCCCCTTTTTCACGCACAGCGTTCAAAGGCAACCTTGGCTCAAACCCTTTAAGTCTTTTAACTCTCAGTTTTTACCCCAGTCTCATGCAGGTTTTTTTTGATTAAGATACTTAAAAGTATCACCTACAATCTCGGACAGGATATTCCGGAATTTCTCCCGGCACAACCTAAGCCCTATAAAGCTTAGATAGCTAAATGCTGATCAAAACCAGCACTTTAAAATACAATTTTGATATTCCCATACCCCAAAAAACAAAATCATAAATCAGCTTACATTAACTCTGAACGAACCGTTGCTGGATCAACTTTAACACCAACTCCCATAGTCGACGAAACAGCAACGCGTTTAATATATTCACCTTTTGCACCTTGCGGTTTGGCTTTAATAACTGCACTTGCAAAGGCTTTTATATTTTCTACGATTTTTTCAACACCAAAAGAAGCCTTACCAATACCAGCATGCACAATACCAGCTTTTTCCACACGAAACTCAACAGCACCACCTTTAGAAGCTTTGACAGCACCGGCGATATCAAGTGTTACAGTACCAACCTTCGGATTTGGCATCAAACTCCGTGGACCAAGAATCTTACCAAGACGACCAACAAGAGGCATCATGTCTGGCGTTGCAATACAACGATCAAAGTCTATAGTCCCTCTATTAACGCTTTCAAATAAATCTTCGGCACCCACAATATCAGCTCCTGCCGCCTTAGCTTCCTCAGCCTTATCCCCACGAGCAAAAACGGCAACACGAATATTTCTCCCTGTCCCATTAGGCAAATGAGCAACGCCTCGAACCATTTGATCAGCATGACGAGGATCAACACCCAAGTTCATTGAAATTTCGATTGTTTCATCAAACTTAGCAACAGCACGCTCCTTAACCATTGAAACGGCATCTTTTAAAGCGTAAAGTTCATTAAAATCAATATCTTTTCGGATATTTTTTATTCTTTTTGCTACTTTTGCCATAATATTAGCCCACCACTTCCAAGCCCATCGAGCGAGCAGAACCTTCAACCATACGCATTGCTGCCTCAATGTCATTCGCATTAAGATCTTTCATCTTTGATTCCGCAATCGAACGAATTTTATCGCGAGAAATGCTTCCTACAGACACTTTACCAGGCTCTTTTGAGCCAGATTTCAGGTTTGCTTCCTTCTTTAAAAAGAATGATACAGGAGGCGTCTTGAGAGAAAAGGTGAAAGACTTATCTTGATAATACGTAATAACAACTGGAATCGGCGCTCCCTTTTCCATTTCTTGTGTAGCTGCATTAAACGCCTTACAAAACTCCATGATATTAATACCACGCTGCCCAAGAGCTGGACCAATCGGTGGAGATGGAGTAGCAGCTCCTGCAGGAACCTGCAACTTAAGCTGACCTATACTTTTTTTTGCCATAACAATCTGCCTTTAATTTCACTGGTATACTGACAATTCACCTTGCCCGTTACCCGCTGCAGTCACGTGGTTCGGATCATTAAGCCGACAAAAGCTATAAATCACCTCCCACTCCTTCCTTAAAGTAATTAAAACTACTCTAAGTTTAATCAGAGTTTTTCAACCTGACCAAATTCCAAATCAACAGGCGTAGGACGCCCAAAAATAAGCACTTCAACCTTAAGACGAGAGCGCTCTTCTTCAACCTCTTGAACAATTCCATTAAACGAAACAAAAGGACCATCAGCAACGCGAACTTGCTCTCCAACCTCAAACAATACAGAGGACTTTGGAGACTCAACCCTTTCCTGAACTTGTTTGAGAATTTGCTCAACCTCTCGATCAGAAATAGGAACAGGACGCGCATCCGACCCTAAAAAACCTGTCACTTTAGGCGTATTCTTAATAAGATGATAAACTTCATCTGTTAACTCAGCACGAACAAGAACATAACCAGGAAAAAACTTTCGCTCAGTATCAACTTTGCGTCCACGACGAACCTCTACAACACGCTCTGTTGGAACAAAAATCTTTTCAAAAAGATGATCAAGTCCCTTTTGCTTTGCCTCCTTATCAATAGCTTCCGCTACTTTCTTTTCAAAATTTGAATATGCCTGAACAATATACCAACGAGCTGCCACAGTCACACTTCCTTACATTCTCAACTAAAAAGATATTTCAGAAGATCAATAACCCGCCAAACACCAAAATGCATAACCTGATCCACAATAAAAAAGAAAGCTGAAGCCAATGCAGTTACCAACAAAACCATAATAGTAGAAATAACCGTCTCACGACGTGTAGGCCATTTCACTTTAATTGTTTCTGCATAAACCTGCTTCAAAAAGGTAATCGGATTGGTTTTAGATGCCATCGTCACACTATACTCTCTCTAGTCCTATTGTGTTTTATAGAACAAAATAAACAGGAAAAAATGCAAAAGCCAACTTTCAGACTTATGCAATTTCCTTACTTTCTATTCAATACCGTTTCACACACAAAAAAACAAGCCCCATATCAAAAAAAGCGAAAAAGGCAGCAAAATCCACTCCCTTATATGTAAAATCCCCCCCTTTGGCAGGGGCAGCAGGACTTGAACCCGCGACCTGCGGTTTTGGAGACCGCCGCTCTACCAACTGAGCTATACCCCTAACTCTCAAAACTAAAACACTTTTAACACCCCTTTAACAAGCATTATTTATTCAATGATCTTAGAGACGATACCGGCACCAACAGTACGACCACCTTCACGAATAGCAAAAC
>NZ_JBHIOE010000009.1:82635-100458 GCF_042195335.1 Bartonella sp. CL25QHWL | reverse complement strand
TTTAAATAAAATAACCCAAACATTTCCAATAAAATATTGTAACAAAAAATCCTATTTCAAGACATTATTGGAAAAATCTGCCTTCATAAAAATAAAACATGAAAACAAAAGGAGTTCAAAGAGAGCATGGCGCCTTTAAAGTAAAATATAGCACCCCATTGCAATGCATGAAAATAGGAAGTTGCCTAAGAATGAGTTAATCTCAATAACGCTTGTTTTATGCTACTTTAATAAGGAAATTTTTCTGCACAGGTACGATTTATAAAGACATTGCTGTATAAAGAGAATCGCATGATCTGTAATTTGTAAAAAGAATCAAATTCCTGTAGAAGCATGCTAAGCTATCTATCTAGCTTTCTTTATTTAATATTGAAAAGTACTCTTATAAATCTATGTGGGATAACGAACAACAAAAAAACGATCCTGGACAGGACCCTGCTCTTGTCGTCAAACGCTTGCGGCCTGCGCGCCGACAGGTCTCTGCTCGTTGGCTTACGGGAACCATTCTGACAGGAATCACTTCCTGCATTCTTATGGGGATTGCACTTTTTACGGCTCTTGATGAACAACAGCGATTGGTAACACCGCCACAATGGTTTACGCAGGAAAACCTATCAGAATCACAAGACCCTGAGGCCAATGGGTATAAAGGTGATCGTATTTCTCCCACCCATGCACGGCAAAGCTTTGACAGAAAACGTCAATTTGAACTATCGATTCTACAAAAAAAAGGCGATGAAAAAGTCATTCAAACACAACATTTTGAATGGATTCGTATGGCTTTAGCCGAAAATCGCCCCCAGAAATATAGCTATCCAAAATTTGATTCTTTAAGCATTCTTGCCAGTGATTCGCAAAGTCAAAATATTGCACCACAAGAAGATTCTGGGCAGATTTACGGTGCAAAAATCGAAACAAAACTCACCTTACGCAGCTATGATTTTAAGGTAAATCAATTCGATTTTGATGACAGCGACACATTGACAGATGAAGAGGCACAACAAGAAGTGCAAAAAGCTGGATTTACTTTAGAAAAGAGCACCGAACTTCTTTCAGTTCTCACATTGATTGATCCTTTAAAGTTAGAAGATGCATCCTCCCCTTCCCAAGGCACAGAATCCCCTGAAGTTCGAATCGTTCAAGAAAATGTAACCGTTTCTCCTCAAAGCCACCGTATCGATCTGACGAAAAACTATGTTGAAGATATTATTCCTATTCGTAAAAAACAAACGATAGCCGATGCTTTCAAAAAAACCAGTTATACAAAAAAGCAAATTGACCAAGTTGTAAAAACGCTAGAAAAAATAAGCCTTTCCGATACTCTTAAAGAGGGAAGCCTTTTACGCATTGGTATCGTGACACAAGCTGGTGAAAAAGACCATCTCGTACGCGCAAGTATCTATCAAGGGATGCATCATGTTCTCACCATTGCCCTGAATGATAAAGGCCAATTCATTGAAAGCACAGAGCCTAAAATGTCTAAAGCGCTTAAAACGGCTTTTCAAAATGGTATTCCGCATTCTTACATCAATAGCGCGCAATTACCAACGGCTTATGATGCACTCTATAGTGCTTTGCTCAGTCATAATATATCACAATCTCTCTCTCATCGTCTTATTCGTCTGCTGGCCACCAATATTGACATGAAAAGTCCGATAACACCCAATGATCAGATCGAAATATTTTATGCCATACCACAAAGCGATAAAGAAAACAAAAACGGCAAAAAGAACTTGAAAGCAAAGGAAGCATCCAAAAACACTGATCCAGAAATTCGTTATATTAGCGCAACTTTTGGAAATACAACTTATAAATATTACCGTTATCAATTAAAAGATGGAAGCGTTGATTATTATGATTCTGAAGGGAAGAGTTCAAAGCCTTTCTTGCTGCGCAAACCCACACCAAATGGCATTTTTGGCTCCCCCTTTGGTCCACGCAAACATCCTATTTTAGGCTATATTCGCATGCATACGGGTGTTGACTGGGTTGCTCCTAAAGGATCGCCCATTATTGCTGTAGGAGATGGTATTGTCACAAAAGTAGGCGTAACAGGCGGCTATGGAAATCACACGGAAATTCAACATGCCAATGGATATGTCAGCAGTTATTCACACCAAAGTCGTTATGCACCAGACATCAAACCAGGCGTAAAAGTACGACAAGGACAAATTATTGGATATGTTGGATCAACAGGAATGGCAACCGGTCCCCATTGTCATTTTGAAATCATTGTTAATGGCGTCAAAGTTGATCCCATGCGCATTCGTATACCGGATAGCAAAGCCTTAACCAATCAAGACCTACAAACATTCCTACAAGAAAAAAACAATATTGATTCTTTGATCAACAGCCCGATAGCACCCTCCGAAGAGACTTAACGCATGAAAGCATCTGCATTTTCACGACTCAAAACATCTAAAAATATGCTTTAGCGCTTACTTTTCTCAAAGAGATTTCCGCACTTTAAATATCTATTAAAGGATACGTCGAAATATGCCACCACCCAAGGTCGCATCACAATGATTAAAAATAAAACGCCCTCCCCTTTTCAGGTTTACGCACAATAGAAAAGTGAAAAATATGAACCCCCAAAAGGCTAACTCTTCTTGTTTATTTTATCAAAACGATAAAAATCCCTTTGTTTTCCATGCAATAAAGTTTTAAATCAAAGGTGAGTTTTTCTAAAGAATGAAGATTCTAAAATCCATATCATTCTATAAACAACCCGACTTCTTGTTGAATAGATTCCACTTGTTGAATGTATGCTGTTCATAGCCCTAAAGGACGGTGTTTCATGAACTTTATGAGCAAGTTTTACCTAAGAGAATATTCCTTACACACTTTTACAAAAACACCCCATATTTAAAGTTTTAACAGCCCTTACAAAAAATAACAAAACTTAAAAAAAACAATCTCTTCGCAAAGAAATAGAGCTTACGAATATAAGTATTATTATTGGCTTAAAGGAGCACTTATTCAAAATAAATTTAAAGGCTCACTTAAGCACTTCAAAGCTCTAAGACAAGGAGAACTTTGAAAGCCGATCATCGGAGTCAATAAAGCAAAAAAACAACGAGAGAGAAAATCAAACATTACACCAAAAGATAAAGAAGCAAAGTTGCCTTTCTTGAAGACAATCGATAATTTAATATTAAAGAGTGCTGTGTTCGCGCTACTGAAGCCGTATTTTTCCTTCTTCTTGTGAAAAGATGCCCTCCCCATACATTCACGATGAATGAAAGGCAGCTTACCACGAGCAAAGAGTTTAACCCTTTAAAAAAATCAGTCAGAGCTTTTTTTTGAACTATTCATGCTAAGTTTTGGCAAAGGAATAACAATCTTTGTGCCTCCTAAAGCAGAAGTTTCAAACAGAGGTTTTTCACCAAATTGCATACAGAGCTGTTCCACAACCACACGACCAAGCCCTGTTTTTTGTTTTAAAGTTTGGCTTTTCATTCCCACGCCATCATCTTCTACAATGAGCATCAATTGTCCATCTTTCTGGGGACCAAAGGAGATATAAATATGACCCGACCGTTGATCAGGAAAGGCATGTTTTAAGGAATTTGTCAGCAGTTCACCAAGGATAATTCCAAGTGTTGTCGCATCTCTTGAAGACAGGCGACAATCTTTAAAGTTGGTGTGAATGGTGATGTTTTCTCGCAATTCAAAAGGAACTGCCAATTCGACATCATGCACAACAGAACTAAGAAACTCTGCCAATAAAGTCGTTTCCATATCATCACTTAAGCGCAAACGACGATGTGCTGTAGAAATTGTCTGAATACGATCACGTGCAGCACCTAGAACAGAACGTACCTCTTCATTTTTGCTCCGGTTTAACTGGAGCCCCAGCAAAGAAGACACCGTTCCAAGAGAATTGCCAATGCGATGGCTTGCATCCTGCAACAATATTTCAACCCGTTGGCGTTCTTTTTCAGCGTGATTACGTGCTCTTTCTAATTCTTGTGTTCGTTCTTTCACGCGGGCTTCCAGAGCGATATTTTCGCTATGAAGCAGCAATTGATACAATTTTAAAGAGCGCATATCACGATGAAAACGATTAATAACAAAATAGGCAGAAATAAAGGTACTTACAACGGAAACAATAGCCGCCAAAGTCAAAGCAGCCCGCATCAATGCGATACCCTCACGCTGTTTTTGTCGCACTACATCATCCCCATTAATAAAGCTTGTCATCAATTGAGCTAAACGTGCCACAGGAATCTTTGATACTTCCAAAGAGTCCGCATGAGAAGGTTGAGAAGGTTGTTCAGGAATCGCATCAAGAGCATGCATATGGGCATTCATAAAGGCTTTTCGTGCTTCAACCTCTTCTTTAAAAGCCGTAAACCATTTATACCACTGGGGATGCGCATAAACAATAAGTGCGATATAGTCGAGAATATTCCCCAACTCCCGCTCTGAATTTTCAAAACGTATTTTATCTTCCGCCTTGCGCGTTTTTGCATAGCTGCGATCAGCAACAGCCATATCAATCAAGCTAATAAGGACCAAATCAGCCTGTTCGCGCAATTCTGAACTTGTATTCAACTGTGCGATTTCTCGATCAACGGCATTTGAAAGCAACATAATAAAAACCGATGCCAAAAGAGCCATAACAAGAGAAACAACAATCGCACCCCACCGCCAGCGTGATATCGTTGCATCAGAAGAAGGCATTTGAGGCATCAAATTTGTTTTTGTTGTCATAGAATGTCCATTGGCGAACTTGAAAGTCGTCATTTTTCAGCACAAAGGAAGGCAACCTTATGGAACATAAAACCTAAAGCCCGTGAGAAAGTTTTATACAGGCTTTTCTTGTGTTCCTAAGGATACACGCCAAACTTCTGAATTTCCTCAGATACTGACTTTACTGTAATAGCTATAACGGGAATAAAAAAAACAAGGCTATCGATCATAATTATTATGCTTTTTTAGCCGTTAAATGAACACAATGTACTTCCAGCTGAGTAAGAATCAGGACCATAATCAGACTCACCATCCACCTTAAGAAGTTCTTGTAATCGATTACGCGCCCTGCTCACACGGCTTTTAATGGTTCCAACAGCACAACCACAAATAGTCGCAGCATCTTCATAAGAAAACCCCGATGCGCCAATGAGAATAATGGCTTCTCTTTGATCGGCAGAAAGCAAATTTAAGGCTTTTTTGAAATCTTGCAAATCAAGCGATCCATATTGAGCAGGATGAACAGCGACATTTTGAGTAAACACGCCATCGGTATCTTGAACTTCTCTTCCCTTTTTACGCATTTGACTATAAAATTCATTGCGCAAAATGGTAAAAAGCCAAGCTTTAAGATTAGTCCCCATCTCAAAACTATCTTGCTTAGCCCATGCCTTCATAACAGTATCTTGAACCAAATCTTCAGCTTTATCGTGCTTGCCACTTAAAGAAACAGCAAAAGCTCGTAAAGCCGGCAACACAGAAAGGAGTTCTTGTTTAAAGTTTTTCGCGCGCTTTGACATAAAGGATTCAAACCTTTTCCACATTGTTTAAGCCAAATTGCTCTGCGCGCTCCAACTTCTCTAAAAGCTCAAGCAAACACCGTGGCAGTGCCTCTTCTTGAATTTCCATGTAAAATTGACGTAACTTCCGTGCTATTTCGCTATTGACCCCGAGAAGATCATCTCCAACTGTAAATTGTGTGGTGAGATTTTTTTCATCACGGTCGTTCATTTTTCATCCCCCTAATCCATATAATATTGGTAGCACCGCGAAGAATTTTTTCGCCTTATAGTTGTAAATATAGCTGTCGGTAAAAAGTTCCATACAAATCAAGGAACTTTTTTATCGGTTGAGAATTTCAACCAACAAAGTGCTTGAAAGGTCAAAGGAGTTATAAATTATGTCATTATCAACGCGTATTGCCCCGCATCTTCCCTATCTTCGGCGTTTTGCCCGCTCTGTCACCGGTAGCCAATCCTCTGGCGATGCTTATGTGTCAGCGATGTTGGAAGCACTCATTGCCGACATCTCCATTTTTCCCAAAGCCTCCACTGACCGAATTGGTACCTATTGGCTTTTTTGCCATCTTTTTGACCAAACCACACCGAACATCCCAGAACCCCTGCCTCAATTTGGTCTTGAACAAAAAACCAGTGCCAAATTATCCTATCTCACGCCCCGTGCACGCCAAGCATTTTTGCTCATTGCCGTTGAAGGATTTCATGAACAAGAAGCCAGCGAAATCATGAATCTGGATACGAAAGAATTCCGCAAGCTTCTCAACCAAGCATCTATTGATATTTCTCAACAAATTGCCACTGAAGTCATGATTATTGAAGATGAACCTCTTATTGCACTTGATATTGAGCAAATGGTAGAAAGCCTAGGTCATCATGTTGTAGGAATAGCGCGCACGCGTGATGAAGCTGTCATTATGTATCATAAGAAAAAACCACGGTTGATTTTGGCTGATATTCAATTAGCCGATAACAGTTCAGGTATTGATGCGGTCAACGAGATTTTGAAAAATGACCGTATACCAGTGATTTTCATCACGGCTTTTCCCGAAAGGCTTCTCACTGGCGAGCGTCCAGAACCAACTTTTTTAGTGACCAAACCTTTTAACCCAGATATGGTGAAAGCGCTTATTTCCCAAGCTTTATTTTTTCAAGAGAATGCTTCTAAAGCGGCTTAGAACAGGGTAACATCTTAAAATTATGATTGTTACGCCTCTTTCAAAGCCTCCCATGGATAAATCTCATATGAGTGCGCTCATGCAAGCGATTCGTGGTGCGGATATTTGCGTTCTCTATCAGGCAACAAATCTGGTTTATTTATGGGCTGAAAACTTGCCCCACCATTTGCACAATAAATGGCGGGTTGGGTGTCGTGACAGCGACTTTTTTTCGCTTGACCTTGCAGACAATATGGAAACCATCAAACTGCAAGTTTTAGCCAGTGGCAAAATGCAAACTGTTGAAGCACGTTTTGAAGATACAAACAAACAAGAGATTTGGTACAAATTTTCTATTGATTGCCACCGCAATGATAACGAAGACATTATTGGTATTATCACCACCGGTGTCAATATTTCCGGCTTACGCCGCCGTGAACAAGTGCTTAAAATCCTTCTTCGCGAAGTCAGTCACCGTTCTAAAAATCTTCTAGCGATCATTCAAAGTATTGCCAGTCAAACCGCCCGCTATACTGAATCTCTTCAAGTTTTTTTACGAAAATTTCAAGGTCGTCTTCATTCTCTTTCTCATTCTCAAGATCTGATCACGGATTCCGATTGGCGTGGTGCTCAATTTCGCGAATTGGTCCAAACGCAGGCTTTAGGCTATTTAATGAAAGAAACAGAACGTTTTTCACTTGAAGGCGTCGATCCTTATCTTTTTCCCAATGCCGCTTTGCATATTGGTTTGGCTTTTCATGAACTGATTGTCAATTCTCTTTCTTTTGGAGCCCTTTCCCAAGAAAAGGGGAGCATCTGTGTACGCTGTGAAATCGAAACAAAACTGAATGGCAAAACGCAACTTATCATCACGTGGCATGAAAATTTTGAATCCGGCATCCCTCCCACAAACAATAAAAAAGCCTGTTTTGGTAGTGCCGTTCTCGAAAAAATCGTTCCCATTTCCGTGAATGGTTCAGCTTCCCTCAAATTGACACAAGAAGGAATTGTCTATTGCCTCTCTGTTCCTGATACTTATTTTGATATTTTTTCTTAAAAGAGCATTTTAAACAATGAACAAGAGAAGTTTCCCCTTTTTTAGTAAAATGTCTCATCTGTTTATTAAGCACAAAGACATTTTCCAACCTCTTTAAACCAACCTCTATAGTCCCCCAATAGTTCCCCAAAACCTTAACGAAAAACCTTAACGATGAGAACTGAAAGCTACATAAAATCCATTCCCGCTGTTAATCAACTTCCATCCCTCATATAACCGGCATATTTTAAAACAGAAACCAAAACGATAAAGAGCAAACCGTTTCAACTTTTACTATGCCAAATAAAAGCGAGCCTATTACCCATCTCTTTTTGTGTAATTTTCGCAATGCGCATATAATTTTATTTTGGCATAATATGCAATTTCAAGGAGTAAAGCTAACATCCATCATCATTCTTCAGCTTTACGGGCTTTAAGCCTCCACGACAACGACAATTAATTGATGAAAATTGCATATTTTACGCTTTTATTTATCGCATTCTATAATGGAGATATTCTCTTCAGGTACAATAGGACATTCTAAAACAGAATACACTTATGTCTTTCATTCACGCACTTTTTTAATATTTCCCAGCGCATCCACGCTCATTTCAAAACAGTATCTGTAAATAAGATATAATAGCCCCCAGCCCCCGTAAAGTGAACCATCAAACCCGCCCCCCTTGTTACGCCATATCCTTCTTTACCTTCATGCCCCTTTTCACTTCATAAAAGTAGTAGCTGAGCATCATCATACCATTTGTCTTTCATGTTACAACAGCCATTGACCTTTGAGAGCGTCCATAAGAGGCATTTTAGGCTTTTTTTCAAATATTTCTCATTGATACAAAGCCCCTACACACCCCTTTATGACGTGCAAACCAATGACTTTGATTAATTCACTATAGAATAGCATCTCAAAGGGGAAAACCCATCTCAAAGGGGAAAACCCATCTCAAAGGGGAAAACCCATCTCAAAGGGGAAAACCCATCTCAAAGGGGAACTAAAAAACTTTGAAAGCGTTTAACAGTGAAGAAGCCCCTAGGCTGACAAATTGGAGTCCGCTCTGTCAACCTCTCATTTGGAAAATAATTGATGAATCCCCTTGTTTTTATCCTCTTATTAGTTTCATGTACAGATGATTTTAATAGTTGCTATTCGAACAATACAATGGTTAAAATCTATCCAACGGCTCAAGCTTGTGAACAAGCCATGGTACCGTCCACAAAAAAGTTTGCACTTTATGGACAACAAATTTTTGCCCAATGTATAAACGTACATGCAAATTTGCATCAACAAGAAGTAAACTTGATCTGGTCTGTAACAAACCATGGAAATTTTCTTCTTAAAAGCCAAAACGTAAAGGACAAGGTGTCTACAGTCCACAAAGAAGATATTTTACCAACATCGCTTCCTCTTTTGCATTCTTCTTCCACAAACCTCTTGCACAAAAAACTTTAAAAGCATAAACCCATCAGATCTCAAAAAAATAATCAATGAAAGACATGATGGATAATAAGCGAATGCAACCTTCAAAAGACCATCACACAGAGCAAAATTCTCTGCCTCAAGATCTCCCTTTAGACCCTGCCGTAGAACGAGTGAGAAAAAAACTTATGGGTTTAATGATTATTTCCGTTTTAATAACGCTTTTCCTTATTCTAACCGTACTGTTTTTAATTGTTTATAAAGTGATAACAACCGGATCAGCGCCAAAACAAACCGAGTTATCTTCCTCTCCCAGCAAAAACCCACACGTTATCCATCATACGCTCTCTCTACCGGAAAAAACACAGATTTTGTCGCAAAGCCTCTCAGAACACAATATTGTACTGAAAGTTTTAACCCCTGATGGACAAACAAAATTTATGATTTACAATTATCATACCGGTGCTCTAATCGCCGTTCTTTCTGTTGAAACAACAAAAGAGAGTTCGAAGATAATGCCTCATTAAGAAAACTAACATCAATAAGCGCTTAACATAGCATCCTTGAAGATTTAACATTTTCTGCAAGCCGACACTATCACACGCTTTGCCAACTCGTGGGTGTTGCCAACAGCCCTTGGCGCTAGAGAGAGTTCATAAGAGCCATTTTTATTCCTTTCTTATACAAATTTATCCACACGGGCTCTCCCCGTTTGCAACGTGCAAGCGAATGGTTTTTGTTGATTCAACATGGAACAAATTTGGACATGAGAGAATTCTAGGGGCTTAGGGGCTCCAACCTAACATTCAAAACAATGAATTATTATTATAAATCAATGTGATAAGTCTTAAATATTCACCACACGGGCGACGGCGCGTTTTTTACTGTATCCCCTCACTTAAATCTTGGAAAAGAAGAAACCTTTCTGTCAACGCATTCCCATTTTTAAGAAAACTGACATCACTTGGGAAAAGCTAATAAACGTGCAAGAAATACCTCTTCTTGAGTGCAAAAATTCAACATATTAATTTATAGTGATGATTTATTTTGCATGTCAAACGAGAATCTCAAATACTGTATGATTCTCCCTTTCAAATCTGTTCGTAAGAAACTGAATCAAAATCATTTCTTTACATATCCCAGCAAGGAAATGGATGAATAAAAATACCTCTTATGAATGATCCGGTATCAAAAGAAGAACTGTTGTAACATTGAAAATTAAAGCAATAACGCCCAGCTTACATCTTTTATTAAGCAAAGATAGCCGATGAATTTCACATGATAGAATTCATGAACACCAACGCGAAATGGGCATAAATACATTGAACAATATTAAATATAAGTGTGAATTAAATAAAACAACGACATTGCGTTCTTCATAAAAGAACTGCCTCTTAAAATACACGGATGCGGTTTTCTCTGTATTCCCTTACTTAAATCCCAGCAAAGAGGCAATCTTTTCTGTCAACACCCTTTGTTAAGTCTCAATACTGCCCGTGAAAATCTAAAGAAAGCGCAAGAGGCTTCTTGAGTATATACAATTTACTATCATAATACCAATAACATCACCACAAGCGCTTATACAGCACCTTTCAGGTTTAAACATTTTTCTCTGCCTCAAGATTGACCACTTGAGCGACGGCGTGGTTTTCCCTGTATTCCCTTACTTAAATCCCAGCAAAGAGGCAATCTTTTCTGTCAACACCCTTTGTTAAGTCTCAATACTGCCCGTGAAAATCTAAAGAAAGCGCAAGAGGCTTCTTGAGTATATATAATTTACTATCATGATACCAATAATATCACCACAAGCGCTTATACAGCACCTTTCAGGTTTAAACATTTTCCTCTGCCTCAAGATTGACCACTTGAGCGACGACGTATCTTTCCCTGTATTCCCTTACTTAAATCCCAGCAAAGAGGCAATCTTTTCTGTCAACACCCTTTGTTAAGTCCCAATACTGCCCGTGAAAATCTAAAGAAAGCGCAAGAGGCTTCTTGAGTATATACAATTTACTATCATAATACCAATAACATCACCACAAGCGCTTATACAGCACCTTTCAGGTTTAAACATTTTCCTCTGCCTCAAGATTGACCACTCGGCGACGGCGTGGTTTTCTCTGTATCCCCTCACCTAATCCAGGCAAGGAAGAATCCTCTTTTGTTGCTGTTGATGCATCTCCATTGCTAGAGCTTTCTGCTGTTGTAAGTGAAAGCTCAAGAGATGATTCATCTTGAGTCCGTACAGTACGTCGACGGGGAGAACGACGTGTTTTTTTGACGGGTTCAACATTTTTCTCAGAAAGACTGTGCTCTTGATCTGTTTTTTCATCCGATAGAGCCTCTAAAGCGTTTCCACGCGCATCCCCATTTTGCGCTTTATCATATTGGCCATTGCCATTTTTTTGCGACGACATTTGTAATACATCTGTATCACCCTCAACAGTATCCTTTTTTTCACCGTCAAGATTTATTTCACCGCATTCTTGCCCATTGTTTTCATCACGATTTTCGTTTTCATCACCACGATTTTCATCACGCCGAACCGATTGAGACATTTGCCCAGCTGCTGCTAAAATAATACGCAAATAGTGCTCGGCATGTTGTAAATAATTTTCCGACATAACACGATCGCCTGCACCTTGTGCATCACGCGCAAGGCTTATGTATTTATCAGCAATTTGCTGAGCATTCCCGCGAATTTTAACATCCGGACCGCTACTTTCATAATTGCGAGACAACGGATTAGGACCGCGACGATTATTATTGTTATTACCATTATTGTTATTATTGCGACCGCGTACCCGTCTATTTTGTTGTGGCCTCATCTTTATCCCTTTTTGGAGTGTTTGTCTTATTGTGTGTCTTAATTGACGCTTCCTCATTACATTATCTTTTGATAATGCTGATCATTTTTAACATACGATTATCAAGCTATCCGCGTTTATTTCACTCAAACGAACCCTACTGATATTGATAAAAGCATATATTTTCTTGAAAATCACAAAACAGCAGGGAAATCGTAAATCAAAAATTCCCTTTTTCTCTGTCAAACAGCAGAAATCTAATGATGTTCACGTAAAATGCCAAGTGTTTTTTTTAAAATAAACCATATTTCACTAAAAAAATAATTATCTTGTGGAAAACAAAAAGGAAAACACACACACAACATACCTGACAAAGAAAAAATTCCTGCCAGAGAATATTAGAAGCTTCCTTTTTTGCTCTAAAACCACAGCTCTTAAAAACGCCGATATTCTCTACCCCTCGTGCATTTAAACCACAAGCACTTCCATCCCAACGAGTCACTGCGCGAACCTCTTTATTTTATAAATATAGCCTCTCTTCATCGCTAAAGCAACCCCTTGCGAGCGATAATCCACGATCGCTTCACAAAACCTCTTGATTTTTATAGATAGATTAACACGAAGTATTATTCAAGCCCTATAATCACCAAGAGATCAATCTTCTTTTCCAAATAAGCTAACGATACTATCAATTTCTATTTTAACCCATAGAGTTTTTAAGTTAATCACAGTTTTTATTTATAACAAATTGAGCTTAAAAATAAAATACTTAAATACAAAAAAATATTAAATTATGAAAAACCCGACCAATATATCAAACTTTTTTTTAAAAAATCAGTTTCTTCTCAACAAAATACCCTCCTCAAAGCCTATCAATAAGAATGGACTAACGCATTTCCTCACTTATCTTTTCTGATAAAGTATTTTCTGATAAAGAAAACTAGAATTATAAAACAAGCACATTTGTAAACCCAGCACAGCGTTTTACGCATGAAGAAGCCTTGAATGTTTATAAAAGGAAGTTTTTTTACTCATTTTAGTCATGTCTATTGACTTACCCCCTCAAAGAACGAAGATTCTCGAGTCACACTGGTCTGTCAACAATGAAAATTCTTATAAAATTCGTACAGTGAATTGGTTTATAATGATAATTCATATTTGTTGTGTTGAGTAAGAAAACTTAATACCGTAGGATTTTTCATTTTCTATCTGTTTGCTGTTGAATCAATCTCTTTTTCTTGCATGTTACACGTGGGAAAACCTGCGTGGAGTAAAAACAATAAAAAAGACTTAAAGTACCTCTTATGAACCGTCTCTAAGGCTAAAGGGCTGTCGAGAGGCACCATTGGGAGCGAGCAAAGTGTGAGATAGTACCGGCTTACTCTTTTTTAAACCATAAAGATGAACATGCTCTATAAATTTTATACATTTTATGAGGATTATACCATTCACTAAAACCATTATGAAATGGATTTCCCACACTCGTTATTTCCCTTTAAAAAGCGCAACAAATCCTCCTGAAACTCCACCACGCCCTCCCCTTAAACATTTCAAGACGGCATCCATACCTTATGTCGCCACACCTTAAATAAGAAGTGCGATATAACAAGATAAATAAATCAGGTTGCTATTGGTCTTGAGGCAGATAGTCATTTAAGAGGCTTTTATTTTTTTATAAAAATTCGCTTCCTTTTAACTTTCCGTATAAAAACTTAAAAGTAATTGCGCCTTTTGCCTGTTTTATTTTCTTTTTCATTGAGAAAACAGTCTCGTAAGAGAAAATAATTTCCATCCCCAGGACGGACCATCGTCAAACATTGTTTTTTAGCACTATCAGAAAGCTTATCCCACATTTCACGAATAGCAAAATAGGCCTCACTTTCCAAATTAAGACAATGCTGATAAACTTCTCTTTTCATATCGGGCATAACGGAAGCAGAAATTTCCTTGCAATATACGCGCAGATCAAAAACAGGAATAACCAATTCAACGGGTGCTTGTTGTGTTACTTTTTTATGAGAAGAAAAATAACTAACCACCTTAGCAACAACAAAACACAAAAACACTATACAAAAAAGTATTATGCAAACAAAAGCAATCTTGCGATATAATCTTTTGAAATAAGCCTTTTGTCTTGCTCGAATTCTTTTTTCCATAAAGATTGTACCCTTTAATATCCCAAGAGAAGCTTTTACAGCAAAAAATGATAGAAGTATTTGTGTACACAATACAGGTTATAGCAACAAACGATCAAGACTCTTATGTCAAAAGCCCCTCTTTTTTTATCGTATAATTCTTATCGTATAAAATTCTTGTAAAACACTTTTCTCATGCCCTTTATGAAAAAATAGGGCTGATGATTTTCTCTCACCACCTTTAAAGACGAAGATTCTTCATCCATGCGGATCTATAAACAATTCGTCTTCTTTAAGACATGTCATATTGATTTATAAAGAGTATTTATTGTTTTGCACGTTGAATGAGAGACCCGAACACCATAGGATTCTCTCATTTCAAACCTGTTTATGTTAAATCAACCAAAACCATGTCGCTTACAAGTTACAAGCGGAACTGGCATGTGGATTAAAAACTGTATAAGAAAGGCATATGCCTCTTATGAAGCGTCTCACGAACCAAGGCTGTCGTAATATTGGGAGCGAGCAAATACAATGATGGTGCGGGCTTGCCTCTACATAAGTGTAAAGATGGGAGTGCTCAATGGATTTACCGTTATTCACCACACAAACACTTCATATATAAAATCTTACACGCCTTCTATTACCGCCCCCTCAAAAAGCAGTCGCTAAAACAAGATAAGAAATTATTGATGTAAAACTCCAAACAAAGAAAAGAACGGACTTTCTAATCGAGATCAACAAATACTGTTAAATCAACGCTTCCATTTTTGATGATGTCACACCTATGCTTTATAGCACCCCTATCACACTTCATAATACCGAAAAATTTTCTCTGCCCTACGCACTATGCGCATCAGAACCAATCAAATAAAACAGAAATGCGCTATCTCCCTACTTTTTTGTTTTTGATTAAATAGCAAGATATAGCTGTAATTCTTTAAAGAGCTTCATACCATAGATTCATTTTATACATAATATCATCAACAGAATGTTTGTATGTGCTGCAGGAAGAATCCCCAGAACGCTCCATATGACCACTGGATGAAGAGCTGTTACAGGATTCTACAAGAAATGCCAGTGACATTGGAGATAACGCATCCTCGCTATCAGAATAATAAGCTGATAAAAAAGTGTAATCTTGTGAAGGAAGTGTCCCCGAATTTACTTGTGATGGAGCGGCAACAAAAAGAGAATTAAAGGTTCTAGGACCAATGACAATATCACCATTCGCTTGCTGCATAATACTTCTTGCAGAGTATATATGATTTGTATTGATTGCCCCCAGCGAAGCCCATTCATCCTGCCATAAATATGCATAATAAAGATCCATAACTTGTTCATGTTGAACAACGTTGTCAGCAGACATGGCTGTATCAAAGAGTGAGTTAGGAACATAATAAAAATTTATATCTGGAATAATTTCATATAGCCAGTACGTTTCATCAGGATTATTAGCAATCTGTTGCCGCGCCATTCTGTAAACTGCATCCATATTTGCAGTTGTAGACACAAATGCTGAAGTCTGTTGAGCAATAGAGTGCCCAGTTACATGATGTATGATATCCTGATCATCCCCCCAAGGGGCAAAACCTCCTCCAAAGAATATAACAGATGGAGAGCGATCATCTATACGGAAAACCATATGGGGAGGATCAATAGCATATGACAGATTTACATCTGAAAAGAAAAAAAATAAAACTGTCACTAAAAATACTGAGAATGCTCTTTGAAACATTTTTATACCTTTGATATACACTCCATATTTTATACCTGTAACCTCTTGAAGCGTTACAGATATAAAAAGGGAGAAAAACCCCTATTGATCTTATTTTAAAGTGATGGCTAAAACCCTTTTTGCTGGCACATGACCCGCTTCAAAAATAACCATTACTTTTCTGTTCAAAATGACTGCGGTTTTTGCCAAATCCAAAATACTTTTTCCAACAATGTTATCACAGCCCCAAATACCTTTTTGAATGTCTGAAGTAGGGCTGATACCGTATCTGAGCTCTAGGCGACATTGTGCTCCTGCGCTAACGACTTGAACCGAATTGAGATAACCGTTTTGTTCATAAACTCCAGCATGAGAAACACCTGTTGTTAATGCTATCATCACCAAAACAATGGATATTTTTTTCAAAAAACTTTTCATAATTTACCTCTTTTAAATTTATTGCAACGGACATGAAATGCATCCCCATGCAATCTAATGGATATTTTTAGCCTCCTCGCCTCCTTAAAGACGAGAATTTTGACCAGCTTTAGCCCGTGATAAGGCTGCCTCATCTCAGTCTATTCTGACCCCTACCCCGCTTGTTGCACGATTTATTTTACAGGCTCTACAGCAAAGCCTTCCCTTATTGGTGCCGCGTGAATGATGACTTATTCACACAACAAAACATCGCATGCACAAGCTCTATCATTGGCAATACTACCACTGAAAATGTCTGCCATTGTTAATGTACGTGCATTCTACGGATTCAAAATGTGTCTATGATTTATTGCCTATCGCAAGCGGCATACTGTCAACAAAGACAATTAAGACAAGTATTTACAGCCTCACTACGCTTAAAATCTTTCTAACACCAAACGCTAGAATGAAATTGCCATCTAAGCTCAAACGACGATTGATGCAAAATTACTCAGTTTAAAATAGAAAAAACTGTAGTTGAATATCTTAAGATAGATCCTCAATACCGATCACTCATGAATTCTGTAAAACATGAACGATTATACTCTGAGTAAAAACTGTAAATCAGAAAACTGCTAGGGTTAAAATAACCTTAGTGTAGAAGATTGACCATTTTCCAAGCATCACTTATTTAAGTCACAACGAATACAGATAATACGCTTAATTATCACGCACTCTCAGCCCTCGAATAACATTGATTGGATAGTTACTTCTGTAACAAATATCAACGAATTGCGATGTACTGTAAGCTCTATAGGCCAGCTCAACAATCTCAGGACTTTGAATATGAAATGTTCTTCCTGTAATTTGTGACATTTCTGGCTCTTCTGTAGGCCTCGTTTCCAAAACAGAGAGAATATTTACCCCTTGCAAATTTTTATATGGAATGACAGAAATATTATTGATGATTTGTGATCGAACCATTGTTCCGCCGATATCTGAACAATCATCTGAAATAGTCCTCAAACGTGCAGAAGCTGGTCCAGTAAGACACAAAGCTAAAAATATTAAAATCAATTTTTTCATTATAGAATACCTCTTTTTCATTTTTGGTTGATCAAAAAAATAAATGCTCTATGGACAGGCAAATAACTATCCTGTTCACAACTATCTATCTCACTGCTTTAAAGGAGCTAAATCCCATAGAGACACAAATCGAGATGGTTAATCACCCATCGTTTTACTTTTATCCGCTTCTTCAGCGTCTTGTTTGTGTTTCACATCTTCAAGATCTTTGATAATCGTTTTCAATTGTTGTTCTAAAATATCCAAACGCTGTGTAAGTTGGAGAATATTTTGAGTCTGTATTTTATCAAAACATTGGAGATCTTGACGTGTTTGCTTCAACAGAGCATTCAAAGGAGCATGTCCCATTCTTCCGCTAGCATAAAGAACCACACGAATACATTCCGGATCATCAATATCAGCAATAGAAAATGGAAAAAGTGCCATTATATCCCCCTTTTTGATAAGCTAAACGCGTATTAAGGCATTTGCATCTCTTTTTTCGTTGTACGGCTCTTGCATTTCTCAGAAAACCTCAGAAAACCTCAGAAAACCTCAGAAAACCTCA